>NZ_QJOT01000047.1:0-302 GCF_013393165.1 Paenibacillus sp. 79R4 | reverse complement strand
GAGCTCCTGAAAATTGTAACGAAACTGTGTATCGCTATTTGGGCTAAAAACCGACCAAAAGCCTGTTTTTTGAGTAAATAGCGTTCTGTAGTTTCGTTAGATTTAAAATGCCCTTGATTTTAGGCCAATAACGTTCTGTAGTTTCGTAAACCTGAAGTGCCCGGTATTGCTGGTCTTACCCATGTTGCTGATATTGTTGATATTACTGGTCTTGCCGATATTGCTGACTTTGCCGGTATTGCTGATGTTACTGGTACTGCTAATGTTGCCGTTACTGCTGTTGCTGCTGATATTCCGGGTCT
>NZ_QJOT01000046.1:0-331 GCF_013393165.1 Paenibacillus sp. 79R4 | reverse complement strand
AGCAGCCACCATTTAAAGAGTGCGTAATAGCTCACTGGTCGAGTGACTCTGCGCCGAAAATGTAACGGGGCTAAACACACCACCGAAGCTATGGCTTGAATCGACTTCACTGCTTCTTTGAGGCGGTGACCGAGACAATTTTGCCAAAAGCGACAAAGCGAGTAGTTCAAAGGTTTTGGCCAAATGCCTCTCGGGGTTAAAGACATCACTTCGAAGCTGGAGTGAAGTCGATTCAGGGGTAGGGGAGCGTTGTATGCGGATTGAAGTTGGACCGGAAGGACTGGTGGACTGCATACAAGTGAGAATGCCGGTATGAGTAACGAAAAGATCA
>NZ_QJOT01000045.1:0-407 GCF_013393165.1 Paenibacillus sp. 79R4 | reverse complement strand
CATACTTGGTGACCCGTAGGGGATTCGAACCCCTGTTACCTCCGTGAAAGGGAGGTGTCTTAACCCCTTGACCAACGGGCCTTACATTAAATATAACATACAAAATAATTATGGCGGAGAGAGAGGGATTCGAACCCTCGAGACGCTTGTGACGCCTACACGATTTCCAATCGTGCTCCTTCGGCCAACTCGGACACCTCTCCATAATGGCTCCCCGAACAGGACTCGAACCTGTGACAACTCGATTAACAGTCGAGTGCTCTACCAACTGAGCTATCAGGGAACATTAACTATCAGGCTTGATCACCTGAAAACTGGATACGAAACTTATTTTGCATATTTAGATGTTTTTGGATAAGCCCTCGACCGATTAGTACCTGTCAGCTCCATACATTGCTGCACTTCCA
>NZ_QJOT01000003.1:0-441985 GCF_013393165.1 Paenibacillus sp. 79R4 | reverse complement strand
CGACGCAGGTATCGTTGACCCTGCGAAGGTAACGCGTTCCGCACTGCAATATGCAGCATCCGTAGCAGGCTTGTTCCTGACTACTGAAGCGGTAGTGGCTGATAAGCCGGAACCGGCTGCACCAGCTGCTCCTGACATGGGCGGCATGGGTGGAATGGGCGGTATGATGTAATAAGGGGATAGCACCCTTAAATAAACAAGAGTTTCCGAGTAAGAGACGCTTTATGTTATTGATAAAAGAGGCCTTCGCAAGTTAATTAACTTGAGGAGGCTTCTTTTGTCTATGTGTGGTTACAAATATCAAACTGAAGGAGATAACAATGCATAAAAGCAATGAAAATACTATTTATAGTTTTTGAAGTTGTAAACTTTAGGGGATAGTGTGTTATACGTATATATAGGTGGTAAATGGTAATTACTTGGTTATATATTAGCGGGGTATGGATTAGTCTGAATGTGCTCGAAACGCTGATAGCATAAATTAATAGATCTAAGGTTGTCATGGGTAAGAAGTATGGCAACCTTTTTTAATTTGAGAAAAATGACTTTGTAAAAATGATATTATCAGGAAAATACCTCTCTTTAAGGCATTGCTAATCAGGTCATCGTAAAATGATCTTAAGGTCTAACTTATGAAGGATATGGAATGTAACTATCTAACTTTCAAATAGAGGGTTTAATAGATATCGTTTCAAATTATTGACGGTTTTTGTTTGCTTTTCAGATATATTTCATTTTAATCCATAAAACGACAATGTTCTACTTTCATATCTATTATACTACAGTTAAGTAGTAATTTTTCTCAAAAATTGAGTAATCTTATCTTATGGAAGGGGGATTTAAGATTCACTAATAAGAGGTACAAAACCATATCATTTTGAAATTGAGAAGAGGTTCAATATTAAAAGAAGGTCTTATGTCAAGATATACGACTGTGTAATCCACAACATTTTTTCGTTATAAATCTTCTTTTACCTAAGTGTAGCAAATAACTAATAAGGCTGGAGAATAATGCTAAAGAAATTATTTTTGTTACTGTGGAGTAGCATGATTGCTATCATTTGTTTTTGGACATTTGTTGGAATGTTCTTTTGGAATAGTAATAGGAAAGTTGCTCTATTTTGGTTGGCTGTAACAGTAGCCATTTTTTTATTTTATGTAGCAACCTTAATAATACTTAAAAGAAGGTATTCTGGTTCTTTTTTGTTCTTGAATGTGCTACTGTGCATTATTTTATTTGTAAGTGGCCCCCAGATTCAGCAACTTGGAATACATATAAAGCATTATTTCGAAATACCTTCAAGTCAAGTGCAAAAGCAATTGAACCAGGAGGTAACTGATGCAATAGAAAAAACGAAAATACCATACAAAGTTAATTTTGAGATAAGTAAGAAAATGACCAGTCAGAAAGGGAGCGGGGTCGTCGCAGTAGTAAAGACCAAGAAGGGAGAGGTTCAAAAAACTGAAATAGACAAAATTATTAGTGAAACTTTCAATAGGGATATGTTTATTTCGTTTTATGATTACGATGAGAAATGGGTTATTAGCATTAAGTTTAATATATTTCGGGAAATTGAATACTGTTACCCTTTCTCTAAATGTGAGGATCTTGGGATAAATCTTAAGCAATAAATTTGTATATGTGATGTAAGGATTTAAAAGAGAGAAGCATCATTTTTTGAATGATTTGAAATTGATACTAAAAACAGAAAATATGAGTTGGTACTTAATAAAAGCTACTAATACGTTTTTTGGAGGAATGAAAATGGGAAAAAAACTGTCTTCATTTTTTTTATGTATTATTCTATTACAAGCTTTTTTTAGTAGCAATATTTCTTTAGCTGCAAGTAATATTTATACAGCTAGTAGCGAAAATGTGAGTTTAGATTCGATAGGGGTTAGGAGTACGCATGTCTGGGCCGATAAAAGTGAAGTTGAATTTGGAGAGAATATAGCCATTTATTATTATTTTGATGATAAGCCACATACAGTAAAGATTGATGTTTATCGAAATGGTCAATTTTATAATACATATTATAAGTATAGCGGAAACATGGGAGATCTTTTCGAGTTAAAATCGAATCAGTATAGTGAGGATGGTACATATAGATTCGTATTATCCCCTATTGATATTAATGATGGAGAAAACTATTCGGCAAGCGTTTCAGTTAATGTTTATCAACATCGAATAATATTTATTCCTGGAATTATGGGGACAGATTTATACTCTGGGGAGCAAGAAAATTTGGCTTCCACCCGATAATTTGCCAAAAGCTATTTTTGTCAATCAATATATAAATCAGCTAAGGATGTATGAAAGTGGGTAAAGCGTTGATGATACAATAGTCCCTGGGGGTCCAGTATCAGATTATTATAAAAGTTTCGAAACCTATTTTACCAAAAAAATTTTAAAGTTGTGAATTTTGGATATGATTGGAGACTTGATATAAAACAAAATGTAACAAAGCTAAAAAAAGTAATAGATGATGAAGCAAAAAACAAACATTCAAGTAGTAAAATATTCGTAGTAGCTCATAGCATGGGGGGGTTACTTGCAACAGAATATATAAATGAAGGTTATGGTAAGAATATTGATAAGTTAGTTACTGTTGGTACACCATATTTGGGGGCTCCACAAGCATTATACATATTTACAACTGGCCATGTTGTTGGTCGAACATTTGAAGACTCTCTTACTGGCGACGCTTTCAAAGATGTTATGAGGAATATTTATTCAGCATACCAACTTTTACCATCAAAAAATTATTTTGATTATAATGCTACGACATATGTTACTAAGAAATCATACGTTGGTTTACCTTGGTTTGGTCGTTCAGAATCCGTTACTTTAAATTACGATGAAACAAAAAAAGTTTCTAAAGAGTACAGCTTGGTCAAATAATAATATGATAGATCGATCAGATTCTTTTCATAATAGTTTAAATATCTTAAAAAATCTTAGTTCAGTGAATTCATATTATATTATCGGTGATGGAATAGATTCCATAAGTAATTTAACAATGGTTGGTGTAGACTCTGGACTTCCGAGTATCGATAAAATAACCTACAAAAAAGGTGATGGTACCGTACCTAGAAATAGTGCCACAGTAGGTGACAAATTAGATCCTAGTAGGACGTATTATATCAGAGAAGGTCATACAGCTCTTGTAAGTAATCCAAATGTACAAATGCAAGTTTTAAATATTCTAAATGGCAAACCGAATGAACTAGCCCCAAAGATTAGTAAAAAGAAAATAAGTGTTGCTTCCGTATCTCTTCAAAGTGAAGGGCCAGTTGAATTACATGTTAATGATGCATTAGGCAATCATATTGGAATAAATGGAGAAGACTTTGATCAAAACATTCCATACGGTAATTATTACAGCGATGGTGATAATAGATTTATAACTCTAGATGCAGATAATTATACTGTTAAAATGAAGGGAACAGGATATGGTTATTTAGTTTATACGTTAGCGTGGACAAATGAGGATGAGATAGAGGACAAAACGGTTAGATTCGATGCCATAAGAATAACTCCAAAATCAGTATTGACTTCAGAAACGAATAGAGATGGACAAATTACACTTCATATTGATGATGACGGGGATGGAGTTATTGATCGTAGTCTATTACCTTCTGTTGAATTAAGTAGAGAAGATATTTTAGATGAGACGATACCAACTATTACTTCTAGAGTTGACGGAGTAAAAGGCGTTAACGAATGGTATGGTAAAGATGTATACTACAATATTTTAGGAGAGGATAGTGAGTTTGGTGTTTACAAGATTTTCTATGATTTAAACGACTCCGAGTATAAAGAGTATACGGGACCTATTCCTTTACCAGACACCGGGATTTATAAATTCAAATCTTTTGTAAGAGATAAAAATAGGAACGATTCAGAGATACTAATAGAGACTGTAAAAGTAGACACCACGAATCCAACCAAGCCTACGATGACAGTTGTCCCTCTGAAATGGACCAATCAATTTGTAAGTATTACTTTATCTGATTCACAGGATGCAGATAGTGGATTTCAAAAATACCAATACAAAATAGGACAAGATGGTGAGTGGAAGGACTATACCGCCCCCATTATTATTGATACAGAAGGACTACACAAAGTCTATGCTAGAGCAGTAGATAATGTTTTCAATTTAAGTGAAGAAGTTGTAGGGTATGCCAAAGTTGATAAGACGAGCCCAACAGCACCCGATGGTTTTGAGATTTTATCATATAATTATAATCAAATTAAAATATCTTGGTCCCCTTCTACTGATAATGTAGAAGTTACTAGTTATGATGTTTATCAAGATTCTGTATTTGTCGGTAGCACTACTGATACCGAATTTACATTTCGGTACAGGTGGTAGGCCTAAGGAGTCAGTGAACTGGCGGCTGGAGATGGCTACGCCTATGCGTTAACAAGTGCGGGCACGGTATGGGGCTGGGGAATAAGCGGCAGCAATAGAATACCGGGAGCGAGTGGGAATAAATACCAATCCGTACAACTGAGTGGATTCACGAATATTGCGAGCATCGCAACAGCGAAAGGGTCAAATTATGGCTTGGCGCTGAAGAAAGACGGAAGCGTGGCAGTATGGGGAGAAAATTACGCCACGTTAACACCGGTGAGCGGGCTAAGCAGGATCCGTGGCATTGCCGGAGGAAGCAGCAACTATGCAATCACCGGAGATGGAAGCGTATGGAACTGGACGAATGGAGCGCCGGTTCAAGTCGCGGAATTAAGCGAGATTGATGCGGTGGCAGTAGGGACGAACTACACGGTAGCGTCGAAAGTAGATGGAAGTGTGTATGCGTGGGGGAGCGTGAACACCTTCGGACAACTGGGGGATGGAACGACCGTAGCGCACGCCACCCCGGCGTTGGTACAGGTGACGTTAACGTATCCGCTGGGCAGCCAAAGCGCGCCGGAAGAGAGCAATGTGAGCAATCCGGTAATCCGCTGGACGCAAGAGGATGCAGCCTTAACGAACTTTGCGATGTACCAAGTACAGGTACTGGATGCGAGCGGAGCTGTGGTGGTGGATTCCGGCGAGGTGAATCAGCCGTTAACCTCAAACGTTAATGCTTGGACGGTGAGTACGCCACTGCCGACCGGGCAGGCATTCCAGGTTCTATAGTGGATCATTTAGGTAATCCAGTTGAAGGTCGATCAATCAAAGTTATTCTTAGCCGTGATGAGGGACAATTAGTTAGAAATACGCTGGTATTAACAAATGATAGTGGATATGCAATTTTTAGCGACTTAATGATGAAGAATATTAGAGTTGATACCGGGCTTACAGGCGTAGGTTACAACGCAGCTACAGGCGAATGGGTGAACATGTGCGACGCAGGTATCGTTGACCCTGCGAAGGTAACGCGTTCCGCACTGCAATATGCAGCATCCGTAGCAGGCTTGTTCCTGACTACTGAAGCGGTAGTGGCTGATAAGCCAGAACCAGAAAAGCCAGCTATGCCTGACATGGGCGGCATGGGTGGAATGGGCGGTATGATGTAATCAGGGGAGCCATCCCTTCGACACCTAAGTGTTTGTCTGACTAAACAGTGCAATATGCTCGCTATAAAAGGAAGCCTCTCATCAGTTCATTGGGACTGACGAGAGGCTTCTTTATTATCAAATGAAAATATCAAATGGAAGTTGCTATAGCTATTTTTTGCATGGGTAACCATTTGGATCTCATCGACCTCAGCATCAGGCGGCCGGAACTTCTGTTTCTGGTGCTACTTCAGGTGTTACGTAAGGTACTGCGCCAGGTGCCGTTTCAGGCACTACTTCAGGGACATCCTCAGGAGCGGCTTCCTCAGGAGTCGGATTTAGCTCTATATGGCGACCGTCAATCCACCAGTTGCCATTGTTAGTATTGATAAGGAGCCAATCGGACCAACGCCCAATGACCTGAACGGTTTGTGGACTCAGAGTGGAACCCTTAGGGGAAAAAGCATCCGGATATTTATAGGTATAAGCGTTATCCTTAAGATCGGCGGTGGCATTCATATCCTCAACAACGGCTAGCTTACCTGGTGACGGTTGAACCCAACCAGTCCCCTGGTTGCTAACCACCTGATACCAGTCGCCCTTCTGAGCTGTCACTTCAACCTGTTGTGGCTTCAGATTGGATATGCTGTCTGCAGCTCCAATCTTGCTATACAATTTAGTTTCCGCTAATAGACTCATAGATTGCCGGAGATATTGAACCTTTTGCTTTTCCAGCCAAAGATTATAGGATTTTTGCGCTGTAAATAACGGAACTTCTTTATTTTCGGACCAGATTCCATTAAAAGCACTTAATGGTACGCTTCGTTCTCCAGCATATTCTGCCACCTCGATCGTATAGCCAGGGCGGCCAAACTCTTGGATGAACCAGTCTTTATAGCCTCCGCCGGAAGGGTTTTTCTCAGGCTGAACCAGAGAATATCCTGTAAGCTTGCTTATCTCCGCAGCAATAGCTTTATCTCTAGATAGATTTTTACTAAGCGTGTTGAAGTGCCAAAATAGGATTTGTCCCGAGCTATGATAGGAAATTGTAAGTTCAGGGTCGATCTTGTATGTAAAATTCATCATACTTTGTACTTCTAGAGCTTGAGCCGGCTGAGTGCCTTTATAATTTTGGTGCCAAGGATACGCTTTGGAATTTTTAATAGTGTTCCATTGGGCCGGGTATTGGCGATTCAGATCGATCCCCTGCATATTGGCTTTCCAGCGATTAAAGTTAGCGCTGTTGCCATTGTATTGCTTTAAGGTTTTCGCCAGATTGGCTGGCAGACCTGCGGTTCCTTGCTGTGATAGGGTCACACCATCCGGATTAACCATCGGAACAAACCAAATGCTTACGTGATCCAGCAATTCGCGTACGTTATATTTTGAGATTGTTGTATTGTTATCGTAGGCAGCAGCATAGGTATCAATCATTTTCATTAAAAGAGTTGTCGTTATCCATTCTCTGGCATGATGAGATCCATTAAGAAATAAGACGGATTTACCCCGGCCTAATTTGACAGCCCATAACTCCCGGCCATATTTCGTCTGTCCTATTGTTTCATAAGCTATTAGATCAGGGTAGGCATCTGCGAGTTTTTTAATATCTCTTTGCATAATGGAATAAGAATAGATTTGGTTAGGATTTACGATAGTTGTAGATGCCTTAGCAGATTGCGGTGCTTCAAAAAAAGAGGCTACTAGTAACAAACATAGGAAGAATAGAGCTCTTTTCAATGGAGTAGCCTTTGAAACTGGTGACTTAATCAATACCTCACGTCTCCCATTCATCTGTTAATAAGTAGAAAGTCTAGTGATTAGTTGCGAGTATAAGATAATATACCTATTAAGTCAATCCATTTACTGGAATTAATATAAGGCTAATTTACTAGAGTTGAATGTATAGCGGATCAATAAAAGGAACATAATAGTTTTTATGCTGTTGAATAGGAGCTGCCTAACAGGTGGTCTAAAGGGTGATAAAATCTGAATTTACATGTTGCTTTTAATTTGATATATTGATCGGTAATTCATTTCGTGAAATAACTTTGGATAACCTGGAAGAAGTGGTGAGTAACATGGGATAACTGTAAAAGATATGCTGCAATTGCCTTCCTTTCGAGGAGCAAAGGTACTGACTGGAAAGAGTAATCTTCACCGTACCATTTCCTCTTTATCCGTACTGGAGGTTTCAAACGCGGATTATTCCTCCCGGATCGTCAATTCGGTTCAAGAAGAGTGGTATGCGGAAGAGATGGTGATCAGTTCTTTTTACTCCATTAAAGATAGTATAGAGAAGCAGTGTGAAGCGGTTGAGTATTTGTATGGGCTCGGTGAAGTCGGACTGATTCTATATTATGTGGGAATCATCATTCCCGAAGTACCCGAAGAGGTGCTGCAATTAGCAGCGTCCAAAAATTTCATCATCATTTGCATGCCTGAAAATGACTTTTCACTTCGCTATAATGAAGTGATCTATGAAGTGATGGAAGCGATTGTTCTGAACAATCAGACGATCAACGATAATTTTGTGAACGAAGCATTAGAGAAAGTGTCCTTGCTGCCAGAGCACTCACGAAGCGTTGAAATTACACTTAAATTTTTGTCTGATCGGCTGAAGGCGAACATCATCCTGACGAATACGCATATGGAAATTATGAATCAAGTGATGTGGCCTCGTAATTCATCGTTAGATGTGGCTCATCTTATAGATGTCTATGCTCCCTATTTATTAAATGGCGTGAAGGAACAAGCAGAACCTAATTGCGATTGCTATGTGGAATACAAAAGTGTTCATCAAAAAAACGGAGAAGTATTGTATCTATTTCTAATTAAAGAGAATTCAAAATTACCCGCGAAGACCATCGATAAAATCAGCGAGGTTGTACAGGTGGCCATCAACCTGTGGGGGGATAAGCACAACGAGGTCAGCGAATACGCCCTGGTAAAAGCGATTATTAATGATGAGAGCGATAAAATGCGAAGGCTGGCTCATCTTCTCCATATCGATGTCGCTTCCATTCAGATGATGTGGCTCGTATTTATTCAGGATTTGACAAAAGAAAATCAGATTCGCGAAGAGCTGGAAGAGTATTTGTTCAACTATTACAAAACAGCGGTAATCCAAACCGTCGATCATTGTATCATTGCGCTTATGGGAAATTGCTCTTGCAAGTACAATGAGTATGAGATTGCAGCCGAATATATCGATACAACGAATTCTTCCTCGCTTATATCCGAAATGGTCTATGCCCCCAGAATGAGAAATACGCAAGATGTTCGGCGTATGTACCGGCTGGTCAACAGTGTGGGACGGAAGGTCCATCTGATTTATGAGCATCGTAAATTATATACGGCTGCTGAGATGCGTTCGATGAAACAGGCGATCGATCTGAGCGCACAAGGCGAGGAAGTCCTTGAGGAATGGCTGGCGGTTATTGATCCCATTCTCGGCGATCCGGATTCGCTTAAGACGCTTATGACCTTTTTGCTAGATGCCAAAGGGAATTATGATGCCTGTGGAAAAATGCTGTTCGTGCATAAAAACACAGTGAAATATCGGATTAAAAAGATCAGCGAATTAATTGGTTATGATGTAACGGTGAATTCCGAATTTTATGATGTTTGCATTGCTTGTATGATTTATCGGCTGATACACAGCTAGTTGAATCCGTAACTTTTGTCAAAAGGACAAAAATTGCGGATTTTTTTTGGGTTTTAGCAAAAGACGTAATGCTATGAAACCTTCTATAATAAGAAAAATTCACTTAATGAGGGGGAGAAATGATATGAGAAAGGACGGGGAGCATCAATCTTGGTTCACCCTGGGGATGGTTTGGGCCGGAGCGGTCATCAGTATACCAGGCCTCCTGGTGGGGAATACGCTGATCGCAGGGATGGGTTTATCCAAAACACTATGGATCGCCTTTTTGGGTTATTCCATCATCGTTGTCCTGATGATTCTTCAGGGCATTCAGAGCACGGATCTTGGTAAATCAACCGTTCAAGTCGCAGCTCAGGTATTTGGCAAACAGGGCTCGCGCACCATTTTATCCATTATTCTCGCCATTGCTTGCCTCGGGTGGTTCGGGATTCAGGCTAATGTATGCGGGGCAGCGCTGGCTAATCTGCTCGCGGGGTATGGAATGACGATCCCAGTTCCCCTGGCTTCATTAATTAGTGGTCTGGTTATGGTCTTTTCAGCGATGTACGGGATTAAAGTACTTCGAGTACTTAGCTATATAGCAGTGCCTCTACTTATTGTGATCTGTATCTATGGCTTAATCCAAGCGTTCACGATGGATTCCGTTCATCATATTTGGAGCTACCGGCCTGAGAAGCAAATGAACTTCATGGATGGACTAGCTGTAACAATAGGCTCATTTGCCTTAGGGGCCGTTATTGCAGGCGATTATTCGCAATTTTCGAGAAAACGTTCCGATGTATTGAAGGCAGCATTAATCGGTATTGTCCCCTCTGGGGTATTGATGATTAGTGTGGGCGCAATTCTATCTTTTGCTTATCAGACTAGTGATATTGCAGCTGTCTTTATAAATATTACGACGCCTTTTATTGGGGGTGTAGTATTAATCCTGGCTACATGGAAAACAAACATGGTTAATGCTATTTCAGGTGGATTTGCCCTTACCAACGTATTGCATATTTCCAAGGATAAGGAGAAATGGGCAGTAGGAGTGGCGGGACTCATTGGGACGGTGCTTGCGGTAATCGGAATTTTGAATTATTTTACGCCCGTTATGTCGGTCTTGTCAGCAATGGTTCCGCCAGTAGCAGGGGTTATGATCGCTTCTTATTGGGTTATGAACAAGGGGGATAAGAATCGTTGGAAGGAAACAGAGGGGGTTAATCGTCTGGGAGTGATCTCCTGGCTGATCGGTTCCATCATTGCTTGCCTGCCCGTTGTGCTGTCCTTCTTCCCAAGCTTGCCCCAAGTATCGAATCAGCCATTGATCGGCATCGTTATTTCTTTTGTTCTGTATGTGGTTTGCTACCGGATCATGGCCAGAAAGTCAGTCCTATTGGAGGGAAATTAAATGAGATATTTAGATCAACAAGCGATTGAGAATATTGCCGTCGGCGCTGCATTCTTAGGAACAGGGGGTGGCGGAGACCCTTATATCGGCAAACTTATGGCTCTTTCAGCCATAGAAAAAAACGGACCTGTAAAGCTTTACTCTGTGGATGAAATTGAAGATGAAGACTTCTTCATTCCGTCTGCGATGATGGGCGCGCCCTCCGTATTGATAGAGAAATTCCCGAAAGGCGACGAATTTGTCAAGGTGTTTCAGAAGCTGGCCAAGTATTTGGGCAGAGGGAAAATTTCAGGCACCTTTCCGATGGAGGCGGGCGGAGTTAATTCTATGATTCCGATCGTCGTTGCAGCACAGTTGAATCTACCGCTGATTGATTGCGATGGCATGGGCAGAGCATTTCCCGAGTTGCAAATGGTGACGTTCAACCTCGACGGCATTTCGGCTGCACCGATCGCAATTACAGATGAGAAAGGGAACATCGGTATTTTCGAAACAATCGACAATAAATGGACGGAACGGTTGGCGCGTACAGCAACAGTGGAGATGGGGGCCAGTGCTTTAGTAAGCCTGTATCCAACGACGGGAGCCCAGATCAAGAAAAGCGGTGTCCATCACATCGTGACTTTATCAGAGCAGATCGGAGAGATCATTTCTGCCAAAAATAGAGATGCCAAAGACAAGCTTGAGCAGCTTTTAAGCCTGACCTCCGGATATGAGTTGTTCCAGGGGAAAATAACTGATGTCATTCGGGAAACGAAGGGCGGCTTTAATTTTGGCAAAATGAACCTGGAAGGCATTGAGATGAACAAAGACGAGCAGATGAAAGTTTATTTTCAGAATGAAAACCTGCTCGCCGAGAAGAACGGTCAGGTTGTAGCGATGACGCCGGATTTAATCTGTTTGGTTGACTACGAAACCTTGCTGCCCGTAACAACGGAGAGCTTGAAATATGGAAAACGCGTCCGCGTTATCGGGTTGCCAGCGCATCCCAAGTGGAGAACCGAAATGGGGATTAAGACGGTGGGACCGAGATACTTCGGGTATGATTACGAATATGCGCCGATTGAAGAACTGATAAGCAAGGCGGTGGCTAGCCATGTATAGAATTGGAATAGATGTAGGCGGCACGAATACAGATGCTATTATTCTGGACGAGCATAACCGGTTAATCCATAGCGTGAAATCGCCAACGACACTGGATATAAAGACAGGGATTGTGACGTCGCTGCGAAAAGTATTGCAGGAAGCGAAGGTTGATAAGACAAAAATCACGCATGCCATGCTTGGGACAACACAGTGCACCAATGCGATCGTTGAACGGAAGAAGTTGGCCAAAGTTGGTGTAATTCGCTTGGGTTTCCCCGCTACCGCTTCTGTTCCTCCATATACGGCTTGGCCGCAAGATATGGTAGAAAAACTAACCGGCAACTATGCTCTGGTTCAGGGTGGCTATGAGTATGATGGTCAATTGCTTGGTGAGATCGACAAGCAAGAGATTAATGAGCTGCTTGCGAAGTGGCGTGATAAAGTAGAGGCTATTGCGATTATCGGTGTATTCTCCTCTATCAAAAATGATCAGGAGCTCAAGGTACGTGACTTCATCTGGGAAGCATATGGGGAAAACTACAAGGTTTCCTGCTCATCCCTGATCGGATCTGTTGGTCTGATTGAAAGGGAGAATGCAACGATTCTGAACGCGGCTTTATGCCATGTTATCGAAACTACCGCCACAGGTTTTGCTAATGCGTTAGAAGCGGAAGGGATCAAGGATGTTGAAGTGTACCTATGCCAAAATGACGGTACGCTCATGTCGATTGAATATGCCAAGCAATTCCCGATTCTTACGATTGCTTGCGGGCCAACGAATAGTATTCGGGGAGCTTCCTATTTGGCAAATATTAAGGATACGATGGTTATCGACGTAGGTGGTACGACATCGGATATCGGTGTTTTGCAGGATGGATTTCCAAGAGAATCCTCTGTAGCGGTAGAAATAGGCGATATTCGCACCAATTTCAGAATGCCGGATATCATCTCGGTGGGGCTTGGCGGTGGAAGCATTGTGCGTTTAGAGGGTGGACAAATAACGGTTGGCCCAGATAGTGTAGGCTACAGGATCGGAGAAGAAGCGCTTGTATTTGGTGGGAACACCATGACTGCGACGGACATCGCGGTTCGCCTCGGACTAGCAGATATGGGAGACAAGAGTTTGGTCAGTCATATCGATGAAGGGTTTGCGAAACAAGTTCAATCGGTAATTTCTTCGATCATTGCCAAAGCGATCGATAAGATGAAAACTTCTTCCGAAGATGTGCAGATCGTACTCGTAGGCGGCGGCAGCGTAATTATTCCGGATGAGATTCCAGGAGTAGCGGAGATCGTGAAAGTGGAGAACGGCGGAGTTGCGAATGCCATCGGCGCATCGATCTCTCAGATTAGCGGACAATACGAGCAGATCTATATTTATTCGCGGGCACCGCGAGAGGAGTCGCTTAAGGATGCTGAGGAAAAAGCAGTGAAGCAAGCGGTCATCGCAGGAGCCGATTTCGCTACGATAAAATTGGTTGAAGTGGAAGAGACTCCGCTTGCCTATCATCCGGAAAATGCAACACGATTAAGAGTTAAGGTTGTAGGTAAAATGAGTTAGAAGTTTTCTTAACGACGTAAAATTTTTGCGGAGGCCCCTCATGAATTGTACTATTTATGAGAGGCTTCTTTATGTTTTTCTATCTATCAACGAGGGTAGGCGAATTAAGGTATAATAAGTTATTACAGAATTAGGGAAAGGATTAGATAATCGATGAGACTCCATCAACTTGGCTCCTCTGATCTATTCATTAGCGAAATCGGCCTTGGCTGTATGTCTCTGGGGACAGAGGAACACAAAGCCATCGGGATTATCCATGAAGCGCTTGATCAAGGTGTTAATTTTCTGGATACGGCGGATTTATACGATAATGGGCGCAATGAAGAACTGGTAGGCAAGGCAATTCAGGGAAGACGTGATCGCGTAATTCTTGCCAGCAAAGCTGGCAATCGGCGGATCGAAGGAAGGGAAGGATGGGTCTGGGACCCGAGCAAGGCTTATATCAAATCTGCCATTAAGGATAGCCTGCATCGATTGCAAACCGATTATCTGGATCTGTATCAGCTGCATGGGGGAACAATCGAGGATCCTATCGATGAGACGATCGAGGCATTTGAGGAGCTGAAGCAGGAGGGCTTAATACGTTACTATGGGATTTCTTCTATTCGACCCAATGTGATTCGGGAGTATGCAAAACGATCATCAATGGTCAGCGTGCTGAATCAATTCAGTATTCTTGATCGACGTCCCGAGGAAGAGGTGTTGCCGCTTCTGCATGAGAAGGGGATCGGCGTTATTGCCAGAGGGCCACTGGCTAGCGGGGCACTTGCTGCTGAACGTGAGATCACTAAAGGCTATTTGAACTATTCGCCAGAAGAAATTATTAAGCTTCGTACACAGCTAAGTGCCGTAGCCCGAGAAAGTAATAGAACGATGACAGAGCTTGCGATTCGTTATTCACTCAGCCATCCTGCAGTCGCGACAGTGATTCCGGGTGCAAGCTCGCGGGAGCAATTGCTGGCCAATATTGCTGCAGCTCGTACTCCGCATCTGACACAAGAAGAGATAGAAGCGATTAAGCAGATTAGCGAAGCGAATCGCTATGAGCAGCATCGGTAATGATAATGGGTTGTTCAAATAGCTGGCTGTAGTAATCGCACTTATTATGCGGTCAAAAATGTCCGAGTGATCAAGCCAAAATGAAAAGGGTCGTCTCCAGGTCGGAACATCAACTTCCTGAGACGACTCCATTTCATTTTGATATGGCTGGCTTATTTATTCTACGTTGCTTGTCCCTCTCACTAATTACAAGGTCAAGCCGCCATCCACAAGAACAACGGATCCAACCATGTAACTGGAGCGATCAGAGGCCAGGAAGGAGACAACTTCGGCCATTTCCTCAGGCTGTGCGTAACGGCCGATACGCATGTTGCCAACTTCCTCCGGAACATATCCGCTCGTCATGAACTGCTCTCCCACGCTCTTGGTCAAGGTAGTTTCCACGCCGCCAGGGCAAATTGCGTTGACGCGAATGCCTTTCTTCACATACTCCAGAGCTGCGCCTTGAGTAAGACCAATGACGGCGTGCTTGGTAGCGGAATAGGCGGCTACACTATGTTCGCTGCGGACGCCGGCGGTTGACGCTGTATTGATGATCGAACCGCTTCCCTGCTTCTCCATTACCTTAAGTACATATTTCAAACCAAGGAATACGCCCTTCAAATTGATTGCGACGACGCGATCAAATTCAGCTTCTTCAATGTCAGTCAGAAGGGAGAATTTCTGGATAACTCCGGCATTGTTAAAGAATGCATCGATCCGGCCATAAGTTTCAACTGCTGTATTGACATAGCGCTGTACATCCTCGCTCTTGGAGACGTCAGCTTGGACAAAGATCCCTTCGCCCCCTTGTGCCTGAACCAGCTGTAATGTTTCTTCACCGGTCGTTTTATTAAAATCAACGAGTACCAATTTAGCTCCCTCGCGAGCCATTTTCAAACTGCTGGCTCTTCCGATACCGCTTCCGGCTCCAGTAACAATCACAATTTTATTGGCAAGTTCCATCCTTGATTCCTCCTAAAATTAGAATGAATTTAATTCAATTTAATTATATTTATTATTTAACTATAATTATTGTGTTTTTCTACGATTAATAGTATTATTTTCACATTAAATGGACTATCCTTTAATAATCATTATCATCAAGGAGAAACCTATGCAGCCGCTCTCATGCGAAGAAGTTAACTATATTTGTCAGCATCTTCATCAAGCCCATGGGCTATCAGTCTTTTATGTCAGTGAAGGGGAATTCAAAGCCGAATATGTGGCGGGCAACATGCAAAGAAGTCCGTATTATTTACCGCTGAAAGACCGAATTAAGGGCTGCTTGTCCCAGCAACAGAGCGACTGTCCGATTTTTTTCACGCTAAGTTATTTGCAGTTCTTCTACATTAACCTGGAGAATCAAGCGCAGGCAGCGGCAAAAATCGTGGTGGGTCCCTGCCTAAAAAGTGAGCTGGACAGTACGAATGTGGACATCATCAATGAGCTTTCGCAGCAGGGATTCACTAATATCCGACTTCTAATCGAGTTCTATCAATCATTCCCGGCCGTAGGATATGAACATTTGCTCTCCATTAGCCTGCTGGCATACTATATGCTCTATCAGGTACAACTGCAGCCCTCCTTTGTCGTTAAGATGAGCCACGACGTCATTCCCGAGATGGAGCCTAAAACGGAGCCCGATCTTGAAATTTCAAGCGGGAGAAGAAACCTGATCTTTCATTCCAACCTGTATTACGAGAGAGTGCTGCTTGATTATGTCAGGAGGGGAAGGCTTGATAAAATCAGAGATTTATCCCATTCCACGATTATTGGTGAAAAGGAGTTAGGTACGTTATCGAGGCGAAGCCAGCTTAGAAGTGAAAAGAATATTATGATTATTGGCATAGCTTTAATCTGCCGGGCAGCGATTGAAGGAGGCCTCAATGAGGAGACCGCGTTAACGTTAAATGATTTCTACATTCAGCAGTTGGAGGAAGAGGAGCAGATTTCGGGGATAAATGCTGTTATGGAAGAGGCCGTGACCGAATTCACCCATCGTGTAGCAAATCTGAACGAGCAGCGATACTCTGCCCCAATACAGGCCTGTCAGCACTATATCAGTGATCATCTTTATGAAGATATTACGCTGGAGCAGTTGTCCGGGCTAAGCTTCCTAAGTCCGAACTATTTATCCAGTTTGTTCAAGAATAAGGTAGACATCTCGCTAAGTGAATACATTCAACAAGAGAGAATCCATGAAGCGATGAAGCTGTTGACGCTTACCCCATATCCGATATCGGATATTTGCGCCTGGCTTAATTTTCATGACCAGAGCTATTTTATTAAAGTGTTCAAAAAATTTACCGGCATGACTCCTAAGCAGTACAGGAATGCGGAACAGCCTTCCCATGAATTTTGAAAACTTTCGCTGAACTCAATACAAGGCTCCCTTCCAAGGAGCCTTAGTTTATGCGGTTAAGGTTGATACAGAATCGCCATAAGCAACGTAAAAACGAAAAAAACGAGAGTTAAAAAGCCAAATAACATAGACGAAACAAAACGCGAGTTCATAAATACAAGTCTTGGGGAGATTAAACTAAAAATAAAAAGAGTAAACAATATGATAGTAGAGCATGTGAACCCTATTTCAAGTTTTATTTCTTCCACGACAGCTATTGCGAGGAACGTAAAAAGCACCTCTGCTAAAAAGACCAAAAACAAAAAAAATCGAACTACTCTAAAGGCTATTCCTGGTTTCTGAGATATTTCGGTTTCGGTTGCGTCTCCGTAATAACCGGTTATATGCTTGTCTTCTATGTAACTGTAGAACATAGTTTTCTTCTTATTTTCTTCTCTCTGTATGTTCATCATTTGTGCTCTAAAGTTCCTTTGGGTTCGATTGAGCATCAAATCCGGACTCCTTTCATCCCTTTTTTTACTAATATAATACAAAATTCTATATTTTTCTTCCTGTCCCTCTTTTTATCAACAGGTTTTTGAATGGATAATATTAAAAGGGGGATAATTTGACAACTTTCGCTGAATTCAATATAATTTTTCATAAATCTATATTTGATATACGTGGAAAGAGCGAAGTAGCGGCAGTCACTGTTCTCAGAAAGCCAGGGGTTGATGGAACCTGGCAGCATACTGTTTAACCGGCGAATTACACTCTGGAGTATCTTGGGTAATGCCAAGCGGAATAGCTAACGATACATAGCTGTGAGTGGTATGATGAGGTTATAGGCTCTCATACAAATTGGGTGGTAACACGGTTATTCAATCGTCCCTGGATCTGCTGGTGCAGACTGGGGGCGATTTTTTAGTTGGTGCTGAGGTTGCGTATATCTAGCTTCATAGAATAAGAGTTAATAGGAGAGGCGGAACATGAACATGAACATTATTGATGAACTACAATGGCGCGATGCGATTAATCAACAGACGGATGCGGAAGGGCTTCGCAAGCTGACTGAAGAGAAGGCGATCTCCTTGTACTGCGGGGTTGACCCGACTGGAGACAGTATGCATATCGGGCATTTGATTCCTTTTATGATGTTAAAAAGATTTCAATTGGCAGGCCATAACCCGGTTATTCTGATCGGTGGAGCGACAGGAACGATCGGCGATCCAAGCGGACGCCAGACGGAGCGGACTCTGCAGACGATGGAGCAGGTGCAGGCGAATGTAGAATCATTAACCGCGCAAATGAAGAAACTGTTCCTGACGGATGGGGACAACCAACTGCGCATGGTCAATAACTACGATTGGACGCATGATTTGAACGTCATTGATTTCCTGCGTGACTTCGGGAAGAACTTCAGCATCAATACGATGCTTGCCAAGGATATCGTAGCCAGCCGCCTGGAGAGCGGGATCTCCTTTACCGAGTTCTCCTATCAAATTTTGCAGTCCATGGACTTCCTGCACCTCTACCAGAATGAAGACGTGCAGCTGCAAATCGGTGGCTCCGATCAATGGGGAAATATCACTAGTGGTTTGGACCTGATTCGCAAAAAAGAAGGTTCTGAGGCAAAAGCATTCGGCTTGACGATCCCGCTAATGCTGAAGGCTGACGGCACGAAGTTCGGCAAGACGGCCGGCGGCGCGATCTGGCTCGATCCGAAGAAGACGACGCCGTACGAATTCTACCAGTTCTGGGCAAATACCGATGACCGCGACGTAGTGAAATACCTGAAGTACTTCACTTTCCTGGACAGGGAGACGATTGAGAGTCTGGCCGAGAAGGTACAAACCGAGCCGCATAAACGCGAGGCTCAAATTACGCTTGCGGAAGAGATGACAAGATTTGTGCATGGCGAGGAAATGCTGGCTCAAGCTCAACGGATCACAGCGGCGCTGTTCAGCGGAGATATTAAATCGCTGACGGCGGATGAGATTGAACAAGGCTTCAAGGAAATGCCAACCTTTGAAGCAGCCAAGGAATCCAAAAATATCGTCGATTGGCTTGTGGATGTTGGTATCGAGCCCTCCAAGCGCCAAGCGCGTGAGGATATTACGAGCGGTGCTATTACCCTGAACGGAGACCGCATCGGCGAGCTTGAGTTCGAAGTTAGCGCAGATCAAGCTATTGAAGGCCGCTTCATCATTATCCGTAAAGGGAAGAAGAAGTATCATTTAGTGAAGCTGGCGTAGACTTATTCACCGTCATTTTAATAGAGGCATAGTCCCAATTCTCGCCATTGAGAAGGGGACTATGCCTTTTTTACTTCAAATTTTGTTCATTCCAACCGACATAAAGAAGAAAGAAATATGATTTCCATCAGGGAGAGAGGTTAGAGAAATGAACAAGAGGAGTACATCCAGGCAGCAGTGGGCGAAGCCGCTCAAGGGAACAAGGGGCATCGTGACGTTTGCCGTAGCTGCCGCTGTAATTATGACCACGATGCTGTCTGCAAACGCCGCTTATGCCAAGCATGATGTTAATGAACATGTGCAGCAGCATACGCGTGCGGAGATTGTGCAGAAGATGAAGGAATATGTGTCCGTACGGACTGATGAAGATTACCTATGGGAAGAAGCTTATGAAGAGAAGCCCAGCATAAATTCTCCTTATTCCCCGGGGAAGCTGCGGGAAGCATACATATCGGAAGGCGTTAAGGCAGTAAACTGGGTTCGTTATTTGGCTGGTCTTCCGGATGACATCGAAGCGGATCTTACGCTCGGCGATCAGCAGCAGGCAGCCGCATTGCTCAATGCTATACATGGGGAATTAAATCATTATCCAGCACAACCTCAAGGAATGAGCGCGATTCTGTACAGCCTTGGAGCCAACGGAGCCAAGAGCAGCAACATCGCTTATGGGGCGGATAATTTCATGGAAGCCGTGGTGGATATATATATGTCCGATTCAAGCACAGGCAATATCGATCGGGTTGGGCATCGACGCTGGATACTCAATCCGAGTATGAAGAAGACGATGTTTGGCGCTGCGTTAGGACAGTCGGAAACATACGAAGTAGCATATTCCAATATGTATTCCTTCGATAAGTCTCGGCCAGCAGCAGAAGTCGCTTATGAATATATCGCTTGGCCAGCGGCAGGACAGTTCCCGCTTGAAGTATGGCATGAGAAGGACCCGTGGTCGATCTCGCTGAATCCGGATATTTATGATAATACAAAAACAAGCAGTGTCACCGTTAAAATGACCCGCCAATCCGATGGCAAGGTATGGAGTTTCAGTGCGGAGGACCAGGATAAAGTCGGCAAGTATTTTACCGTGGATAAAGGTGGCTACGGGATTCCTTACTGCATTATTTTCCGTCCGGATTTACCAATGGAATACCAGGCGGAGGATCAGTTCCATGTTGAAGTGACAGGACTTTACGGCAAGGGAAGCGGGCAGCCTCTCTCGCTCTCGTATGATACTCAGTTCTTCAAGGCCAAATCGGGAACCGAACCACTGATAGAGCAGCCAACCAGCCCAACAGAGAATTCGGTTCAGATCAGCCCTTGGGCTAAGGAGGATTATCTGAAGCTTAGCGAATATTCACTGTTGGATGGTCTTGAAGGCAGCAATCATGCAAGCCAAATCAGCCGCAAGGAGTTTACCTATATCGCCTTTAATCTGTATAAATATAAATCAGGTTATAAAATGCAGGGGATAGACAGTCCGTTCAGTGACATTGATCAAGCCAAAATCTCTCATGCGGCGAAGCTTGGGCTGATCAAGGGGACTGCGGCAGGACAATTCTCTCCCGATAAGAAGCTGACCCGTCAGGAAGCGGTCGTCGTGCTGATGAATCTCTACAAGCAGCTTGGCGGTGACATAGCCGCATCGGCGGGGCCAAACTTTACTTTTGCTGATGATTCGAATATCGCCGCTTGGGCGAAGGATAACGCCTATGATGCTTATCATCTTGGATTGATTCAAGGGATGGGCAATAATCAATTCCGTCCGCAGGAAAATTTGACCAAGGAGCAGGCCTATGTCATGATAGCCAAATTACTGGACAAATAAGAGGCGGGCCTGCTGTGAAATACAAAACACAAAACCACCGGGATATCTCCGGTGGTTTTGTGTTTTACCGCACCGTTATTGATAGTCTCTCAAGTCACTTGATAATCATGATAAGATGAACACTTTATTTTGTATTTCCACGCGGTAAGCTTAGGAGCTATCCCCATTTGCGATCAAGGACATCTAACGTTTCTGGACTGCGGTCTAACGTTTATTGTCTAGAAAGATGGAAACGGTTTCCTTACGATTAATTATGAGATGAGTTTGCGCAATTAATACAAAAACAACAATTTTGAATGGACTGGAATAGGTTTTATTTTATTACAATGGACCTAAGGGAGAGAGAACAGTATGGATTACAAAAATGCCGCATTGCCAATAGATCAGCGGATATCTGATCTTTTGGGACGTATGACGGAACAGGAAAAGATAGGACAGCTGCTGCAAATGTATGGTTGGAAGGCCTACCAAAGAAATGGGGATGGCACGGTCCAGATTACAGAACCATTCAAGCAGCAGCTTCGGCATGGCGGGATAGGCTCTTTATATGGAACGCTGCGGGCGGATCCCTGGACAGAAGTAACGCTGGAGACAGGACTGTCGCCTGCAGAAGGGGCCGCAGCAGTAAATGCAATTCAACGTTATGTTATTGAGAATACGCGGCTTGGAATTCCGATTTTATTCGGAGAAGAGTGCTCCCATGGACATATGGCCATTGGGGCAACGGTTTTTCCGGTTCCTATAACGGTGGGCAGCACCTGGAATACAGATCTGTATCGCGAAATGTGCAGGGCGGTGGCTGTGGAAACTCGCAGTCAGGGCGGAGCCGCCACTTACTCTCCCGTACTGGATGTTGTGCGTGATCCTCGTTGGGGAAGAACAGAGGAGACATTTGGAGAAGATCCTTATTTGATTGGCGAGCTTGCGGTGGCTGCCATGGAAGGATTGCAGGGAGATACGCTGGATTCCTCTGATACCTTGATAGCGACACTCAAGCATTTTGCGGGTTATGGCGCATCAGAAGGGGGGCGGAACGGGGCTCCGGTTCATATGGGGCTTCGCGAATTACATGAAGTCGATTTGTATCCGTTTAAAAAGGCTGTTGAAGCAGGGGCATGGTCCGTGATGACCGCCTACAATGAAATTGATGGTGTTCCCTGCACCAGCCATCGTTACCTGCTGGATGATGTACTCCGTAACGATTGGGGCTTCAAGGGCTTTGTGATTACAGATTGCGGGGCAATAAACATGCTGGCAGACGGACATAACACCGCAGGAAGCGGTGAGGAGGCCGTTGCCCAGTCCCTGCGGGCCGGTATAGATATGGAAATGTCCGGAGAGATGTTTAATAAGTATTTGGCCAATGCCTTGGCTAAGGGCTTGATCGCCACAGAGGAGCTGGATCGGGCTGTATCCAGAGTGCTGGAGGCGAAGTTTCGGTTGGGATTGTTTGATCGCCCCTATGTTGATCCCATCCGTGCAGGTCAAGTCATTGGCAGCCAAGAGCATACCGCATTAGCCAGACAGATCGCTGCTGAAGGAATCGTTATGCTTAAAAATGAAAAGTCCGTGCTTCCTCTAAACCCGGACAAGGTTGGCTCAATCGCTGTGATCGGGCCCAATGCCAATGCCCCTTACAACCAGCTTGGCGACTATACCTCTCCTCAGCCTTCGGGAAATATAGTCACGGTACTGGAAGGAATCGCGCGACGAGTGGGAAAAGATAACAATAGTATCTTGTATGCTCCCGGTTGCCGGATTAAGGGCGACTCCCAAGAGGGTTTCCAGCTTGCTTTGGAAGCAGCTGCAGCTGCTGAAGTTGTGGTGATGGTGGTTGGCGGATCAAGTGCGCGTGATTTCGGCGAGGGTACCATCGATTTAAGAACCGGCGCTTCGGTAGTCACCGCCAACGTCTGGAGTGATATGGAATGTGGCGAAGGCATTGATCGGAGTACGCTGACGCTGATGGGAGTCCAACTGGAGCTAATTCAGGAGATTCATAAGCTGGGCAAACCGATCGTGGTTGTTTATATCAATGGCCGACCCGTTGCAGAGCCCTGGATTGATGAGCATGCTGATGCAATTTTAGAGGCCTGGTATCCAGGTCAAGAAGGCGGCAATGCTGTCGCGGATATTTTGTTTGGAGATGTCAATCCGTCGGGCCGCTTAACGATATCCATTCCGAAGGAGGTGGGTCAGCTTCCAATCCATTATAATGCGCGAAGAACGCGCGGAAAGCGTTACCTTGAAACCGATCTTAAACCGCGGTATCCTTTTGGATTCGGGCTGAGTTATACCAACTTTGCTTACAGTAATGCCCGCATAGAGCCTGCGATCATTGCTCCGGATGGAGAAGCTAATGTATACGTGAACATTACGAATACAGGAGATCGGGATGGTGCGGAAGTCGTACAATTATATGTATCGGACATGATCGCGTCAGTAACTCCCGTTGAAATATCTTTAAAAGGCTTTCGCAAAATTCAGTTGAAGGCGGGAGAAACTCAAACGGTTATATTTACAATCGGCACAGAGCATTTGCAGCTGATCGGGAGCGATTTGAAGCCTGTCGTAGAACCAGGCGAGTTCGAAATCAGGGTTGGGCCGAATTCTGCGGAAGGGACAAAGCTTAATTTGCAAGTTGCAAGGAACCCCATACTATAACGTTCTCACCGAATGGAGGAAAAGCATGAGCCGTATACAACGATTTATTGATTTTTTATCCCGGCATGAGTGGCTTGAAGCTATAGAGATTGAAACGTGGGAGATGCGGAAGGCACGTTATATCGAACCAGGTAGATATGAATATGCAACAGGAGAAGCCTCCGAGCAAAACCTGCAAAACATGCAAAGCGTTCAAGGCACAACTTATTTTTTGTCCAAGCAGCTGGAAATCCCCAAGGCGTGGAATCCGCAACAGGTTGCTCTCGTATTTGAAGCGGGTGGAGAAGCCCTGCTGCGGATCAATGGTGAGACTTACCATGGCCTGGATCGTAACCACTGGTTTGTACCCATGCCTCTGTCCAAGGCAGGCAGTACTCCGCTTCTTGAAATAGAATTGTACGATCCGATTCCTGAGCCGGTTGATCCCTTAAACGCACAGGCTGTTATTAATCCGCCGATTCGTGGTGTTCATAGCAAGCTGGTAAGGGTGAATGAACCGATTCAAAGCTTGAAATATGCAGTTACAGTGGCAGATATGGCGGCCAAGCTGCTGCCTGAGCGTGATATGCGTCGGATTCATACGGAGCAGGCCCTGAATCAGGCTATGGATGCTTTATATGGAGCGGAGCACAAGGTAATAGAAGATGGCGAATATGTCAGAGGTGTCGAGCGACGTTTGTCTGAAGCGGTAGCCGCCCAAATGCCAAAGGAAGCCGTTCCGGGGACTATGCATATGGTAGGGCAATCACATATTGATGTCGCTTGGTTGTGGCCTGTGCGGGAGACTGTACGAAAGGTCAGCCGGACCTTCTCTACCGTCTGTACTTTAATGGACCGTTACCCTGATTTTAAATATTCACAAAGCCAACCACAGCTGTATGCGTTTGTCAAAGAATACTACCCTGATTTGTACGAAAAAATTAAGGTGCGAATTGCTGAAGGCCGTTGGGAACTGGTAGGCGGTATGTGGGTAGAACCGGACCTTAATATTCCTAATGGTGAATCGTTGGCCCGGCAAATATTGTACGGACAAAACTTCTATGAAAAGGAATTTGGACAACGGTCTCATATTGAGTGGCTGCCGGACACATTCGGATATTGCGCTTCCTTGCCGCAGCTGTTGAAATTGTCCGGGGTTGATTACTTCATGACAACCAAGCTTGGTTGGAATGACACCAATAAATTCCCGTATGATTTGTTTAATTGGGTTGGCATCGACGGCACCACCATCCTTTCGTATCAGAATCATGGCCTGAATGAGCATACACATCCCAAGGATGTTCGGGAGCATTGGGAATCCTTTGGCCAACGTGATGTTCATGATGAGTTAATGCTGCTGTATGGACACGGGGATGGCGGCGGCGGTGTAACGCATGAAATGGTGGAGTATGTAAATCGGGCCAAGCTGATGCCTGGGCTGCCGTTAAGCCGCTTTGCTACAGCGGCGGAATTCTTTGATGCCATTGGGGACAAAGCACTGAAGCTGCCGGAGTGGCACGGGGACTTGTATTTGGAATTGCATCGGGGGACCTATACAACGCATGCCAGAAATAAATACAGCAATCGCAAAGCGGAAGTATTGTTCCGGGAAGCAGAGATATGGAGTCAGCTTGGTGCGAATTATATCCAGCAGGGTGAGCAAGTAAAGGCCATGCTGGACCAAGGCTGGAAGCTGATGTTATTAAATCAGTTCCACGACATTATTCCGGGAACGTCGATTCCGGAGGTATATGTTACCTCTGCCAAGCAGTATGAGGAGATTTTCAAGCTGGGTCGTACAGCCTTGGATCAAGCCGTTCAGGCTGTAGCCTCCAGAGTGAATACAGACGCTGTTGAAGGGACTCCTTATATTCTGTTTAACAGCCTGGGCTGGCAGCGGGACGAAGTGGTTGTGTTAAGCAAGGTTGCAGGATCAGATACAAGTCTAGGAAAAGGACCGGAAGAAATTTCCTTCCGGGATGAACAAGGCCCCCTGGAGTTCGACCTTGTTCCTGCTTCTGAGGGGGATGCCCTGGATGCGATTGTACGGGTAACAGGGATTCCGGCGTTTGGTTATAAGACAATTTGGCTTACCGGGAAGACAGCGGCAGAGGCGAGCTCAGTTTCTAATAAAGAAGCGAATCAAACCCTTGGTCAAGCCGTGGATACAGGTTTTAATCGAGGATGCCAGCCGGGCCAAACCGTACCCCCGGTCTGGGAAACTCCGAATTATGTCCTGACATTTGATACCCGGGGAGCGATTGCCGAATGGCTGGATAAACGGACAGATCGTCCATTAATCTCGGCTGGCGCTAAGGGGAATGACCTGCAATTTTACCATGATACCCCTACTTACTGGGATGCTTGGGATATTGACCCACGGTATGAGAGTCAGCCCGCAGGCAGCGTAGAGTTGGTGAACAGTGAAATTATTGCGATGGGAGCCGTTCAGGATCGGCTGCGTTTCCAATGGAAAATCAGCCATTCTGTCATCACTCAGGAGCTTGTGCTGAATCATCATACCCGGAGAGTTGACTTCAATACTCATGTCAGTTGGCAGGAAGAACATAAGCTGCTGAAGGTAGCTTTTCCAGTAGATATTGTGGCAAGCAAAGCAACCTATGAAATTCAGTTTGGAGCGCTGGAACGGTCTACACATCGCAATACCAGCTGGGAGCAAGCTCAATTTGAGGTATGTGGTTACCGCTGGGCAGACTTGTCGGAGGGCGGCTTCGGGATTAGCTTGCTAAATGATTGCAAATACGGCTACGACATTAAAAATGGCGTGATGCGCTTGTCTTTACTGCGCGCGCCAAAATGGCCTGATCATGGGGCGGACCAAGGCGACCATACCTTTACGTATTCACTGTACCCACACCAGGAGGACTGGCGAAAAGCCCAGGTTGTCAGACAAGCGGCGCAGCTAAATCACCCTGTTCTGGTTGTTCCCTCTGTCTTCCGGTCTGGCGAGCTTAACTCGATACATGCCTGGATTGGCCTTGATAGCGAGCATACCGTTTTGGATACTGTGAAGCAGGCCGAAGATGGAAGCGGAGTGGTGTTGCGTTTCTATGAGTCCACCGGTGGGCGGGAGCAAATTAAACTTTGGTGGCCCGATGACATGAGGAATGTCAGAGCATATCTCACGAATTTGCTGGAGGATGAAGCCGAAGAGCTGGCGGTATCAGACGGTGCGATTGAGTTATCTTTTAAACCCTATGAGATAAAGACAATCAAGCTTAAGATCAGCTCATCTTAACATGTCAGCAGTCACTTTATTGATCGGATGATGAAATGACATCCAGGGATCAAATGGAGAGATAATGAATAGCTTAATCAGGTAAATAAGCGACGCTGTGAAAATGGCGGATGATCGCATCTGACTTCCCCGGGAATACGAGCAAACAGGTTACAAAAGCTGCTAAGGGCGGGATAGGCTTCTTTAGGATTTATGGAAGCTTACCCGCCCTTAGTTTATTTCAAACGATATTTTATCAAGGGAATATAACGTTTCTTGACTGCAATCTAACATTTACTGTCTAAAAAATGTAAGCGGTTTCTCTTAAAATTAAGTTGTCAATACAAATTCATAGCAGGAGGAGGGACAGGCAAATGAAGATGAAATAGAACGGTTAAGAACGCCAGCGAACTCGTCGGCGCCACAGATATATGACAGATAACCGCCTATCTTAGGAAGAAAGAAGGGAGTATTGTAGATGATTAAACTGGCAAGAAGGAAAAGCTTTAAGAGGATAACTGTGACGGCTTTAATCTTCGGAGTGGTTGTTGCTGGATTTCCCCACGCGGCTTTTGCTGGCGATACTTGGCCTTTTGAAGGTGATAGTGCCCATGGGAAGAACCAGCCGAGCGTACATGGCTATACGAGCAGTCACATTATGAACTGGAGTCCGGAAACCGATCCAGATGCAGAAATGCTGAGGTCCTATGTTCCACTGCAAAAGCGCATAGCTCCTTTTTCAGCTACGCAGGCAAATCCGGAGCTAGGTTCGGAGGCGCAAATGATTACTGTTGCGGGTGATTATGGAAACGCCTTTATTGAAAATGCGGCTTATACGAACAAATTTGCCCAATATCATTTTAATTTCTGGCAATATACGGACTATTATTCATATTGGCATGGAACAGCTACGGCCTATACACCGCCAGAATATTATGATGAGACGGCGCAATCCGATTGGCAGCAAAAATGGTTTGAATTCGGTATTCTAAATATTCCTAATCCAACGTATACCGATGCTGCGCATAAGAATGGCGTTTTATCACTGGCCGGAATTTTCTTCTCAAATAATGACCGTGGCCAACAGACCTATAAACAAATGATTGTGAAGGATGAGCATGGCAATTTCCCTGTCGCGGAAAAGTTGATTGAAATGGCTAATTATTTCGGATTCGACGGCTATTTCATGAACCAGGAAGAACAGAGCCCTAATGTTGCCGTAGCTGATATTCCCGATTACATCGCGTTTTTGAAGGTGCTTCAAAAAGGGGGATTGTATGTACAATGGTACGATTCGTTGAATACGGCCACAGGCTCTAACACTTTTGCCAGAACGTTTAATGACAACAATATTTCATTCTTGTATGACAAAAATGATGGAGAGCCAGTTTCGCAATCTTACTTCTTTGATTACGGGATGGGGAGCAGCCAGATTACGGGAGCCAAGAACTATTTAAACCAATTGAATCAAAGCAATGGCACGGATATTGATCTTTATGATGTTGGCTTTGCCGGACTGGAAGCCGGGCGGGACCGTTTTAAGAGCGTTCAGGGCTCGGCGCTAAAGAGCAAACTCGATTCAAAGGGTCAGCCGCAGCTCAGCCTCGCGACATTGGGGGCCGATTTTGTTCATGCCGGGCTGGATGAGGACATGAATCTATCCTATCCGGTTAAACACAGGGCAGAGAACGAATACCAATGGATGACCAAGGTACGTGAACAATTATGGTGGTCGGGGCCAAACATCGATCCGCAAAATACGACGGTGTCTGCGACGAATACGGTTAATGATGTATATGCAGATAACCGTTACTGGCCGGGAATTGCTTCCGTCATTTCCGAGCGTTCGGTGATTGCGGGTACGAATTTCTATACGAATTTCAATACAGGCCACGGCTTGTCTTATTATGTGAATGGCTCAGTATCCAATGACGACGAATGGTCCAACATGAGCTTGCAGGATATTCCTGTAACTTGGCAATGGTGGCAGGACACGGTTGGCAGCAAATTAACCGTAGATTTTGATTATGGCGCGAAGTATAACACAAGCACAAGCCGCTATAATTACAGTAAAATAGGTGGATTTAACGGGGGCAGTTCACTTGTGGTTAGTGGTGATTTGGATGCGGAGAACTTCCTGCATTTGTATAAAACCGATTTGGATGTAATTGCGAATTCCATGGCGTCGCTTACCTATAATAAACCGGCGGCAGATGATGACTCCAGTATGGCGCTTGGTCTCTTATTTGCCGACAATCCAGACGTGGTTGTAAAAGTGCCGGTGCCTGAGTCTGGCAATCAGACAGATGGCTGGGTAACGAAGGACATAAACCTGAGCTCGTATGCTGGCAAGAGAATCGCTGCGTTTGGTCTCGTGTTCGATCCGGGCCAAAGCGCAACCATTGCAGACTATCAAATGAATGTGGGTCAGATCCGAATTACCGACGGTTCGGCAGCGAAATTGTCCGCACCTGGCGGGTTAACGATAACGCAAGCTTTTGCCGATAGCAACGAAATGAATCTGAAGTGGGAGATGGATTCTAATTATAACCAGGTCAAGCAATATAACGTATATGTGAATGATGTTTTTGTAGGCGGTAAGTACGATAAAGTATTTTACATTAAAAATCTCCCTGCCAAATCCGGGGTTGTGAAGGTGGTTCCGGTCGGAACCGATGGCCTGGAGGGTGAAGCAGCAACGGTAAGCTTCGATCTCACAGCTTCTGTATCCGATATTACCGCAGACTCCCGGGAGTCTGGAGAGTTCATCGTATCCTGGGAAAATGCAGCTCCTGCTTTCGGTGAAATTACAGTAAAGGTTCGTTCTTTGAATTGGATTACGACAGAAGAACCTGTGTCTGAACAAATGATCGTTCCGGCAGGGTCAACTTCGGCTTCATTCACGGACATGCCCATCAATGGAGACGATTATTTGGTCACAGTCATCCCTGCCGGAGCGGATCCGGTGTCCATTAGCGGAAACTTTATTGATAAAGTCGCAGAACCCTACGCCGAGGCCTGGTCTTGGGAGGGCAACAAACTGAATTTGCCAATGCCTACTGCGCGTGACTGGCGGTATATGTACGTGTATGAAGACAATGTGCTTAAATCTTTCCCTACGACGTATAGCGTTGGCAACAAGGATCGAATTATTCGCGGACGCAGTACAAAGGCAAGCTTGAGCTTTACTTCAAATGCCCAGCTGGTACACGTGGTGATGGAAGATTACGCCGGGAATAAATCGGAGCCGGTTTACTTGAAAAATTATCAAATCAGCTTTGACACGGATGGCGGCGAGCCAGCCTTGAATCAAATCAGCGCTGCCCATGGCTCAAAAATCGGGGAGCCCACAGGCATTGCCAAAGCGGGGTATGTGTTGGAGGGCTGGTATAACGAAGGTAATAAGTGGAATTTTGCAGAGGATGTAGTTACCGGTGATTTGACGCTGAAAGCGCATTGGGTGCTTGAAGCCCCCTCATTTACTGTTGACCTGCAGCCTAGTAAAACGGTCAATGAAGGTGACGAGGTAAACCTGTCGGTTGTTGCGAAGGGAAATATCGAATCGCTGACATGGCAAACGATGTCGGCTGGTGGAGACAGCTGGAATTCTACAACGGTAACGGAGGATGTATATTCCTTTACGGCGCAAGCTGAGGATAACGGGACCAGGTTCCGCGTTATACTCCGTGGAATAGAAGGGACGGAACCTCGGGAAGTGACCAGTACGGAATTAACATTAACCGTAGCTCCCGATGGAGTGGATATCGATGAACCGGAGATTCATCGGGTTGACGTATCAAGCAATCCTGCGGTGATGGGGAGTCAGGTTACCTTCTCTGTCGATGCAAGAGCAAACGGAACGCTTGGCTATCAATGGTATAAAGACAACACGGCCATTGAAAATGCGGTGAGCGCAACCTATGAAATAGGTCGTGTTACTGCGAACGATGCTGGCAAATACAAAGTGGTTGTTACGAATACGATAGAGTTTCATGGGCAAGCGTATACAGCCGCCAAAGAAAGCGAAGAAATAGATTTTGAAGTGAGCAGGGATCTTGCAGAGTGGAAGCAATTAAATGCACTTCTCACTGAAATTGACGTACTTAAAAATAACGATATTTACACCGCGCAGTCTATAGCAGCGCTCAAAGCAAGTACGGCTTATAAAGAAGCTAAATTGCTGAATGCAGATGCGGACCCAGATGTCATTAAAGAAGCGTATGCAGCACTTTTGCAGGCCAAGAACGATATTCTGGTCAGGGTGGCGTCAGGTGGAGGTCCAGGCAATGGAGGCAATGGCAATGACAATGGATCTGGCTCCAGCTCAGGATCGGGCCAGACACCTGACATAACCCCGGCTCCCAAACCTGAAGATCCGAACACGCTAGTAATTACAGCCCATGAGCTAAGCAAATCTGCAGAGAATGGCAGGGTGGCTATTTCAGCAGAGGCCGGTATAACGAATATTGAGCTTCCTGTGAATGCGGGTGAGCTGCTGGGCCAGAATGCACTTCAGCTGCAAACAGATAAAGTAACATTAGAGATTCAGTCTGAACTGCTTCATCAATTACAAGCTGCAGTAGACAAGGATCAGCTTAAAGACAGCAAGATTCGCGTGACGATAGCTCCAAAATCATTAAGCGAGGCGGGAATTCATAGTAGCACAGGCATTTCGCTTCAGGGTGGGGCTGTAGAGTTGGAGCTTAGTATTATAACCGGAACGGGGGATACACATCATCTTTCCGGCTTTGCTCCGCAAGTCAAAATAGCGTTTCCTATGGATAAAATATTAAATGCTGATTTGCTTGGAATTTATAAAATCGCTGCTGATGGTACGCCAACCTACATGGGTGGCTGGCGTAACGGGCAAATGATGGAAATCGAGATCGGCACAGCAGGAACTTATGCAATACTTGAATATAATGTTTCTTTCTCCGATGTTCCAGCGAATCACTGGGCAGCGGATGCTATTAAAAAATTGGCGGCGAAGCATCTGATTCAAGGGGTATCCGAGAATGAATACCAGCCAAATCGTGAAATAACGAGAGCGGAGTTCGTTAAGATAATGGCGAACGCTCTCCAGCTAGATGCGCAAGCTGTGCTGACATTTACGGATGTGGCTCAAGATGCCTGGTATCGTGAGGATTTGGCCAAAATGGTTGAGGCCGGTCTGATTACAGGCCGATCCGAGAGCAGCTTCGCCCCAAATGCAAAGATCAGCCGTCAGGAAATGGCTACAATTCTGATGCGTGCGTATACGCTGGAGCATGGAAGTGCAGCTATAGAATACTCGGTCACTTTTAAGGATGAAGCTCATATTGCAGCTTGGGCACTCGATAATATAAAGGCGGCAGCTTCATTAGGATTGATCCATGGGCGTACAGGAGAGAGGTTTGCGCCTGAAGATTTAGCGACCAGAGCTGAAGCGGCCCAAATCATGGCCAATTATTTGAGTCAGTAAGGAAAAGTTAAAGCAGGGCAGGGGGATGCCCTGAAAGATCGCAACAGTTGAATCAATGGCGGTGTCAGGAGATTATTCCTGCTCCGCCATTTTTGACGTTAAATGACGGCATTCAGTCATCATTTCATCAAGAATATATAACGTTTTTCGACTGTAGTATAACGTTTGTTATCTAGAAAGCTGTAATCGCTTTCTTTTATAATTAAAGAGCCTTAGAAATACATTAATACATCGATGGGGGGGCGGAGTGAACATGAAAAAGAATGGACAACAACGCCTGCGCACGCGCTGGCGTAAACAGGATACCGAGCTGACGCTCTTAGCGTTGCCAACTACGGTTTGGTATATATTATTTTGTTTCTTGCCGATGTTTGGCATTATCATCGCCTTCAAGAATTTCAAAATAACGGGGGGCTTCCTGAGCAATGTGTTCAATAGCTCATGGTCCGGATTCAAAAATTTTGAATTTCTGTTCAAGTCCAATGATGCCTGGATTATTATTCGCAATACGCTGGGCTATAACTTCTTGTTCATCATTCTCAATATTGTAATTCCCGTGACATTAGCGCTGATGATTGGCCATCTGCATAATCGTAGAGCGGGCAAAGTCTATCAAACGATGATGTTCTTGCCTTACTTCCTGTCCTGGGTCGTTGTCTCTGCAGTCATTTGGGCTTTCTTGAGCTTCGACAAGGGGATTGCCAACCAGATGCTGCTCCAGATGGGCAGCGAACCTGTGAACTGGTATATGGAACCTCAATATTGGCCATTTTTTTTGGTTTTCATGAATATATGGAAGGGCCTGGGCTACGGCATGGTGGTATATCTGGCTACCATTACCGGCATCGACAGCACTTACTATGAGGCGGCTGTCATTGACGGGGCTTCCATTTGGCAGCAGACCAAGTACATCACGCTGCCGATGATGAAGCTGGTTATCGTGATGATGTTCATTTTAGCAGTGGGCCGGATCTTCTATACGGACTTTGGCTTGTTCTTCCAGGTCCCGCGGGATTCCAACTCCCTATTTAACGTAACCACCACCATAGACGTGCTGGTATATAAACAGCTCAAGACCGCTACCGTTGGCATGGCATCCGCCGCCGCATTTGTGCAATCCGTTATGGGCTGTCTGACCATTCTACTCGCCAACTGGATCGTTCGCAGAATCGATCCGGACAGCGCGATGATGTAAAGGGGGCGAGTCTATGGCATCAAGAACTGAAGGAATGTCGGGTCTCGAGAAGTTTAATCGAATTGGCACAGGTATGAATATTGTTTTTCACCTGATCTTTATTTTGATCGCTCTGGTCTGTGTGGTCCCTTTGTTAGTGGTTCTTTCTATCTCGCTTTCGAGTGAGGACTCGATCAGGCAGACGGGATATCATATGATTCCAACCATGTTTTCAACCGAATCCTATAGCTTTGTTATCCAGCAAGGTACGATGATTCTTCGGGCCTTAGGAATATCGGTATTGGTTACTGTGGTTGGCACGGTCCTGGGTGTGCTGTTGACAACATCGATGGGCTATGTGCTTTCACAATCGAATTACAAATTAAAAGGATTCCTGACCTGGCTCGTCTTTATCCCGATGGTATTTAACGGCGGCTTGGTATCCAGCTACTATATTAACTCGAATTTGCTAGGTCTTAAGGATACGATTTGGGCGCTTATACTGCCGTTAGCGGTGTCCTCCTTTAACGTAATTATTTGCAAAACATTTTTCAAAAGCACGATTCCGGATGGACTTATCGAATCGGCGGAAATAGACGGCGCCAGCCAGTTCCGTATCTTTTTCTCAATTATTTTACCTATATCTTTGCCGGTCTTGGCGACCATCGGTCTGTTTCTATGCTTTGCTTATTGGAATGATTGGTTCCAATCCATGCTGTATATCAACAATCAGGATCTCTTTTCGCTGCAAGCCTTGCTGAATAACTTGATGAGCAACGTAGACGCGCTGGCCAGAAATGCTTCCAGCATGGGCGTCAGCTATTCGATGCTGGTTGCTACCATGCCGAAAGAAACCGCACGGATGGCGGTGGCGATTCTGATCGTATTACCTGTAGCCTTCGCGTATCCTTTCTTCCAGAAATACTTTATTTCCGGTTTGACGGTGGGGGCTATCAAAGGTTGACCTGAAATAAACCAGATTTTCTGGTTTATCATATCATCTCAGAACATGCATACGGTGAACATTCATAGAAGGGGGCAAATATTTGTGAAAAGATCATGGAAGCTTCTATCCACACTCTGTATTGTCATGCTGTTAATGTCGTCTCTTGCCGCATGCGGCGGCTCGAATTCCAAGTCCGAAGGGTCTGGTGGAGATGCGAATTCCACAGCCCAGACGAACTCGGGCGACACGGACAAGGCAAAAGATTCGGCTGATATTCCTACTCTGGTATGGTGGACGATCGGGGGACAGGTTCCAGAAAACTTTAATAAAGCGATCGCTGCTATGAACGAGTATACGGCGGAGAAGATCGGTGTCAAAATCGATATCAAGGTGGCGAGCTGGGGCGATTGGGATACCAAGATCAACACCATTGTGAACACCGGTGAGCCTTTTGACATCATGTTTACGAACAATACGAAATACAATCAACAGGTGTCGATGGGAGCTTTTGCCGATATCACAGACCTGGTTCAAAGTGAGTCGCCTGAATTGTATAAACTTATTCCTGAAAAGGTTTGGGATGGAACGAAGATCGACGGTAAAATTTACTCTGTTCCAACCTACAAAGATTCTTCCGTGACTCAGTATTGGGTATTTGATGACAAATTCGTACAGAAATACGGTATTGACTTGAATAACATCAAAACATTGCAGGATCTTGACAAACCTTTGCGGGATATGAAAGCCGGGGAAGGCAAAAGCTTCTATCCGCTGCCTTTGACTCAAAGTGATGGATTTAGCGGTTTTATGAATAGCTATGATGATCTTACTCTCGGTCTCCAACCGATCGGTGTGAGGTTTGACGATCCATCCCGCAAAGTGGTATCGACGCTGGAGCAGCCGGATGTGATGGAAAATCTCAAACTGCTGCATGAGTGGTATAAGGATGGCATCATTAACCCGGATGCTCCTACTAAGGGCGAGCCGGATAAAGGCCGCGCATTCTTTAGCGCCCAAGCGTTTCCTGGCGCAGAAGCGAACTGGCAAATTACTGAGGGCGTAGAAAAGTACGACATGGTGCAAACCTTTGGTCCGCTGTTTACGACCAGTACGATTCAGGGTTCCTTAAATGCCATTTCCTCCAACTCTAAATATAAGAAGGAAGCTCTGAAATATCTTGAGCTGGTGAATACAGATCCGAAACTGCGCAATATGCTGGCTTTTGGTGAACTCGGTGTGGACTATGAAAATGTAAATGGTGAGAAGGTAATCGAGCGGAAGACGGATACTTGGCCGCTGGCGGCTTATACCCAAGGTACCTTCTTTGATTTGGCGGTGACGAAAGGAGCTCCTGAAGATCAATGGGAACAAGTTCGCAAGCTGAATGAAGAAGCATCCTCCTCATCCGTGTTGGGCTTCGCTTTGGATATCAGCAATCTTTCTACCGAAGTAGCTACCACCAAGGCTGTCTGGGATAAATATCGCTATGAACTGATGACAGGCGCCTCGGATCCGGAGGTTGTAGTTCCAAAGATCGTGGCTGAGATGAAAGCGGCAGGAATGGAGACCATTATGAAGGCTGCCCAGGAACAGATTGAAGCTTATTTCAAATAATGATGTAATTATGAAATGACGGCGTTATTTCAAAAGCTCGAACAGGGGATTAGCCTCTGTTCGAGTTTTCCTATTCCGTTTGTATGCTATATTATGAATACATAGGCCTTTTAGCAAAGGAGGCGTCGCATTATGTCCTTTCTGCAAATCAAAATATATCGCGGCAAATTCATTGCTTATACGGTATTTGTAGTAGCTATCGGTTTGGCCATTGGCATTCTTACCTGCGCCATTCTGTTGTATCAGTGGGTGGATAACGCCCGGAATGAGGCGGCCAGCGCCTTTATCCGCGTGGAAAATACGTTCCAGTATAATGCCGATCGTATTGAGGCATATATGCAGCGGGTATATTCCAACAGCGGTTTAATGGACGATGTCCGCTGCTTTCTCGACCATAGCGCTGAAGGATACCTTACCGGCAGGCTTCAGGAAAGCCGCTATAACCAGCCGCTCGTATCCTTTCCGGATGATATGAAGTCTTTCTTGTACAGCGGGGGACAGGGAGATATCATTCAGGTAAGCTTGCATACCGAGCAGCGGGGGAATGTGATCCGCTTTGACAATAATGGCAGTGCAAGCTTTATGTTCCAGCTTCCTAATACGGACGAAGCTTTTCAAGAGTCTATTCACAAGGGATTTGTGTACCGCAAAAAATTGTCGGACCCTAACCAGATTTCGCGCCAGCTGGGCGAATTTCGATTCTTGGTCAGCAGTGACCGAATATTCAAAAATGTTAGCAATTATCGGGTTGAACAAGCGGCGATCGTCAGCGCATCCGGAGATGTATACCCCATCGTCGGGGCGAACCGTCATACCGAAGAGCTGGCCCGCCAAGCGGTGGCGGATGGGCGCAGCCAGGGATATATGTCCATGGGCGGGCTGAACAGTGTCTTTTTCGTCACGTTTCCCTCCACCAAGTTCGATTACCAGTTCGTTGGTCTGGTCGATCTAGGCATGATGATTAAAGAAAAGGCAGGCGTGCTTCTAAGTGTATTCCTTATTGTACTGTCGGCGATGATCAGTGTTCTGATGCTTATTGTTCATAATCTAAGAGATGATGCGAGGTTCCTCCATCATATTATTCATTCTATGGGACGGGTAAAAACGGCGGATTTTACGCCTGAGACCCCTGCGCGTTATCGGCGCAACGAATATGAAATGATCTCCAGGGAACTGGAGGACATGTCCAGACAGCTGGATAAGTATATCCGCACGGAATATCTGCTAAAGCTGAAGCAGCAGGAGACCGAAATGAAAGCGCTTCAGAATCAAATCAATCCGCATTTCTTATACAACACGTTAGAGGCGATCCGCTCAAGAGCATTAGTAAATAGCGACGTTGACACTTCTGATGCCATTGCAGCACTGGGTGCCCTCTATCGCGACATGGTGAAACATGAAAATATTATTACCATCGGCAAAGAGCTGTCCTTACTGCAGGAATATCTCAAGATTATGGAGTTTAAATATCCGGACCGGTTTTATTATCAAATTAACGTAGAAAAAGCCCTTTTATCGCTGCCTACCGTTAAGTTCTGGATGCAGCCCCTTGCGGAAAACTTTTTCGTTCACGGCTTTAATCCAAGCAATGGCTTCAATTTGATAGTCATCAATGGCTGGGAGGCGGAGGAGCATTTCGTACTGGAAATTGTCGATAATGGCAAGTGGATTGCCGAGGAACGGCTAAATGAGATCCGCGATGCTTTATATCGCAAGGATGATGCTCCGGTGAAGAGCATCGGTTTGCATAACGTGCATACCCGGCTGCATTTCTTCTATGGTGAGGATTTTGCCATGGAGATTGGGAACAACGAAGAAGCGGGTGTAAAGATTTCTGTAATCCTTCCAAAGGAGGTCGGTTTACATGTACAAACTTCTGATTGTGGATGATGAGCCCCAGATTTTAGAGGGAATGAAACGGACCCTGGATTGGGAGAAATATGGCTTCGGCTGTATCGAGACGAGCGAGACAATAGAGGATGCTATATCGAAAGCCGTGGCGTTCTATCCAGATATCGCGATCTTTGATGTATGTATTGGCAAGGACCGGGGTTACGATGCTATCCGCAAGCTGAATCAGCTGGGCCTGCCGGCGAAATATATTATCATGAGCGGCTACAGTGAATTTGAATACGCTCAGGAAGCTATTCGCTGCGGGGTTAAGGATTATCTGCTCAAGCCGGTGAATCGTTCCAAGCTGCAGCAGGTTGTGGAGAAAATCATTGTGGAGGATTTGCACGGTACTCTTGAAGGGGCTGATCATGATGATGTCAACATCGATCCCGTGCTGGGCGTTCGCTATGACGGCTTATCCAAGCTGGTCAATCGCATCCTGCTGATGGTCAAGACGGAATATGCTCAGAATATCACGTTAAAGATGGTGGCGGAACAGTTTCGCATGAATGGTACCTACTTGGGGCAGCTGTTTCTAAAGGAAACCCAGATGAAATTTTCAGAATACATTATGGCTTACCGGATGCTGCGGGCCCGTGAACGGATTTTATCCACGGACGAGAAGATCGCCAGTATTGCTCAATCGGTAGGATATTCGAATCCGGGCTATTTTTACATGCATTTTCACAGCTTCTTCGGCAAGTCGCCGTCAGATTTAAGGAAATAGAGATGAAGCTTGGCAGTGGCAGGAAGGAGAGACATAATGCGGAGGCAGAAACATCCCTTCAGAATGGCGAGGCTTGTTATATTTCTTCTGTGCGCAATGGGAGTTGTCTTGTCTTTGGCAGGATGCTCCTGGTTCGCTGACCCCAGAGAGGAGAGTCTCTCCGACGAAGACACGGTGAATCTCATCTATTATACGATCGGAGAGCCGGACAAGGACCTGAAGATCGTCAATGATAAGATCAATGAGATTTTGGCTCAAAAAATAGGCGTGACCATTACTTACATTAAAGTAGGATGGCAAGAGTATGAAGAGCGGCTGAACACGATGGTATCCGCGGGTACGCCTTTTGATATCGCTTTTGCTCCGGAATACGCCACCTACATTCAACGGGGAGCCTGGCTGAGGCTGGATGACTATCTCTCAAGCGTTAGTAAAGAAATGTATGACGCGATCGATCCTATCTTTTGGGAAGGGGTACGAATGTATGATGGCGGTATTTATGGCGTGCCAACCAACAAGGAGCTGGCCACGCGGGAGCAGTGGATGTATCCGGAGGAGCTCGTAAGAAAATACAATATTGATATTTCCCGGTACAATACATTGGAATCGCTTGAACCAGTGCTTAAAATGATCAAGGAAAAAGAGCCTTCCTATCAGCCCATGGAGCTGGATAAGGATTCTAATAACTTTTTTGCATTGGATGGTTATGAATATATTCTCGACAAAAAGCTTCCCCTCATGGTCCTGTCCCAGGATCCGGATGCTCCGGTCGTCAATATTTTTGAGACGAAGGAAGCAAGACAGGTGCTGGATACGCTTAGACGATATTATACGGCGGGGTATATTAATGAGGATGCCGCTTTACGGGAGACCCAGGGGCTGAAGCGCAATGAACGGGTCTTCTGGAAAGCTGCCGGAGGGGGCCCGCTATCGGAGAATAGCTGGAGCAAGGATCGCGGTTATAAATTAATCGCTCATCCGGTAACCCCTTTGCTGGTTACAACGGAGTCGGTACGGGGAGGAATTATGTCCGTTAGTGCAGATACGAAGCATCCAGTAGAGTGCATGAAATTTCTAAATGTGCTGAATACTGATCCCGAGGTTCGCAATCTGTTCAATTACGGGATTGAGGGGGTGCATTACAATCTCGATTCCAATGGTCAGATCGTTCTGATAAGACCCAAGGACAGCAACGGGGACCCTATACCGGATGCACCGCCGGACTACTCGGGAGTACAATATACTCAAGGCAACTGGTTTATCCTGAATACGATGGGCGGGGATGTTCCGGATCCTCTGGACAAATGGGAGCAGTTTCGCAGCTCGAACAGCCAGGCCCTTAAATCCAGCTTGCTGGGATTCACGCCGGATTTATCGCGCATGCCGATTCAGCGGAAGAATATCGAGATGGTCTGGGAGAAGTATTACCCCAGCCTGATGACAGGAAGCCTGGATGTCGATGCCGAGCTGCCCAAGTTCAATGATGAGCTCAAACAGGCGGGGATCGATGAAGTGCGAGCGGAGGTTCAGAAGCAGCTTGACGACTGGCGTGCCGAGCACAATAGAAAGTGAGGCTTTAGATTCCACATACAGACATACAAAAGCCAGTTCAGCTCCATCATCAGATGGCTGCCGAGCTGGCTTGATTTATAGGTGGAAGAGATGATGAGCTTCTATCTTCTTGGCCTTTTGAAGCGGCCTATAATTTCTGTGGATTGCACGACATTCATAAATGCTTTGGGATCTGTTGTCATGACTGTCTTGCGAACGGAAGGCACCTCGTAACGGGTGGTCACGGTCATCAGCATATAGTTGTCTTCCTCAGTATAGCCGCCTTCGGAATGGAGGCAGGTGATCCCATGATGCAGCTTGCGCAATTGGGAAAGCATCTCGTCCTTCTTCTTCGTGACGATGAAGCAGGTCACTTTAACATGATCTACGTGAATCATATCGACCACTTTTCCCTTAATATAGGTTGATAGCATGGAATAAAGCGCCAGATCCCAGCTCTTATAGAAGCCCAGGACGAGAATGACGATCCCGTTTAATATTAACAGAATATTTCCCATAGCCAAGTCATGCTTGTATGTAACGATGGAGCCAACGATATCAAAGCCGCCGGTAGACCCGCCAACACGCAATGACAAGCCGATGCCGATGGCGGAGACAACCCCGCCGAAGATGGCACCTAGAATCGGGTCTTTTGTCATCTGATATTGTGGAATGACGGCCATGAACCAGGTTGTACTGACAACGGACAGGCAGCTTAGAAGAATATAACGTCTGCCAACCGCTTTCCAGCCCCATACGATTAACGGTAAATTAAGAACGAAATATAGCAGTGAGATGTTCCAGCCCGTCATATAGCCGATAATGGAAGCGACGCCGGTAATCCCGCCGGACAGAAGATGATGTGGGACGAGGAACAGGTTTGTTCCGACGGCGACCAGAAAGGCTGACAGTAAAGTGATAAGTACTTCATGCATCGGTTTCAATGTTGCTTTGATTGGTTTTTCAATAAAGGTAGGGTATTTGCCCAGGTTCATTTTCGAGCCTTCTTTTCTCGGTGTATAGTCATAGATTATTATTATCACACTAAATTATGTTTTTTATCAAGGCACAAAACTATGAAATGAATCACAAAGTTTGAAATACATACAGAGTTTACATTTTGCCATAGTTTAGTTAACTGAGCTCAGGATTTGGAACCTTGATCAAAGAACACGATGCCGCCGAGCGTTTGTCGGTACTGGCGCGGACTCATGCCTGTCCAGCGTTTGAACTGCCGGCTGAAATGAGCGAGGCTGGAATAGCCTAGCATCGATGCGATCTGCGAGATATCCAGGTCAGGCTGGTGAATAAGCTGCTTGGCCTCGTGCAGCTTAAGCTCCGAAAGATATTTACGCGGGGAGATGCCATAGACCTTCTGGAAGACTTCAAGCGCATAGCCAGGGCTTATTTTAAGAGAAACCGCGATATCCTCAATATGAATTTCCCTCTCCCGAAGCCCCTCATTTTTCATATTCTCATGATTGAAATTGGATTTTAGCGATTCGGCAATGAGTCTGGCATAGTGGGCGGCTGTAGGCGGTACGGTTTCCTCAGAATTCGCGGACATCCGCTGGGCCAGCACGCTGAAGATTTCGAACAGGCCGGCCTGGATGCGGAACAGATCGGCGACGGTATATTCGCCTTCGCGCTGGGCCAGATGGACCCAGTTCATCATGCCTGCCCTCAGCCGTTCATTGTCCTCGGAGCCGCAGGGGTAGAACAGCTTGGCGTTCAGGCTCATCTCCTGACGGAAGAGCGGTTCATCCACATTAAAATGGGCAATGAAATAGGTTAATCCGCCTTCATCGGTACATCGGTTAATATGCTTGAAGCCTGGCGGAATCAGCAAAATATCCCCCTGATGCAGCTCATATTTCAAGTTCTCCAACAGGGTTATCTGAATTCCTTCAAGGATCAGAATCAGCTCAAAAGCAGGATGGGCCTCCTCGGGTACACTCCATCCGTTCTCTACCTTCTGCATATGGGCGCCAAATAATTTGACGTTCCAGTCGATGGCAGGAAGCCATTTTGAATGTGAAGATACATAGGAGCGATAGGGCTCAGGAATAATCATGTTCAGCACCACCTTGGATTAGGGCAAATTTCACAGGGATTTGCGTATCTTCATTTCGATTGCGATTTGTCATAATGAATGTACAGTAAAGAATGCTCTAATTCAAGCAAGGAGGAAATGAATAATGAGTTATCCCGTGGAATGGTATTCAACCTCAACGCAGGAGGCTTGGGCAGAGAAGAAGTCATTCTCTTATACAGAAGAAAGCGCTAACCTGTCGTTGAACGGCGAGCTGCATCAGTTGGTGGAAGGTTTTGGCGGATGCTTCAACGAGCTGGGTTATATAGCGCTGCAGCATCTGAGCGAGGAACAGCGTCATGAGATCTTCTATTCCTTATTTCACCCGGACGGCGACCATAAATTTACGATTTGCCGGCTTCCGATCGGGGCAAGTGACTATGCTGAGAAATGGTACAGCCATAATGAGACAGACGGGGATCTGGAGATGAAGTACTTTTCCATCGAGCGAGATTTCAAGTATCTTATACCGTACATCAAAGAGGCGCAATCCTATAATCCGGATTTGAAATTTTTCGCTTCTCCCTGGAGTCCGCCGACATGGATGAAGTACCCGAAGGCCTACAATTACGGGACTTTGCGCTGGGAGAAAGAAATTTTGGAAGCGTATGCGCTGTATTTCGTAAAATTTGTACAAGCCTACGAAGAGCAGGGAATCCCTATTCATCAAATTCACGTACAAAATGAAGTGATTGCCGATCAGAAGTTTCCTTCCTGTGTATGGACTGGCGAGCAGCTGCGCGAATTTATCGCTGATTATCTCGGACCGGCCTTTGAACAGTATGGTCTCAATACAGAAATCTGGCTGGGAACGATCAATGCCCCTGACCCATGGGAGGAACTGTTAAAGAAGCGGACAACCGATTTTGACGATTATGCCGGAATTGTGCTGAGCGATCCGAAAGCGTATTCCTATATTAAAGGAGTCGGTTACCAGTGGGCAGGTAAAAATGCAATTAAGCGGACGGTTGACAGCTATCCCGAGCTGCGTTATATGCAGACGGAGAACGAGTGCGGTGATGGTGAAAACTCCTGGGACTATGCCAGATATGTCTATAATCTGTACCAGCATTACTTCTCCCATGGGGTTAATGCTTATATCTACTGGAATATGGTCCTGGAGCCGCGGGGACGGAGCACCTGGGGATGGGAGCAAAATTCCATGATAACGGTAGATCCGCAGACGAAGCAGTATACGTTTAATCCGGAGTACTATGTGATGAAGCATTTTGCCTATTTTATTGCTCCCGGCTCACGCAGAATAGGGCTTCAGGGGGCCTGGACCGGCAAATCCGTCGCTTTCTGCAATCCGGATGGAGAAATCGTCGTGGTCATTAATAATCCGTTCAAGGAAGCGCGCCGTTTGAATTTGAACGCGGGCGATCAGACGCTCAGCTTTGAACTGGAAGCGGGATCCTTTAATACAATTGTCATTAAAAAATAGCCTCAAAGCGGATATTTATTGCACTCTCTGTGGATTTTGCCGCGGAGAGTGCGATAGTCCTGACAGCATGAACAGGGGGATATGAGAGTGGATGCAAGTGAAAATAAGTACAATGAAGCAGGATATGTTCCTGTTTCCTTTAGAGAGAAGCTTGGTTATGGCATTGGTGATTTTACGACCAGCCTTGTGTTTACCGTAATTGGTACTTTTCTAAGCATTTTTTATACTGACATTATTGGAATAGCGCCGGCCGTGATCGGGACTATGATGCTTTTGGTTCGAGTTATTGACGGCGGTGCGGATATCGTAATGGGCGCTATCGTAGACCGGACAGACAGCAAGCATGGCAAAGCGCGGCCTTGGCTGCTATGGATGAGCGTGCCGTTCGGAGGAAGCTTGATCCTTTTGTTTTATGCGCCTGAGCTTGGACCGACCGGAGCAATTGTATACGCTTACGCAACTTATTTGCTGGTAAATTTGATCTATACAGCGATTAATATCCCTTACGGTACGCTGAATGCGCTGATTACCCAGGATCCATACCAGCGTTCTCTGCTGAATATTTTCAGAATGACGCTGGCTATGGCCGGAGCGGCATTAATTACTTTCGTTACGATGCCTATGGTGAATCATTTCGGCGGAGGCAAGACGGGCTGGTTCCTTACTTTTCTGATTATTGGAGCGCTTGCGCCGTTTATGTATCTAATTACGTTTAAGGCGACGAAGGAGCGGGTTAAGCCTGTTGTTGCCGCTAAAAAGGTGCCTTTGAAGAGAGCGCTGCCCGCCTTGTTCCGCAATAAATACTGGCTGCTTATGGTGGCATTTTGTCTGGTTGTCTATATAGGCAGCGCTTTGACCAGCGGGCTGAATGCCTATTACGCCAAGTATATCTTGGAGAATCCCGATCTGGTAGGCCCATTGGGGCTGGCGAGTCTGCTGCCCATGCTGATCGGTATCCCGCTTACTGCACCGCTGGTCAAGCGCTTCGGTAAACGCAACACGGCTTTATCCGCCAGTGTGCTTGGAATGATAGGCATTGCGATCATTATGATCGACCCGTACAATTTCAACGTTATTCTGATTGGAACTGTAGTCAAGGCGTTATTCATGGCTCCGCTGGTAGGAACGATGTTCGCGATGCTGGCGGACACGATTGAGTATGGGGAATGGAAGACAGGCATTCGCTCCGAGGGATTGGTCTACAGCGCGGGCAGCTTCGGAACCAAGGTCGGGAGCGGTCTGGGAGGAGCGGCCGTAGGCTGGTCGCTGGCGTTTGGCGGATATGACGGAACGCTGGCCAATCAATCCGGGCAAGCCATTGAGGTGATCAAGATGGTGTACCTGTACGCTCCGCTGGTTATCAGCATTTTGGCAATCCTGATTCTTTATGTCTATCAGTTGGATAAGAAATTCCCAGCTATTATTCAAGAACTGAAGGAAATGACTCAAAACCAATAATGATATTCAAATTTCTGTATCTGTATGGGAGGTTATATAAAATGACGACAAGAGATATTCAATCGATTATTCGGCAGATGACGCTGCAGGAGAAAGCAGCGATGTGTTCGGGGGCCGACTTCTGGAATCTGAAGGGCATTGAGCGTCTGGGGATTCCTTCGATCATGGTAACCGATGGACCGCACGGGCTTCGTAAACAGATTGGCACAGCGGACCATCTGGGGTTTAACCAAAGTGTGCCGGCTACCTGCTTTCCCTCTGCAGCAGGGTTAGCGAGCAGTTGGAACCGGGAGCTGCTCGAACGGGTTGGAACGGCGCTTGGGGAAGAATGCCAGGCTGAGGATTTGGCGATTTTACTAGGGCCAGGTGCTAATATTAAACGCTCACCGCTCTGCGGCAGAAATTTTGAATACTTCTCTGAGGATCCGTATTTGTCTTCGGAGATGGCCGCTAGCCATATTCAAGGTGTGCAGAGCCAGGGCGTCGGGACTTCATTGAAGCATTTTGCCGCTAATAATCAGGAATATCGGAGAATGTCAACCGATGTAACAGTAGATGAGCGGACATTAAGAGAAATCTATCTGGCCAGCTTCGAAAATGCGGTCAAGCGATCGCAGCCGTGGACGGTCATGTGCGCATATAACAAGGTCAATGGGGAATTTGCCTCCGAGAATAAGCGCTTGCTTAGCGATATTTTGAGAGACGAGTGGAATTTTCAAGGATTTGTCGTATCTGATTGGGGAGCTGTCAATGAGCGTGTCGACGCCTTGCAAGCAGGGCTTGAGCTCGAAATGCCGACGAGCAACGGCGGCGGGGAAGCCAAAATCATCGCCGCTGTCCGAAAGGGGGAACTGTCGGAGAAACGGTTGGATCAGGCGGTTGAGCGGCTGCTTCGAATTATCTTTAAAGCGATAGACGGCAAGAAGGAAAATGCGGTTTACGACAAGATGAAGCATCATGAGTTGGCTAAGGAAGCCGCGGTCGAGAGCACCGTTCTGTTGAAGAACGAGGGGCAGATTCTGCCCTTATCCAGGGCGAGCCAAGTGGCGGTCATTGGGGCGTTAGCTCAAACGCCGCGCTATCAAGGAGGAGGCAGTTCGCATATCCACCCTACCCGTCTGGATTATGCGCTTGAGGAAATTACCCACCTGGTTGGCAGTACGAAGGTGCGATATGAACCGGGTTATGCGCTTGAGCATGACGAAGTGGTGGAGGAGCTTATCCGGGATGCGCAGGAGGCAGCGAAGCAGAGCGATGCAGCCATCTTGTTTATCGGTCTTCCCGATCGTTGCGAGTCTGAGGGATACGATCGCGAACATCTGAGAATACCGTACAATCAGATTGCTTTGATTGAAGCGATCGCAGAGGTTCAGCCGAATGTGGTAGCGGTGTTAAGCAATGGAGCCCCCGTTGAGATGCCTTGGCTCGGCAAGGTCAAAGGACTTTTCGAAGCTTATTTGGGCGGACAGGCATCCGGAAGCGCAATCGCCGCATTGTTATTTGGCGAGGCCAACCCTTCAGGTAAATTAGCGGAGACTTTCCCGCTACGGCTTGAAGACAATCCGAGTTATTTGAATTTCCCGGGCGAAGGAGATCGCGTTGATTATCGGGAGGGGATCTTTGTAGGCTACCGCCACTACGAAGCCAAAAAGATTCAGCCGTTATTCCCGTTTGGGTTTGGGTTGAGCTACACTGCATTTACGTACCAGGATTTGGAGATCCATGCGGACGATATCCAGGATAATGAGGAACTGACGGTTACCGTCACTGTCCATAATGCCGGGAATCGGCCGGGACAGGAGATTGTACAATTGTATGTAAGGGATGTGCAAAGCACCGTCTTGCGTCCGGAGAAGGAGCTGAAGGGCTTCCAGAAGATTTTCCTGGAACCGGGAGCATCCCGCGCTGTCACTTTCCATCTGGATCATCGCGCGTTCTCCTACTACAACGTGGACATGAACAGCTGGCATGTAGAGACCGGGGAATTCGAAATACTGATTGGCAAGTCATCCGCGGAGATTGAACTGGCTCAAAAGGTCATGGTCAGATCGACGGCAGCTTTGCCGCTTCGGATTGATCGTAATACCCTGATCTGCGATTTATTGGCCGATCCGTCTGTGGGTAGTAAAGCACGGCAGGAGCTAGATCATATTCTATTAACCCATCCGTTTGCAAAATTGCAGGAAGATAAAGAATTCAGCGGAATGATGGAGGCGATGATCAATAACCTGCCGCTCCGGGCCTTGAGCACATTTAGCGGCGGCTCCTTCACAGAAGAGATAATGAATGAGATGATCGCCAGGCTTAATCGTGGCTAGCAAGCGGCAGCGCTCTCTTTTTACGTAAAATGAACTTGCAGACTTCATTGTAAGGCGATAGCTTTTTAGCTATCGCCTTTTTGCTATAAGCATGGAAAATATCATACTCCCCAAAGAATTGATCATCGACAAGACCCGAATGCGGATTGCATAATGAAAAATAGTAACCCATTGCACCTATAATTTATGGGAGAATCGTTCCATCGCGTCAAGGAGGGGACTGACAGGAATGTACACTATATTGGTAGTAGATGATGAGGCGATTGTATGCCAAGGCATCAAGGAATTTCTGGAGATATCCGATTTAAGCATCACGCAGGTTTTGATTGCCTCCAACGGTTACGAAGCCTTGGATTATTTGCGGATGGAGTCTATTGATCTCGTGCTGACAGATATTCAGATGGATGGGATGAACGGGATCGAGTTGATGGAATCTATTTTATCCGAAAAACCGGATATTCCCGTTGTTGTCATATCGGCACATGATGAATTTGAATATGCGCAGCAATGTATACGGCTAGGGGCAAGGGATTATTTAATCAAACCTGTTCAGTTGTCACAATTGACCAAGGTGGTTGGCGCCGAGCTGTCAAACCGCGATAAAAAATATAAGCGGCTATTGGAAGAATCATTAAAGCTTAAATTCTCGATGACGGGAATGTTATCTTTGCGATCCTATATTTTAAATGAAGTGATTGCCGGATCATTGGAAAAATCCGATGATTATCTATTTATTTTTGAACAAATTGGTCTAAAATTTGAAGGTCCTTATTACCTGCTGCTTGTTACCGAGCTCTCATGGGGGCGCTTCGGAGCCGAGGAGGAGGTTATCCAGAAGCTGAGGGACCGCAATTTGCTGAAGTATGCGACAGTTAATATTATCGAGGAGACATTGGCGGACTGGAATGCGGTAGCTTTTTATGGCCAAGGCAATCAAATCATTACCATCATGCAGTTTAGCGAGGCGGATCATAAAGAGCGGGATCAGGAGCATGTAGCGAAAATGAATTTGATCGGGAAAAAGATCGTTACGCATATTCAATCCTACTTGCATTTAAAGGCGGTTGTTGGCATTAGCTCTATAAGGCCTGGACTGCACACACTCCCAGAAAGCTATCGTGATTCGGTCAAAGCTGTCAAATGGCATGCGTTATATGATAATCATAATGTTTTTTACGCCGAGGATTTTTCTTTGAAGGAAGCGTCGGGTCAGGTGAATTGGCAAGAAAAAACAGAACAATTGGCGCAAAGGATAAGAACCGGAAAAAAACTGGAGGGGGTACAGGAGGATATTCAATGTTTTATCTCGGAGATTTCCCCTGTTTTTGATAGCAATGACTCGACTGCGGGCATCCCGTTAAGCATTGCTTACAGAGTTTACACCGTTTTATTGGAAATGAAAGAGACGATAGGTGAAAAATATAGAGAGCTTGATCCCATCCTGTACTTTCGGTTTCCGCTTACAGGCTCAGAGATCAAGGATCGGCTCTGTGCCTTTTTAGCGGAGGCTGCCGAGCTTATCCTTGCATCATTGGCGGATCGTGATCAGGCGATCGTTCAGCAATCGGTTGGATATATCCGCTTGAATTTCCGAAATAAGGGGCTGAAAATACAGGATATTGCTGATTCTGTGCATTTGAGTCCAAACTATCTGAGTTATTTATTCAAGCAAATTGTCGGTGAGACGGTATGGGAATTCGTGACCAGGCTGCGACTGGAGGAAGCCAGATACCTGCTCGTCAGCACGCCAAAAAAACGCTATGAAATTGCGGATGAAGTCGGTTATGAATCACCCGAGCATTTTAGCCGTGTGTTCAAAAGATATTATGGGGAGAGCCCTAATTCCGTCCGATCGGAGTGAAACTACATTGTTTAGAAGCCTGCAATCACAACGATTAACGAAGAAGGCTGTACTTTTTGTCATCGTATTTATCTTCACTCCCATGCTTCTCATTTTCTGGTTTGCTTCCAATCGCGCCTCACTTTCGATCAAAATGCAGGTGGGGGAAGCCTTGTCCGAATTGAACAAACAAAATCATGCGACGATGGATCGCGTCATGGATGCTGTAGATCAGAAGCTGGTAACCATCATGAGCTCCGATACAATCCAGCAATGGAGAGACGACAGCCAATCCGGTGTTGACCGAAGCTTGCACAAATACATCGCAACGGAGAATGTACTTAGCAATTATTCGACTAATGTGAACTATTCTTTGTTCGTGCTGACCAAGCACCCTGGAAACTATGAGTTTGCACCTTCTACTCATGTATCCGGCGCAGGTGTCTTCTTTATCGAGAGTCTGGATGAAAAAGCTTGGATTCGAAAAGCGGTAGAGATGGATGGAGAGGTCCTGATAGAGCATATTGAGCAATTTGGCTTCAATCAGGATTCGCACAAAACGATAGCCCTAATAAGGGCTGTTATAGACCTTTCTCATGGCGGGAAACCGATCAGTGTTATAGCAGCCACAGAAATCGAAAAATTGCTGATGACGGAAATAAACTCTATTACCCTCCCGGTAGATACAAGAGTATATCTAACAGATAGGAAAGGAACGGTATTGGTAGGCCTAGATGCTGTGGGACCAACCTTCACCATACCTGAGAATGGTAAAGAGCTTTTGCCCGGCGTATGGGTTACGGAAAGTCATATGTACGTCTACCATGACAGTGTTTCGTATGCCAATCGGCTTATTTATGAGATTCCGCTCCGCTCATTATTAGGTTCCTATAATGAAGTACAAGGGATTATACGGATCATCGCGGTATGTTATTTCATCGTTCTTTTGTTCTTCTTATTCTATTTAGGCAAGTCAGTTCTAAGACCGTTGGCGAGATTGGCCAGTCTCTCCCGTTCCTATGAACCAGGTAAAGAAATGAAAAGATATGCGGAAGAAGACCGCAAGGATGAAATTGGCACTTCATACCGTTCATTTTATTTGATGACAGAACGATTGAACCAATTGGTCAAAGAAAAATACGTGATGGAAATCAAGCATAAAGAGTCCGAACTAAACTTGATGCATTCCCAAATCACGCCGCATTTGCTGTACAATACGCTAGATTCCGTCTATTGGTACGGGCTTCGCGGGGGCGTACCAGAGGTCGCGGACATGGTCAGGGATTTGTCCACGATGCTGCGGATCGGCCTAAGCCGGGGCAAAGAAATCATTACGATTCGGGAAGAGTTGAGCCACGTCGAGGCCTATCTGCATCTGCAGGAAAAGCGTTACAATCACTCCTTCCGCTTCCACATCCATACGGAAGAAGGAACGGAACACTGTTTGCTGCCAAAAGTCATCATGCAACCCATCGTCGAAAATAGCATTCTCCATGGAATCGGCAAAATGGATGGGGAGGGGGAAGTCTGGATCGGCATAAGTGTTTCCGGAGACTCCTTGTTTATATCCGTTGAGGATAACGGTTTTCGTCCCCTTGATTTGGAGAAAGTTGAGGCGATTCTGTCAGGCACGGCTGATCCAGATAAAGGTTTTGGCATCCGCAATGTACATAAACGAATTCAGTTAAGGTTCGGAGAGGAATATGGACTGACTTATTTCGCACGGGAAGAGGGCGGAACAAGAGCATTGATCAAGCTTCCCGTAATCCAGTCCGAGCAAGAACTCGCCGTCTATATCGCCTGATTTGGAACCGCCCGGGGAAGGGCGGTTTTTTTGGATAGAATCCGTCATGGAGTTGAGAGGAGCCGTCATGGGAAGCGTATCCGCCTTTCTATAAAATAAGTGGTATACCAACATAGAAAGGATGTGGGGGGGTGTTCTCGCAATTCGACAGGGTTGAGCAAAGAGACTTGGTACACCCGCTTATCAAAAAAAGCAAAGATTACATGTGGGGGATTCTATTCCTGCTGCCGGCACTTATCGTCTTTTGTTTGTTTCTTTGGACACCGATTGTTAAAGGGGTAATATACAGCTTTATGCGGGTAGACTTCGTTGGCGGCAATGAATTTATTGGTCTGAACAATTACCGTGAGGTTTTGGCGAATAGTACCCTTCTAATTTCGATCAGAAATACGCTTTATTATATGCTGCTTTGCGTACTGCTTGGCTTCTGGGTCCCCAGTATCGTTGCCATGGCAATCTCCGAGCTGCGCCGGTTTCAAGGGGGGATGCGGTTAATTGTGTATTTGCCGCATATCGTTCCAGCTGTCGTGCTTTATGGCATGTGGCAATGGCTGTACGATCCACTAGGACCGGTGAATCAAATCGCAGCCTGGCTTGGTAGTCATCAATTTATGTGGTTAACCGATAAAAGCATAGCTATGCTCTCCATTGTGATCGCAGAAACGTGGCAAGGATTTGGTGGAACGACGCTGATCTATTTGGCAGCTATTGTAGGCATCCCCAAAGATTTGTACGAGGCAGCCGAAATCGATGGAGCGGGAGTCCTGCAGCGAATCCGCCATATTACGATTCCTGGCATTCGCCACATTTATGTCTTAATGTTCATCATGCAGTTGATCAGCACGTCACAAGGTTTTATGACTCATATGGCTCTCACCGGTGGCGGTCCGAACAACTCAACACTTACGTATATGTACCAGATCATTAATGAAGCATTTACGAATTTGAATTACGGAAGAGCTTCGGCGATGGGAGTGCTGATGTTTCTGGTGCTTACCTCGCTCTCGATGGTACTTTATTACATTCAAGGAAGGAGCAAAGAAGCATGAGCAATCGGGAACGCAGTATTATGTCTTCGTTTGATTTCAAAAAAAGGACGGTTCAGATCGGGTATGCGCTTATGCTGCTTGTGCTTCTTGCACTTGCCGTGACCATGCTGTATCCATTTGCAACGACGGTCTTCTCTTCTTTTAAGACGAATCAGGAAATATTTACGTTTCCACCCAGCCTATTCCCGCATCAATTTCAATGGAGCAATTATATTGAGGGATTCAAATATGTGGATATAATCCGGCCTTTTATAAATACGCTGCTTCTTTTTGGCGGAAATGCCGTTGTTTCTTTAATGATCGTTAGTCTCGCAGCGTTTAGTCTCTCCCAGATGAAGCTTCCGTTTCGCAAGGGAATCACGATCTTTATTATGAGCACGCTCATGATCCCAAGCGCGACGTATATGATTCCTAACTTTTTAAACCTGCAAAGCCTTGGATTGATCGACTCCTATTGGGCATTCTGGTTGCCGGCAGGGGCGAGCGCATTTAACATTATGCTGTTAAGAAGCTTTTTCGATGGCATTAACAAGGAATTATTCGAAGCGGGCCGCCTGGATGGGGCATCCGAACTTCGCTGTTTTTTCCGGCTTGCCATACCGATGTCTGTTCCGGTCTTCTCGACTTTGCTTATCTTTGCATTCACATCGACATGGAATGATTGGTTCTGGCCGTCGCTTGTCTTGACCTCGCCCGAGAAATATCCGCTTGCGACCGTGGTGTACCGCGATGTTATTCAGTCTTTCGTCATGACCTGGAATGTGAAGTTCAGTGTGCTGACGGTAATTATGATACCGCCGCTGCTCTTCTTTCTGTTCTTTCAGAAAAATATTATGCATGGTCTGAACCTGTCAGGCGTCAAGGGGTAACAGAGTTCCGTGAATCTATCATCACAATCCGTGGATCCATCATCGATTCGAAAATAGCGTCCAAGTATGATGGAGGTGCAACCTACCTTATTGCAATTCAGAAAGGGGAAAAACGAGTGAAAACCAATAAAAAGAATCTGCTTTTCATTGCACTGCTTGCTTTTTCGGTGGTCGTAAGCGCTTGTGGCAGCGGGAATAACGGCAGTAAAGAACATGGGGCTTCCGGAGAATCGTCTGCCGACTCTAATAAGGAAACCAAAGCGGCGCCAGTTACGATGACGGTTCAGTTTCCAAAGGCGGATAATCTGGCAGGGATTGAGATTATTAACAAAAGGCTCGATCGGTTCCAGGAGCAGTATCCTAATGTAACGTTAAAAAAGAATGATTGGCAATATTCGCCGGATGAAATCGGTATTAAAATGGCAGCTCATCAAGCCCCCTCTTTTTTCCGGGTACCTGCAACCGAAGGAAAGGTATTGCTAGAGCATCAATGGCTGACAGATTTAACGCCGTTCCTGGCTAATTATGAGCATGCCAATGATTTCAACGAGAAATTGGCAAGCCCATTTATGATTGATGGGAAGATACACGCCATCCCAGCCAATGGTTATATCATGGCGGTTATGATCAATAAAAAATTATTCGAAGAGAAGAATGTTCCACTGCCAACGCCGGACTGGACCTGGGATGATTTCTATGCGGCGGCAAAAGCAACGGCCGACCCTGCTAAAGGCATTGCCGGATTTGCGATGATGGCCAAAGGCAATGAGGGCGGATGGAACTGGACTAATTTCTTGTACAGCGCAGGGGGCACCACGCAAGTTGTAGCCGATGGCAAGGTTTCTTCGGCCTTCAACTCCGAAGCGGGCGTGAAGGCGATGGAGTTCATGAAGCAACTAAGGTGGGAGGGCAATGCGCTTCCGCAAAACTGGGCTTTGAACTACGGTGACGTCTATAATTTATTCAAGCAAGGCCGGGCAGCGATGGTGCTGGGCGACCGCATCGAAGATGCGATCAATAACGGCGGCATGAAGAAAGAAGAACTGATTATTCTGCCAATCCCGTCGATGGAAAAAGGCGGCGATCACACCGGTGTGCTCGGTGGAAATTATGATGTGATTAATCCGCAAGAACCGGCGGAAACACAGCAAATGGCCTTTAATTATGTCACTTTCGATTTGTTCAAAGACAGCGGGCTTGATGAGCTGAAGCTGGTCCTGGAAGACCGGAAAGCTAAAGGTCAAGTCTACATGTATGGAGCACCTGCTTACTATAAACCGGACTCGGAATATGGCAAAAAAGTTGAAGAACTGGTCAATCAATATCCGGATAACGTGTTTAGGTATGATCCTGAGGTTACCCAATTAATGAAAGGCGTTCCGGAGCCTTCGTACAATGGTCAAGAGTCGTATGCGGAATTGACGAACGTCCTGCAGGAGGTATTTTCAAACAAAGATGCGGATGTAAAGGCCTTGCTCGCTGCGGCAGCAAAGAAGATCGACGAGGAAGTGCTTTCCAAGGTCGTTATCAAATAGCTGTCATAATTTTTAATAGCCCCGCTTCTCTTCACGCGTATTTTCGTTCAAGATGTTCGAAGAGAGGGGGGCTTACAAGACAGGAGGGAGCTTCATGCTTAAGAGAAGATCATTCACAGACCCAACTTCGGGACTGCCGATCCTTGCAATCGGGTGTGAAGGACATGATACAGCGCATCATTATATGACGGCTATGACCTGGCTCTCGGATAGCCGGCATCTGATCGTTCATACGGATATCGATCGGCAAACATTGACGGGAAATGTTGCTCGCGTCGATTCGGAAACGGGAGATGTACAGGTGCTGGAGGAAGGGTTGACTTGGGGACGTGGCGTCGTTTCTTGCGATGATGTTTTATATTTGTTCGACAAAAATGAACTTTACGCTATGGATGCCTGGAGCGGTGAACGCCGAACAATTGGCCTGCTTGAATCCAATTGCACATTTCTGGGACCCTTATCGATTACGAATAACGGCAAGGTATTGGGTGTTTATTGGCAAGAGAATCAGCGATTGATATCCTCTGAACCTGCATTAAGAGAAACGTATTGGATCATCGGCACGGTGGATACCGAAAGCGGGGAAATTCGTGAGGTCATTAGACCGAATTTTGCAGAACCCTACCCTGTAGCCAATCATGCCATGATTAATCCGGTTGATCCGGATTTATTGTTTTACTCCCATGAAGGCGCAACGGAACACATCCCGGATCGGTTATGGACTGTAGATGCCAGAACGGGAGTCGCTCGCAATATTTTTTCGCAAAAAAAAGATGAATACGGTCAGCATGTGGAATACGTGGGACATGAAATTTGGGCTTTCGACGGCAGCGGCTTATACTTCGTGAAGTATCCTCATAGCCCGGACCAACCTTCGGGCATTTTATTCGTGGATCAGCATGGAGAGCGGCATGAATTCATCAATGGAGACTACAGGTATTGGCATGTTGGCATTAGCCCCGATGGCCGATACGCGGTTGCGGATACACAGGAGCCAGGCATGTCCAAGATCGTGCTCATCGATATAGAGACAAGGCGTTCCAAACTTCTGTGCGAGCTGCCTTGCCGTGGGGTCCATCCGGGGCATCCGCATCCATCGTTCAGTCCGGACAGTCGGAAGATTACCTTTACGTTCTCCGATGTGAGTGACGTGCTTTGGGTTGGCATTATGGATCTATGCAATTGCAATAAATGAAAACGCTTACTATTCGGGGGTTGAAATGATACTGCAGAGGGAGGTAAAAGGATATGGCAATAAAAAAGTGGATGTTAAGCTCCATGTTGGTTTTGCTATTATTGACCTGGCCTATGAACGGACTCCTATTCAATAGCAAGTTGGCAGCATATGCAGATGAATCTTTACAGAGCATAGTCATTGGCAATTTTGAAAGCGATGAAGAGGTGTGGAATCTTAGCTTGGGAACTGAGTTCCCCGGAGCGAAAGGCGAATATATACGGGATTCAACGGTGTCCCAATCGGGTGTGTACGCTGGTAAGCTGCATGGGGATTTTAGCGGTGGCGGAAAATACGTAGCGATAGGCAGAAATTTCACTCCGTTAGATATGCAGAAGCTTGAATTTTGGGTTAAATCTGCCGATGCAACAGCGATCGTACTGCGAGTAACGGATTCAACCGGTCAGGTGCATCAGCAGAAAATATCCATACCTTTAGCTGCAGTTTGGCAGAAGATCGAAATTACGAACTTCAACGGTGGAGCAAGTTACCTCCACTTCAATGGAGCTAACGATGGCGTGTGGCACGGACCTGCGCAGGGGATCGGGATTCTGCTGGAGAAAGCCGGATTGAGCAGTAATCAGTCGAGCGGAGACGTGTGGATTGATGCGGTATCTGCTATCGCTCCCCAGCAAGCTCCTCTATGGGAAAACAAGATCGGAACTTTCGAGGACGGTTTTGATATATGGAAACTGGGTCTTGGCACCGATTTTCCAGGAGCAAGCGGCCGATATGTTCGAGATGCGCTTGAACCCAAATCGGGATTATATGCGGCTAAACTACAGGGAGATTTCACTGCTGGCGGCAAATATATTACGCTCGGTAAGAGCTTATCACCGCTTTCGATACAAAAGATTGCATTCTGGATAAAAACGGCGGATGCGTCTTCGATCTCACTGCGCTTGAAGGATGCAACCGGACAAGTACATCAGCAAAAACTCTCGTTAAAACCAACGATAAACTGGCAGAAAATCGAAATTTATAAATTTGACAGCGGTCAAAATTATCTGCATTTCGGTGGAGCGAACGATGGCAAATGGCATGGTCCCATCCAGCAAATTGAATTTTTATTGGAAAAGTTCGGGTTGAACAGTGGCAAATCAAGTGGAGAGATCCTATTGGATAATGTTGTGTTAACAGCGCCTTATCCCGATCTGTCAATCCAACAGAGCAGAATGGGAAATATTTTCTTGGAAAATGAACCTGTCGCCTTCCAAATCACAACGCAAGGAGATGCTGTGAGTTGGAGGATGTACGATCATTTGGATCATAAGGTGTTGGAGGGAATTGAAGGGGTACAGGGAGGGCAATTGAATCTATCCATTCCTTTACAGCAGCTGGGTTATTTTAAATTATCGATCGACGCAGTGAAGAATGGCCAGATGATCAAAAGCTCGGAGATATCTTTGGCTCGTCTATCCAATACGGATCCAACTGTAACGGACAGTTCTCCGTTTGGCATGTCGACACACCTTGCATGGGAAACCCCTCAAGGATGGACTCCTGAGTTAAGCGAATTGCTGACCCGGGCTGGCGTCAAAAACTTTCGAGATGAGATACCTTGGGATGCAGTCGAATACGAAAAAGGGAAGTACCGCAAGCCTGCTAATCGCGATGCTTACATGCAAAGAACACAACAGGATGGTCTCAAACCATTCATCATCCTTGACTATACCCATCCATTCTATGATCAGAACAGTACGCCATATACGGATCAAGGCCGTCAAGGATTCGCCGATTACGGGAAAGCCCTGTTGAATCTGTATGGAGATCAAATCCCTTGGGTCGAAGTTTATAACGAATTTAACGGCGGATTCGGTGACCGTGGCAACGGTCCCGCTGACTCTCGCCCGGATTATTACTTCCAGCTGCTAAAGAAAACCTATGAAACGGTAAAAGCTGCCAGACCCGATGTCACGGTGGTTGGGATGGCTACTGCCGGTACGCCACTCAGCTGGATGGAGGAGGTGTTCAAGCTTGGAGGGCTGCAGTATATGGATGCTGTCTCCATTCACCCATACCAAAGCCAGCGCTCTCCGGATGGCATTGTTGATAACGTGCGCAGCACGCAGGACCTGATTCGTCAGTATAATCAAGGGCAATTGAAGCCGATTTGGTTCACCGAGGTTGGATGGCCGACGTCTATTGGCGGCATTGGCATTAGCGAAAATACACAAGCCGATTATCTCGTGCGCACTCATGTCCAGGCACTTGCAGAGGGTGTTGAAAAAGTGTTCTGGTACGACTTGATGAACGATGGCATGGATAGCGGTTACCATGAAGATAACTTCGGCATCTTGCGGAATGCGAATGACCCGAAAGGAGCATTTACGCCGAAGCCTGCATATGCGGCTTATGCGGCGATGACTAGAGAGCTTATCGGTGCCCAATTCGTTGATCGGGAATCCTTCGATGCGAATATATCGAGCTATAAGTTTAACAAGGACGGTCAGAACTTGCGGGTCATCTGGGCCAATACCCCCGTACAAACGGTGATCAATACGAATTCTCAGATTCAAATCATGGATATTATGGGGAATACCGAGACGTACACACCGATGGAAGGCAAAGTGTATTTGACGCTTACTGAAGAGCCGATTTACATCAAAAGCGATATTGATGACATTGCTATGGACACAACCTTCAACCTAACAGGAGATGAGGCGGTAGTTGGCGAGCCTATCGCACTTAAAATGGAGATGAATAATGCTTCAAGCAAAGCGCTCTCCGTTTCGTTTACGGTTGAAGGGGAATCGTACCCATTGAGCGCGGAAGCAGGCCAGAAAGCTTCGCAGACTTTTACTCTACCTGGATGGAGAGAAGAAGGTACCCGATATCTCAAAGTGGATTTGACCGCGAATGGAAGGAAAATCGGTCATTTAAAGCATATCATTCAGGCTGCTCCATCATATAGTGTCCGGGTCACTCCTACGATTACAGAGATGAGTTCGAAGAATGAAGGCTTGAAGGTGCAAATCAATAACCATTCAAAGGCGCAAGGGCTCAGCGTTCAACAAATAGATTGGAAGTTCGGTAATCAATCCGGCAATCAAGCCATAGACTTGGTAATCCCGCCGGATACTATAGATACAATAGATATTCCGCTCCATGGTTTTGACTTTGGAGCTAGCTATCCGGTCCAAGTCACTATATATCTTGACGGAAAAGAACCTTTTGTTTATGAAGGAAACTTTGACTTCAATCCGATCATTCGCGGTACGGTTGAGGTGGACGGTACCGTTGACCCCGGCGTCATCGCACAAACCCCGATCGTCGAGCTATCCAAGGGAACGGTCAAAATGCAGAATTATACCGGTCCGGCCGATTTGGACGGCAGCATATGGGCGAACTGGGATTCGGATAGTTTCTATTTGACGGCAAAAATAAAGGATGATGTTCATTCCGCTCCTGCAAGTGGAGAGGAAATCTGGAAGAACGACAGCATCCAGTTTGCTATGATGGCTGGGATTCCAGGAGAGAATAGGGGCTATTATGAGCTGGGAATTTCCGATACGCCGCAAGGACCGCAAATCTTTCGTTGGCTGTCACCGGATTCCGGTGCTAAAGGACTTGTAACGAATGGCTCCTCGCAGGTAATAAGAGATGAAGTGCAAAAGCTTACGATCTATGAAATGGCACTTCCTTGGTCAGAGATTTCACAGGTCAAACCGAGTACGAATGAAGCCCTAAGTATCTCTTTCCTTGTGAACGATAATGATGGGCCGGGGCGGAAAGGGTATATCGAATGGGGTTCCGGAATCGGGGAGGTCAAAGATTCCAAGAAATTCAGAACTGCGCAATGGATCCATGATGCAGCTTCTCCAATCATCACGGTTCAAGGTGTTGCAGAAGGAGAAAGTTATGCAGATGAGGTCATTCCGGTTGTGACGGTGGAAACGGAGGAAGGTCAAGCTCTAGAAGCTCGGATTCTGTTGGATGGAGAACCATGGACGTCCGGTACACCAATCACCGTTAAAGGGGAGCACCTCTTGGTCGTGCAAGCGGGTGATCCGGCAGGAATAATAACCGAGCAAAAATTGACGTTCAAGCTATACCATAGCACGATACTGGAGACTTCAGACGTTGAGGGAGGGGCCAATGACACGGTGCTGCTGCAAGCTAAGCTGCATGATAAGAACGGTCAAGCAATCTCCGGGGAAAATGTATCCTTTGCTGTGTACGGGGGGGAGCCTGTTGGAGAGGCAGTAACCGATGCGGATGGGATTGCAATGTTGAATTACAAGATCCAAATACAAGCCGACCCGAATCAAGAGACTATTTACCCGCTTCAAGCTTTCTACAGCCAAAATGATGCGGCATATCTCTTGGGCAGCGAGGGAACCGGACAGTTGAAAGTGAATCCATCGCCAAGGCCCGATCCGAAAGGTATCCCTGGCAAACCGGTTCTCTCGGACAATCAAGGATACAATACAGGAATAAAGGACGGGACGTATGCGATAGCCATGAACATGTGGTGGGGAAATAACGGTACCACCTATAAATTGTATGAGAATGACGTACTGATCGATACGCAGTCCCTCACGGATCATTCGCCAAATGCGCAAACTGCCGTCACATCCAATCTGCATCGAAAAAACGGAACTTATCGTTACTATGCGGAGCTTACCAATACATCAGGCACGACGAGAAGTGATGTTCATACGGTAACCGTTACAGAAGCGGCTCCGGCTGTACCCATTCTATCCCATGATAACTGGGATGGTAATGGGAACTTTAAAGTCAGTATGAATATGTGGTGGGGAACAAACGGTACGACTTACCGTTTATACGAGAATGGGATTCTCATCGATACGCAAGTGCTTAATGATAGAACGCCAAATGCACAAACTACTATTACGGTTATTCATGACAAACCTGTTGGCACGTACGAATATCGATGCGAGCTTGCTAATGATTCCGGTGCAACATCCAGCGAGAAAATGATCGTTGTAATCACGAAATGATTTAATCTGACGGTCCCTCATGTTTAATACGTGAGGGGCTTTGTTTTTTTGATCCAACATTCATTGTTAAGCTAGCAGGCCTTAATCATTCCGGTTTTGCTTGCGAAATGCGTTCGGCGTTACACCCGTTTCGGTTTTGAACGTATGGAAGAAATGCGAGAGATCGCCAAAACCGACGGCGGAAGCGATCTCAGTCACAGAGAGCGGTGTATCCCTGAGCAGTCTTTTGGCCTGATTGATCCGATATAACGTCAAATAGCGGTTTAAGGAATGTCCGGTGGCCTGTTTGAATTGCTCGTACATATGTGAACGGGAGACATTAAATTGTTCATGAAGGCGACTAACCTCAATCGGCTCGGCATAATACGCAGACAAGTAGCTTAAAAGGCGCTCTGCTAAATGAAATGCGCTCTGCTCATGATCATCAGCACCCGGGTCAGAATGCTGTTCTCTTGCCAGCATAACGAACAGTTCAGCAAGCAGCGCATGCATCGCCGTCTCGTAGAAATCCGGATGTTCAGTAACCTCGCGGGCAAGCTGCTGGAGTATCGTCTGAAGCTTAGCCATCTTGCTGTCTGATAATTGCCAGATGGGCTGCAGCTTAGGTTCGGCAAGCAGCATGTCGATACAGCGCTTCATATCGGGGGCCTGGGACAAAGTTTGTACATAACGTTCATCCAGTGCCAGCACGATCCGGTGCAGAGGTTTTGTACCGACGACCGAAGAGCGGTGCAGCACATATGGCTTGATGATGGCCACTGTTCCTGGAAGCAGCGGGTACATGCGGTCTGCGATCAACAGTTGTCCTTCCCCTTCCAGGCAAATATAGAACTCGTATCCCCGATGGGCATGCATCTTATTTTGGCCGATTATTCCATCGCGAAAAAAACAATGGACCGGAAAATCATCCAGAAAGCGATTCGTCTCGTTATCTACTTGATAGTCGGCAGAGATATAACTTGCATCCATCATATGAAGTCTCCGTTCCAAAGGAAGATGTTAAGCGTATGATTTGAAATCATATAGCTCCAATTTCAAACATTGGGACTTAAGTAGATTTTAGCATGTTTTGTGAAAGCGTTCTCTGGAATTCCGGAAAAATCCCCATAATTTTTGTACAAGAGACCAAGCGGAGTATTATTAAATCCTTTACAGTTAAAGCAGGCGCCAACCAATTCAATGAGGATTAGGAAGTGGACAGATGGATAAGAAGTCTAAATTCAAGCAACGGGCTGAGCATGTCTTTCATCGTATGATTGATGTTCCGGCGGATGACTGGGGAATGAATATTGAAAGCTGGGATTGGGTACCGGGGGTCGGAGTCATTTCAATTCTGGAATATGGGCAATTGACAGGCGACGCCACAGCGATTGAATACTTACAGCGGTGGACGGAACGCAATAAACATAAAAGCGAGCAGGTAAAAGTCATTAATTCAATGGCGCCGTATGCGATTTTTCCGGCATTGTATCGGATGACCGGGGAACAGTGGTACTTGGACACCGCGACGAAAATTGGGGATTGGATGCTGACGGAAGCGCCCCGTACTCGCGATGGCGCTTTTGAACATACGGTTACGGAGGATGCTCAATTCTCCGATCAAGCATGGGCGGACACGTTATTTATGGCGGTGGTCTTCTTGGCGAGACTTGCAAGGCTGACCGGGGACAGCAAGTATGCGAAAGAAGCGGAATTCCAATTGCTAGTCCATTTACGGCTGCTGCAGGATCCGGAGACAGGCGTGCTGTTTCACGGATGGAATGGCAGCGAAGGCCATCATATGTCCGCCGCCCGTTGGGCCCGCGCTAATGCTTGGGTTATTCTGGCGGCACCCTGGATTGCCGCAGAAATCCGGGACTTGATTCCGTTATCTGATGAAATTGTGAAACGCTATCAGCAGCTGGCGGCAGGCCTGCGGCAGTATCAAAGAGACAGCGGCTTATGGAGCACGGTGTTGGATCAGTCCGGGTTTGTCGAGGAAACATCCGGAAGTGCAGGGATTGCAGCAGGATGGTTAGCCGGAGTGCGCATAGGCTGGCTGGATGCTGTGTACAAAGAAGCGGCCGAGAAGGCGCTGCAAGGTGTAGAGGAATTCATTGCGCCGGACGGAACCGTAGAAGGCGTCTCCGGAGGGACGCCGGTGATGCCGGATATCCCGTCCTATCATCAAATCCCGTGTTATCCAACTTTATATGGTCAGGGACTGGTACTTATCCTGTTATCACTAGCATATACGGAGACGGGGGAATCCCTATGAACAATGTTCTGCTCGCTTTCCCCGAAGGGAAGCATAAGGTGCTGACACTCAGTTATGATGACGGTAGAACGGCGGACCGACGGCTGGTTCGTCTGCTGAATGACTATGGGATCAAAGCGACCTTTCATCTGAACTCGGGACTTGCGGGAGAGGGGGATAGAATCCCGTTGGATCAAGCTGCAGAACTCTACCGGGACCACGAAATTGCAGCGCATACGGTGAATCACCCTACGCTCGCCAGATGTGCAAGAGAGCAGATCGTCAGCGAAATTATTGAAGACCGGAGAGTTTTGGAGAAAATAACGGGTTATCCGGTCCGCGGATTTTCCTATCCCAATGGATCGCTGAACCGTCAAATCAAAGAATTATTGCCGGCTCTGGGCATTGATTATGCGCGTACGGTGGCAAGCCATGGCGCTTTCCACATGCCGGATGATCTGATGGAGTGGAATCCAACCTGCCATCATAATCAGAATTTGCTTGCCCTGACAGAGCCATTCAAGCAGCTTGACCGGAGACAGTATCTATATTTGATGTATGTATGGGGACATAGCTATGAATTCGACCAGGACAACAATTGGGAGTTAATCGAAAGCTTCTGTGAATCGGTCGGTCGTCGTGATGACATCTGGTATGCCACCAACATCGAGATCACGGATTACCTGAATTGTTACCAACATCTTCGTTTTGCAGCTTCTATGGAGTTTGTATATAATCCTTCCGCTGACTCCGTATGGCTTGATGCCGGCGGAACGATTATTGAAGCCAAAGGCGGCAGCCGGACGCAACTGCTCTAGCTTAGCAAGATATTCGCCGCTACTCTATTATCCCTTTTGAACTGTGATGCTCTTTTTTGGATAATCATAGATTCAGAAGGTTTTTTTTCTATCAGCAGATATTCAGGGCAATTATAGAATGATATATTAATTTCAAAATGGAGTGGATTAATTCAATCTTACAGGCAAATAGGGGGGACTTGCATGCGATTAAGTATTTCCGGAAAGGTCATGATCATCTATGGTTCCATTTGCATTGTCATTATCATCCTGGCCTTTAGCTTGTCTTATTTTGGCATGGTGGGACGTCTGCAGCGTGATTTGAAGGAGACGCACATTGCATTGCTCAAGCAAATCGATAACAGAATCGAGCTTGTGTTTCGGGCAACTGAAAAGGATCTGCTTAATCTGTCGCAGGAGCTTGAATACGTATATTTTATGTATGACAGCTATGAAGATCCCTCCCAAAAATATGCCAATTCCTTCGGCTTATCTAATAAATTGCAAACCCTGGTTCACGCCAATGAGCAATTATCTTCTGTTTTTGTCTATTCGGATACGAGCGGCGATATGATGACCGACAAGGCGTTAATCAAGAACAATGAATTCGAGGACAACTGGCTGCAAAGCTATATCGAAATGGAAGGCTACTCGAAATGGATCGGTACGCATAAGGTGCGGGATGGGGAGAAATTGCAGGATGTCATTACACTGATCCGTCCTTATCCATTGATCAGCAATCCGGGCTACCGTAAAGGGCTGGTCGCTGTAAATATCAATGAGGATGTACTCTACCGGATGGTTAGCGATGTATTTGAAGGCGGCCAGGACGGAGTACATACCTTTATTATTGACGACAAAGGGAATATCGTGACTCATGACGATAAAACGCAGCTATACAAAAATGTGACGGACATTCCTTATATGAAGCAGGTTCTGGATAAAACAGAGAGCGGACAATTCACGGCCGAAGCAAACGGAGGCAAGCAATCGGTCTTTTATATCACGTCCAATTATACAGGTTGGAGAATCGTCAGTGTAATTCCTGAAGCGGAGTTATATCAGCCGCTGGAATCGCTCCGCAATCTGATGGTCGCGATTGTCATCATCATGCTTGTGTTGGCGCTGTCCGTCCTGTTTTACGTGAATCGGCGCACCTTCAAGCCCCTTGACCGGTTAGCCGTTAAAATGACGGGAGCCTTCAGGCAGGGCAAACCGGGTTACACTGTGAAGCTGGATTATCTGGAGAAGGTATTTGACCAAATGCATGTTGACCGCAAGCAATTGGAACAGCAGGTACGGGATTCCAAGCCGATCGTGAAGTGGAGAATGGTGATGGATGTGTTAACGGGTTATCGCACTGAATTTGAATCCGTCAATCGGCAATTGGAATATTCGGGCTTTCCGCTATTCCCGCAAATGTTCATTGTCTGTGCGGCAGAAATCGGCAAAGACAGCGGTATGAGCGCCAAGGATGAAACCCTGTACACCTACATGCTCTGTAATGTCGCTGAGGAATTGATCAATATGGAGACCGCGGGTGTAGCGATAGATACCGGTTCAGGGCGGGCCGCGATGATTATCAGCTTCGCCGAGGGAGATGCCGAGCAGAACCATCTTCGCGCATTGGCCATTCTGGAGCTGGTGCTGGATATTATGAAGCAGCAGTTCGGACTGTTGGTGACTGTCGGAGTAGGCAGATGTTATGGAGATATACGCGATATTACAACCTCTTATGCCGAAGCACAAAAGGCGCTGGAATACCGGCTGATCCTGGGCAGCCAAACTGTTATTTCCTTTGAGGATCTAAGCGGCTCGGAGCATCAGGACTTTTACCGCATTCTGAAGATGACGGATCACATTATTGAAGCCTTGAGACAAACCGAGATGGAGAAGATAGCGCATCAGGTTTCCCGCTTATATCAGGATGCAATTGAACATGGCTTGTCTCCGGAGCTGATACGCCACTTCTCCTATGAATTGGTGATGAAATCGCTGCAGGCTGTTGCGGCCACTGGCGTTGATGTGGATGAAATCATGGATAATATGGGCAGGATTCACACGCGCATCTATCGCAGCCGCAACTGGCAGGAGCTGGAGCAAATGGTGCTGAATATTCTTGTGCAAATGGCGGGCAGGGTTGAAGAGAGACGCAAGCAGCGCGGCAGCAATAAATTGATCTTGGAAATGCTGGCATATATTGAAGAACACTTCCGGGAAAGCGAATTTTCTTTGGCACATCTGGCGGAAACGTTTGGGCTCAGTCCGACCTATATCAGTAAATTGTTTAAAGAGCATACGGAGAAGAATTTCATCGATTATTTAATAGAGACCCGGATTCATGCAGCGCTTGAGCTGTTGACGGACAAAAATCGTAAAATTAATGATATTGCCGAAGAGGTCGGTTATATCAATACGCGCAGCTTCCTGCGGGCATTTAAGAAATATACAGGTATGACGCCTTCCGAGCAGCGTGAGCTACTGCAGAATTCAACGACCAAAATCGCCTTGGAATAGGGTTTGTTGCGCTTGAATCATAAAAAAATGAACGGACCATAAAAAATGCGACCTGCCCATGAATAAGAAAAGTCACTAAATATAAAACCCGTCTCTTTTCGGCTCCCCCGGCCCTTCATACAATCAGAATTGTAGCTGCGGATCAATTTGCATGTCATGTTGCGAAAGGGTGAGACTTTATGTGGCGAGAGGAAGAGAAAGTATGAGCGGGCAGTCAGTTTGGGGTCGGGTGATTCGGGATAAGCATTTATATTTGATGCTGTTGCCTGTGATCCTGTTTTATTTTCTATTTAAATACGTTCCGGTGGTCGGAGAGATTATTGCTTTTAAGAATTACAGGTTTGCAGACGGTATATTCGGAAGCGAGTGGGTTGGATTCAAGCATTTTCAAATGATATTCCAAAGCTCGGATTTCTGGAGAATACTCAGAAACACGCTCGTTCTGAATTTGTACAGTCTTGTATTCGGCTTTCCTGTTCCGATTATACTGGCGCTGCTTCTCAATGAGGTTCGGCGGAACTGGTATAAACGTATTGTGCAAAACATGCTGTATATCCCGCATTTCATGTCCTGGGCTGTGCTCGGTACCATTGTCGTGGCCGCGTTATCGCCAAGCACGGGGATTGTGAATCTTCTGCTGAAGAGGCTGACCGGAGGCGAGACGATCTATTTTATGGCAGATTCATTCTGGTGGCCAATCGCCTATACGATCTCGGGCATTTGGCGTGAAGCGGGATGGGGGACGATCCTGTACCTGGCGGCGATGGCCTCGATCGATCCCCAGCTGTATGAGGCAGCTAAAATCGATGGAGCCTCGAAGCTGCGGCAGATGTGGCATGTGACACTGCCCGGTATCCGCGGTACAATTGCGATTCTGCTGATTCTCAGAATGGGGCAAATGATGGATGTCGGATTGGAGCAAACCCTGGTGCTGCAGAACAACTCCGTATTGGATGTCGCCGATGTGATCAGTACGTATGTATACCGGGTGGGGCTGCAAAATATGAACTATAGCTATACGACGGCGATTGGACTCTTTCAATCGGTCGTAAGCGTGATTCTTGTTCTGACCGTTAACCGGTCTATCCGACTCTTCGGGGAACGGGGGTTGTGGTAGTTCAATGAAGACAGATCCTGTAAGCAAGCTCGGAATCGTAAGCGCTTACGTATTTCTCGGCTTTGTGTCGCTGCTGACGTTATTTCCTTTCTGGTATGGAATCGTGGCCTCCTTCAGCAGCAGCAGAGCGATTACATCAGGGGAAGTGTTCCTGTGGCCGATTGAGTTTAATACGGTTGCTTATCAGCGGTTGTTCGATGACGGACAGTTGATTATGGCGATGGGAAATACCGTACTCGTTACGGTGGCTGGAACCTTGTTCAACATGGTGATGACGATTCTGGCGGCCTATCCGCTCTCACGGAAGCGACTGGCTGGTCGCAGCTGGCTCTTGATGCTCATTACGTTTACGATGCTATTTGTGGCCGGCCTGATTCCGAATTTTATTCTGATCAAGTCATTGGGGCTAATGAATTCGTATTGGGCCGTTTGGCTGCCGGGGCTGATCAGCACGTATAACATGTTTGTTATGAAGACGTTTATGGAGGGGCTGCCCGGCGAGATCGAGGAGTCCGCATCCATTGACGGCGCTGGCGACTGGCGAATCCTGCTGCAAATCTATCTGCCGCTTTGCAAGCCGATTCTGGCCGCACTATCTCTATTTTATGCGGTGGGCTGGTGGAACAGCTATTTCAATGTGATGTTGTATATTACAAAATCGACGAAGCTGACGGTTATGGTCAAGCTCTATCAGATGGTAAGCGCGGTAGATAGCAATCTGTTGAACAGTATGAATGGCAACGAAGGGCTGGAACAGGTGCTATTGACACCTGAGGCGCTCAAGGCCGCCGCCGTCGTCATTGTTGTGACACCGATTTTATGCGTGTATCCGTTTCTGCAGAAGCATTTTGTCAAAGGCGTGCTGATCGGGTCAGTCAAGGGCTGAAGGTGTCCGGTTATATAGGCTAGCGTAGTCAACTTTTTCATGAAACCTATAGGGGGATGGAACGATGAAAAAAATGAAATTTGCAGGGAAATCAACCTTTGCCTTGGTGATGACCTTGCTGCTGTTGATGCTGCTATTGGCGGCCTGTGGTTCGAAGGGAACTTCCGGAGACAAGCCGGGCGGTGCTGCAGCGACATCGGAACAGGCTGAAGATGGCCCGAAGCCAGAAATCAGCATCTCAATGTTTGATCGCGGCAAGGTGCCGACAGAGGAAGGGACGTATGAGGATAATCGCTGGACCCGGTGGATCAATGAGCAGTCACCGGTAAATGTAAAGTGGGTTCCGGTGACGCGGAGCCAGGCGCAGGCCAAGCTGAATGCATTGATTGCAGCCGGTGAAGCGCCTGATCTGATCTGGGAATATGATCGGAACTACATTAGTCAATTAGCCAATCAAGGCGCGATCCAGCCGATCGGCGACTATATCCAGAAATACAGTACGACCTATAAATCTTATTTGGGAAAGCACCCTGAGCTTGAGCCTTATTTGAAATTCAATGGTGAAGTATATGCGGTGTCGTTCGTCAGAGAGACGCTTGCCAATCATGGCATGTGGATTCGACAGGATTGGCTCGATAAGCTGGGGCTAAAGGCGCCTGCTACGGTAGAAGAGCTTATTGATGTAGCCCGCAAATTCAAGGAAGAGGATCCGGATGGCAACGGCCAGGCAGATACTGTTCCCATTGCAATGAGCAACAGCGCCAACTCGATTGACCAGGCTCTGTTCTTTACAAGCGAGAATCAATGGTATATCGAGGACGGTAAAATGCAATTTGGCCGGACATTGGATCGGCATGCGGATACGCTGGCCTTCCAGAAGCAGCTCTTCGATGAGGGGTTAATCGATCGGGAATATATTACGGATACGAATTTTCAGCGTTCCGCACAGTTTCTGACCACAGGCAAGGCAGGCATCTATTTTGGAAACTGGGACATTGAGGAATTAAACGGAAACCTAGTTAAGAACGATCCCAATGCCAAACTGGTGCCGCTTGAGTCCGTCAGCAGCAAGTACGGTAAGAACGGGTTGTATCAAGAGGCCCCTCCGAGTATTTTTACCGCATTTAACAGCAAGATGAAGGAAGAAGAGATCAAGGCGGCGATTGAGTTCATTGACTGGATGCTTAAAGACGGCTGGGTGCCGCTCAGATACGGGGAAGAAAATGTACATTACACGATGGTGGACGGAGTACGGCAAAAGACGGATCCTGAGCAGTTTCAGCGGGAAGTGGCTTACGCATCGGAATACGCCATTGTGATGGATAATGAATTGAAGCCGGAAATGTTCCTGGCGATGGCCGCTAAGGACGAAGTTTCTCAGAGTTATGCCAAGGAAAAGGGAAAATCTCTTGAAATCGCTATGAAAAATAAATATCGCAGAGATATTGCTTACAATCCGGACTTTCCTGAATTGAGCCAGTTGATCGCGACATTCTCCCCGATCGCCCAGCAGATTGAAGCCAAAGTGATTACAGGGGGCGGCTCCATGTCGCCTGCGGATGGATTGAATGAGCTGAGGAAAGAGTGGAAGCGGCTAGGCGGCGAAAATGTAGAAAAGCTGGCACAGGAGTGGTATGAAGCGAACAAAGACAATCTGAAGTGATTCAATGACTAATATGGCGGGGTGCTTTCCGAATCCTGTAAAGGGCCGAAGGCACCTATCCGCCGGAAGATACGGAGGTAAACACATGTCAAACAGGATATGGAGCAGTGTTCTGCTGGAGGAAGAGAGCCGCTGGCTGCCTTTTCTGCAAGAAACACTTCAACAAAATCATGGGAACTACAATGAACAAATCAGGCTGCTGCGCACGCCGTTTACATCTCCGGGTTACCATACGACGCTGCGGCATGTGGAGTATGTGTACCCGATTCGTGAATCACTGGATTATGCGCTAGCGATTTTGGATAGCGATGAGGAGCGGTATAGGGGCCGCGCGCTGGATATTCTGCGTACCGTTCTGTCGCTCCAGGATCAGGAAGCCGATTCGCCGACATTTGGCATCTGGTCCTGGTATTACGACGAACCTCTTGATCAAATGTCGCCGCCCGATTGGAATTGGGCGGATTTCATCGGCAAGCGGCTGCTGCTTGTTCTTATTCGTCACGGCAATAACCTGCCGGCCGATCTGCGGCAATTAACACAGCAGGCCATTTGCAACAGCTGTGAAGCGATTATTAAACGCAATGTGGGTCCGGACTATACGAATATTGCCATCATGGGGTCATTTGTAACATTGATAGCCGGAGAATGGCTGGAAAACTCTAAGTTCCTTAATTATGGTTTGCAACGGCTGAGACGATTATATGATTACTCGATGCAAACCGGGGCCTTTCTGGAATACAATAGCCCGGCGTACAGTACAGTAGCGATTCTGGAACTGTCCGCTCTTGCGACCTATACATGTACAGAAGAAGCCAGGCAGCTTGCCAATGAACTGCTGGATACGACCTGGCTGATGGTAGCCGAGCATTTCCATCCGCTGCTGAAGGAATGGTCCGGTCCACATGCAAGATCATACCGGACATTTCTGGCTCCTCTGCATCTGTCGTTTTTGCAAATGGCCTGTAGAGGGCAGGTGCAGTTTGTGAGCGAGGAGCAATTTAGCTACAGCTCTGAATGGTATGGCCATGGCGTCATCTGTCCGCAGCGCTTGTATGGGCTGTTTACCGGTATTGGCGTGCGGGAGTTAAGGCAGGATTTGCCTGCCTATCCTGAGTTCCGAACGCGCAAGGCTTACACGTATATGACGCCTGAATATTCGCTGGGCACATTTAATCATAACGTGATGTGGAAGCAGTGTCGGAATTTGCTGGGATATGTTCAAAACGCTGATCAGGGGCACAGCTATGTGCATCTCCGGGTATTGCATGACGGATATGACTTCTGTTCAGCGATATTTACCAGTGAACAGAAGTATGATTTAGTGCTGTATGGCATTCAGTTCGCGCTTGACGGCGGAGATACCCATGTCAATCTGGATCCGATTCATGGGCGGATAAGAGCCTCTGATCTGCGAATCAGGATTGAAATTGGCAGCACGGGAGAGCTGCCGGTATGGGAAAAGTGCGGCGAAGATCGGTTCCTTGCCCAGTTAGGAGAGACCAGGTTGTTGGTTCAGGTTCTATATGGTGTTATGGGCGGATTTGGCAATTTTCGCTGGAACCTTGTTCAGGATGACGATACCGTGGGGCTCGATTATATTTTGTATGAGGGAGAGCCCGCCGAGATCGATTTTCACACGATGGAAGAAGCGTTATTCATGTTTGCATTAAAGTTCTCGGGCCCGAATGAAAAGCCTGAAATGACAACTGCCGTTACCCCCTCGGACGATTCCGTGCGGGCCTTGCTGGAAGCACCTGAACAGCCAATAACACTGACTCTTGCGAAGAAGCCGGCGGACAGGGCTGTCCTCTTTCATGCTTAGTTAGAGATGCGCAAGCCCCATCGCTGAAATTCATCACGATAACTTATTAAGAGTGAAGTCGTGCCTGCTAATAAAATGATCGGGGTGAGAAGGGTGTTAAAAATAAAACGCGCGAAAGCGCCTATTCGTCTGATGAGTGTATTCTTGGCCGTAGTCATTCTCCAAGGTTCTCTGCTGACCTGGCATGGAGCGACGCCGGGACTCGCGGCTGCCGCAGCAGAAGCTGCGTTAGCTTCGACAGGTGGTTCCTTGCCTGTGCAGCTCGAACCGGTGGAGGATACTTATGTCAATGCGGGCGGGAATGCGGGGAAAAATTTCGGTTCTTCCAATCTGCTGATCGTCAAAAATTTTGAGGCGGATGTTAATTTGAACAGGCAGGCGTACATGAAGTTCGATCTTAGCTCCATCACCGGTGAGATCGGATCGGTTAAATTGAAGGCGTATGCTGTCGATAATGAAAATTCGACGATTGCAGTACAGGCCTACGGGATGGAGGATAGCTCCTGGCAGGAGGATACGGTAACCTGGAACAACAAACCGGAGATTGATCATTATCTGAGCTCGGAGAACGTCGGAAAAATAGCAGGCTGGCATGAATGGGATGTTACCAGTTTTGTTAAACAGCAATTGGCAAAGGGTGACATTGTCAGCATTGCCCTTATTCAGCAGGCTGCCAAAGGTCATTCTGTTTCCCTCAACAGTAAAGAGCATACCGATAACCATCCCTATCTGGAGATATCTGTTGACAGGGCGGAGGAAAGCGCGCCAAGCTGGTCTGTTGGCGCGAGCCTTCAAGCGACGAATATAACCGAAAATGGTTTACAGTTGGATTGGGATGCGGCTAGCGATACCGTTGGCGTGACAGGTTATGCCGTATACCAGAATGGCGTCTTATTGGGGAAAGTAAGCGGAGGTATCACTTCCTATACGGTAACAGGGCTTACTGTCGGCCAAAAGTATACGTTTAAAGTGGAAGCTGGCAACGCCCAGAATAGCTGGAGCAGCGACGGCCCCTTTGTGACGGTGAGGACGCCGACGACGGAGCTGATCCAGCTTCGCCCAGGCAATATATATACCAACGGCGAAGCTGTCCGGTTCAAAGTTCAAACGGCGAGGCCCGCCGTATCCTGGGCGGTTTATGATTATCAGGGAGCGCTGGCGCAGGAGGGAACGGCAGCAACCGTTCAGAACGAAGCCGCCTGGACTGTTCCCCATTTGAAGCATGGGTATTTTACGCTGCAGGTACGGGCGGACTTGGACGGAAGCGACCCGGTTCTGCTCAAAACGCCGTTTGCCGTGCTTGCCCCCCGGGATGAGCCAACAAATGAAGCATCACCGTTTGGAGTTTCCACTCATTTGCACCGCCTTCCGCAAAATTTGACCTCCAATATCGTGGATCTGATTAAGGCGGCCGGCATCCGAACGGTGCGAGGCGGCTATGAATGGCGGGGGATTGAAAAACAGCAGGGCAGCTATACGTTTACCCCCCAGCCCGATTATTACATGAATATGCTGAATAAAGATGATTTTGATTTCTTGTTTGTCTCGGGATATACCAATCCTTTTTACGACAATGACAGTACTCCATACACAGATGCCGGGCGTGAAGGCTTCGCCAACTTTATGAAAGCCTACGTTGATCATTATCAGGACCAATTGGACGTTGTAGAAGTATATAACGAATTTTACGGCAGCTTTGGAGACCGCGGCAATGGGCCTGCTGATTCCAAGCCGGAATACTACTATCCCCTATTAAAGAAAACGTATGAAACGCTGAAGGCTTCGCATCCTGATTTACCGGTACTTGGCACATCGACGGTCGGGGATCTGAAATGGATCGAAGCTGTGTTCAAGCTCGGCGGGATGCAATACATGGACGGCTTTTCTATCCATCCCTATTTATATCCTGGTGCGCCGGAAGGCTACGAGGATCTCATCCTCAATTTGAAGGATTTAATCCGTGAATATAATAACGGGAATTTGAAACCGATCTGGATTAATGAAACAGGGTGGCCCACAGAGCGTGATGCACGGGGCGTAGATGAGAAGACACAAGCGAATTATCTGATTCGGGCCAATGTGGTTGCGCTCGCTAACGGAGTGGAGAAAATCGTCTGGTACGATATGATTAATGACGGTATTCAAAATATTAATGAGGACAATTTCGGTCTGCTGCGAAATCCGGATGATAAGCTGGGAAGCTTGACCCCCAAGCCGGCATATACAGCTTATGCCACCATGACACAAATGCTGAATGCGGCTATGTTTGCAAGTCGGGATGCAACAGACAGCGATATTCGAAGCTACGTATTTCAGAAGACTGGCGGCAATGTTCGCGTGATCTGGTCAACAGCAGACTCCTCGATCCCGGCTGCTATCCATACAAGCACGCCGATACAAATTACAGATATGATGGGAAATACGAGCACGTATACGCCTTATAACGGGAACGTTTTCGTGACATTAAGCAATGAGCCGTTTTTTGTGGTTGGGGAAGTGAATGGAATTGAACGGGATTCGACCTTTGTCCTGAGCGGGGAAGAAGCGCGGATTGGCGATTCGCTGGTTTTCACTTTGGAAACGAATAATACCGATTCGGATGATTTTGCTTTTCAATTGGCTGTGGAAGACCAGATCCATCCTGTAGTGACCCCAAGCGGCCAACAAGCTGTGCAGACGATTGAGGTGGCAAGTGGAATTGAGCCCGGAAGCCGTCTTGTAACAGCGGTATTGTTGAAGGGGAATGATAGGGTCGGTCTGCTGAGAAGCGGGACATCAACGTTACCGCCCTATACTGTCCAGATTCGCCCTATGATGGAAGAACCGGATTTAAATCAAACGCTTAGAGTCGCTGTCAACAATGAGTCAAAGTCCAAGGCGATGCAGCTTCAAAAGGTAGATTGGCGGTTCGGAACCCAGTCGGGGACTGAAATCATGAATGAAGAGATTGCCGCCGGATCCTCTGCGATAGTCGATATCCCGCTTGCCTCCATGAGCATCGGTATAACCAGCAGCCTGAAGGTGACGGTCTATATCGATGGCTTGGAGCCGTATACGTATGAAGGAACGGCCGAATTTAATCCCGTGCCTGCCAGATCGGTGACTGTAGACGGGACGCTTGACCCGGAGACCCTAAACAGCGCATCTACGATCGATTTGTCGAAGGGCACGGTAAAAATGAGCGGATATCAAGGCGCAGGGGATCTAAGCGGCCAGGTCTGGCTAAGTTATGATGCGGATCACTTGTATCTGTCGGCCAGAATAAAAGATGATACGCACACGGCTTCAATGGCTGGGGCCGATATCTGGAATAATGACAGCCTTCAATTTGCAATTTCGGACGGTCTTCCCGGCGAAAAGGCATATTGGCATGAGATCGGAATTTCGCAGACCCCTGAAGGACCGCAAAGCTACAGATGGATGGCGCCTCCCGGCGTGGACAAAGGACCGCTGATCGATAGTCAGCTTGCTATCACAAGGGATGAAGAGCTGAAATATACAATTTATGAATTGGCGTTGCCCTGGTCGGAAATCGAGCCAGTGAGAGCAGAAAACCATGGAGTCATCAGCTTCTCGATGCTTGTTAACGATAATGACGGCGCGGGTAGAAAAGGTTTTATTGAATGGGGAGGGGGAATCGGGGATGGAAAGCTATCTTCGAAATTTCGCTCTATGCAGTGGATGGCTTTAGCAGAAGATATGGTTCCGCCGGAAACGTCGCTTAACATGGAAGGAACGGAGCGAAATGGCTGGTATATCAGCGAAGTGAGGGCGGTGCTAAAGGCAGCGGACGAAACCTCCGGCGTAGCGGAAACGGTCTACAGTCTGGACAATGGAAAGACATGGCTGTCTTATATAGAGCCTTTGACGTTTACAGAGGATGGCACATATACCCTTACTTACAGATCAACGGATCGGGCCGGGAATATAGAGGAGACACAAGAAGTTATTTTCCGAATTGACAGGACTGCGCCGACAGCTTCCATTCGTTATAGTACTACGGAGCCAACGAGAGAGCCGGTTACTGCCACCATGATCCCCAGCGAACCAGTGACGATTACCAACAATGATGGGAACGACAGCTATACCTTCTCGCAGAATGGAAGCTTCACCTTTGAGTTCATCGATGCTGCCGGACATGAAGGGTCGGCGACCGCCGTTGCAGGCAATATCATTGCAGCCGCTACAGGCGTGCCGGGCCAACCCAAGCTGTCCTCTGATAACGGCTATGATACCGGAATTATGGACGGCAGCTACCGGATATCGATGAACCTGTGGTGGGGGAATAACGGAACGGATTATATATTATATGAAAATGGCGTTCCGATAGATAGGCAAGCCTTAAAAGACGATTCGCCTAATGCTCAATCCGCAGTTACAGCTGTGTTCAATAAGCCCAATGGAACCTATGAATATGTCGCCGAATTAACGAATGCGTTTGGTACAACGCGCAGCGATGTTCTAGTAGTGACTGTAAATGAAGCGACACCGGGTCAGCCTGTACTTTCTCATGATCATTGGGATGGGGATGGAAGCTATAAAGTCAGCATGAATATGTGGTGGGGAACGAATGGCTCAACCTATCGGCTGTACGAAAATGATGTGTTGATCGATACCCAGACGTTAATTAACAAGACACCGCAAGCTCAATCTGCCATTACCGAAATCCGCGAAAAATCGGCGGGCACGTATGTATACTGGTGCGAGCTTATCAATGATGCCGGAACGGTGTCTAGCGGGAAAATAACAGTAATCGTTAAATAAGCGTGCGGCATCGCCCTGACCTTATGTAGGTTTAGGGTGATGCTGTTTTATCTGGCCGATGTTGCAGAGACGAGTCGGATTTGTGCCAATGTTTGACCTTTTTGGCGCGAGATGTGCACTTTCTATACCTTTTGGCTGCGAGACTGGTCTGTCCCGGGGCAATAGGATAAGATGTAGATATCGTCTAATTTAATACTAGAATAGGAGAATGCGGCGTGACACAACTGAAGCTTGAAATACAAAGCGCGACCGGCGCTGTTTTGGCGTCCGCTTCGGACCATGGCCAGGCTCATCTGGTTTATGATAAAAACTATGAACCTGGGGATCAAATTGTTCTGACAAGTGAAAATGTAAATGTGTATTTGGTGATTCAGCTAGAGGATGCGATGGACCCGGCATTTGTATATTTAGCGGGGCAGGAGATCCGCTTTATTATTCCTTTTGATGAGAAGAAGATTTCATATTCCCCGAAGACATTTGTAGGTGATTTGCATACGCTTACTGCGCGTCTGGCTACAGACGAGGAGATTCATTCCTATAAAAATCTGGCGCTTAATGTATATGATCAGCATGAGAATAGCACCAGCTATCCTCATGCGTTCGCTAATGTGGAGACTCGCGGGGAATCCGTATTTGCAGCCCGAAATGCGATCAATGGCAACAATGTGAATTACTCACATGGCAAATGGCCGTTTGAATCCTGGGGAATCAACCAAAATCCCGATGCGGAGATGACCGTAGATTTTGGTCGTACTGTTGAGGTGGATAAGGTGGTCTTGACGATTCGTGCCGACTTCCCGCATGATAGCCACTGGGAGCGTGTTACATTAGCGTTCTCGGATGGCAGCCAAGAAACTTTGAATCTGGTAAAAACGCATCTGAAGCAAACGTTCAAGCTTGCGCCGCGCCAAGTGAAATGGGTTACGCTCAAAGAGCTGATCAAGTCGAATGATCCGTCCCCATTCCCGGCGCTAAGCCAAATCGAAGTTTATGGCCGTGAAGCGGCTAAATAATTTGATATAATGTTAAGGGCCATCTTCTGAACAAGAGAGAGGCCCTGTTTTTTTGCAATAGAAGAGGGGGAAGAGGGATGAATATCGAGAAAACACCAAGGGTAGGCGTTGGAGCTGTAATTAAAGATGATCTGGACCGTATACTGCTCGTGCTTCGCAAAAGAGCGCCTGAAGCGGGACATTGGAGTCTGCCCGGGGGCAAGGTCGATTACATGGAGACAATTGAAGAGGCAATAAGACGCGAGATCAGAGAAGAATTAGGCATTGAAATTATGATTGATGGGCTGCTCTGTGTCACGAATCACATCCTCCCCGAGGAGGATACACACTATGTAGCGCCAACTTTTCTAGCTCATATTGCTGCCGGACGGGTAGAAAATCGAGAGCCTCATGCGCTGGGAGATGTGCAATGGTTCCCCATCAACAGCATGCCCGACAAAATTACAGTGACGACAGCGTATGCGCTGAAACACTTGTAGGGAAGACGATTCGTAGGAATAGAATGATATGAACTGATGGCGACGTTAATAAATGCTTGTCATTCGCCGATTTAGGTTGAATAGAATGATACAAGGCTTGCGTATGATCTGATCCACAATGACCATGGGATGTGTACAATGAAAGAAAGTAGGAATTTCACACGAATTGGAATATCTGATCAAAGGAGCCAGAGGCTATGAAATTCTATGAACAGCGGATTCTACCCGCATCAAGGCAGATGAAAGATTTGGAGAAGGCCGTTGCATCATCCTATGAATATCTTGTGTTGCTCGACGTTCATATTTCCCAGTTGAAGCATGCCTGCAACATGGTGCAACAAGCGAACAAGAAGCTGTTCTTGCACCTCGACCTGATTCAGGGGCTGCAAAGCGATGCGCATGCGACCGAATATCTCTGCCAGGAGTATCGGCCATACGGGATATTGTCCACGAAGTCGAGTGTCATTCAAAAAGCGAAGCAAAAGGGCGTTCTGGCCGTCCAGCGGATTTTTCTGATTGATAACAGTGCTTTGGAGAAAAGCTGCAAGCTGATTGAAAACACACAGCCGGATGTGATTGAAGTATTGCCTGGGGGGATGCCAAGCATTATTCGCAAGGTGAAGGAGAGAACGAACCTGCCGATTCTGGCCGGAGGATTCATCTCTACGAGTGAGGATGTGAAGCTTGCGCTAGAGGCAGGGGCGGAGGCGGTGACTACTTCCAGCAAGCAATTATGGACAGACTATGAAAAAAAAGATTTGACAACGTTTACAATTTTAAATAAAATTTGAATCAAGTTAATAATGTTATGGAGACTTGGAGATCTACATTCAATGCATCGCCTTCCCTGTATGTTGGGGATGGGGTGCTAACTTGATGTAGGTCTCTTTGTGTTCTAACAGTCATAACTCATGGGAGGGGACATTATAATGTCGGCATTTTGGGGAGAGTTTATCGGGACCATGATACTGATTGTACTGGGCGGAGGCGTCTGTGCAGGAGTATCGCTGAAAAGATCGTATGCGGCAAATTCAGGCTGGATTGTCATCACGATGGGTTGGGGATTGGCAGTGGCTATCGGAGCTTATTCCGTAGGTACGATAAGCGGAGCTCATCTGAACCCCGCCCTTACGTTGGGGCTTGCGCTCATCGGGGATTTTCCTTGGTCTGACGTCCCCTTGTATATGGCCGCTCAAATGCTGGGCGCCATCGTTGGTGCGATCATCGTGTTTCTGCATTATTTGCCGCATTGGAAGGTAACGGATGATCCTGGCGCGAAATTAAGTGTGTTCGCGACAAGTCCAGCCGTGTATCACCCGTTCTCGAATCTGATGAGTGAGATCATCGGAACTTTTGTCCTCGTCCTTGGCATTCTTGCCATTGGGGCGAATCAGTTCACGGATGGACTTAATCCGCTTATCGTTGGCTTTCTGATTGTCAGCATCGGACTTTCGTTAGGCGGGGCGACCGGGTATGCCATTAACCCGGCGCGGGATCTGGGACCGAGAATTGCCCATATGCTGCTCCCGATTCCCGGGAAGGGCAGCTCAAATTGGAGGTACGCCTGGATTCCTGTTGTAGGCCCACTGCTGGGGGGCTCGTTCGGAGCGCTATTTTACAAAAATATGTTCCTGGGCCGCGTGGATGGTACCATCTGGATCGTGATAGGAATAGCCGCCGTTATTCTTCTCCTCTCTCTGCTCCTCTTCGGCAAAAACGCAAAGCGAAGCGTATCGATGTAAGGATGTAAAAACACTTCATAACTTTTGGCACGGTGCTGTCGATTCATTAAATCATACTTATGAACGGGGGAAATTCGCATGGAAAAATACATTCTGTCTCTTGATCAAGGGACAACGAGTTCCAGAGCTATTTTATTTGATAAAGCGGGCCAGATCGTACACGTCTCTCAGAAGGAATTTACTCAGATTTTCCCGGAGCCGGGTTGGGTGGAGCATAATGCTCAGGAGATCTGGGGTACGATTCTCGCTGTGATCGCTACCTGTCTGATTGAATCTGGCGTGAAGCCAGCGCAGATTGCCGGGATTGGCATAACGAACCAGCGTGAGACCGCCGTCGTATGGGATAAGGAGTCGGGCCGCCCGGTCTATAATGCGATCGTATGGCAATCGAGACAGACGAAATCTATCTGTGATGAATTGAAGGCTGCAGGTTACGAGCAATTATTCCGCTCCAAGACAGGGCTGTTGATCGATTCCTATTTCTCTGGCACGAAGGTGAAGTGGATTCTGGACCATGTTCCCGGGGCGCGGGAAAAGGCGGAACGGGGTGAACTATTGTTCGGCACCATCGATACCTGGCTGATCTGGAAGCTGACCGGCGGTAAGGTGCATGTGACTGACTACAGCAACGCTTCGCGAACGCTCATGTACAATATTTATGATTTGAAATGGGACGATGAATTGCTGGAGCTGTTGACGATTCCGAAGCAGATGCTGCCGGAAGTGCGTTCCTCCTCCGAGATTTATGGCAACACGGTGAATTATCATTTCTTCGGCGAGGAAGTGCCGATTGCCGGCGTTGCCGGCGATCAACAGGCTGCCCTGTTCGGGCAAGCGTGCTTCCAGAAAGGCATGGCCAAGAACACTTATGGCACCGGATGCTTCATGCTGATGAATACCGGAGAGCAAGCGGTTCAATCCTCACATGGCCTGCTTACCACCATTGCCTGGGGAATCGACGGCAAGGTGGAATATGCTTTGGAAGGCAGCGTTTTTGTGGCGGGCTCCGCAGTTCAATGGCTGCGTGATGGCCTGCGTATGCTTAAGGAATCAAAGGATAGCGAGCAATACGCGAGCAGGGTGGACTCCACGGATGGCGTATATGTGGTGCCAGCCTTTGTTGGACTGGGCACGCCATACTGGGACAGCGAGGTGAAGGGGGCTATCTTCGGTCTGACGCGGGGGACGAGTAAAGAGCATTTCATCCGTGCCACCCTGGAATCGCTGGCCTATCAGAGCAAGGATGTATTGAACGCCATGGAGGCGGATTCCTCGATTGGTCTTACTACACTGCGCGTCGACGGAGGGGCGATTCAGAACAACTTCCTGATGCAATTCCAGAGCGACATGCTTGGCGTGCCGGTAGAGTGTCCGCAGGTATTCGAGACGACAGCTCTTGGTGCGGCGTACCTGGCTGGCCTGGCCGTCGGATACTGGGGAAGCCGGGATGAGATCGCGGCGCAGTGGAGCATCGATCGCATCTTTACACCGTCGATGTCGGAAGAGCGCCGCAAGGAACTTTATGCTGGCTGGGGCAAAGCGATAGAGGCGACAAAAGTATTTAAATAACTACACGAATATGCTACAATTTTTAATAAGTTAATATTTAAATTCGGTTGGAGAATAGAGAAGCCGCAATTGCACTTGAGTCCATGACTTTAGTGTTGTTGCGGTTTTTTTGTTACAATGACCCACTTCAATATACCGTCTTTAGGACGAGGGAGGCTAATGGGATGACAGTTGCATTTTCCGCATCAGGACGTAAAGCGATGGCAGAAGCGATGAGACAGGGGCCGCTTGATCTGATTGTAGTAGGTGGAGGAATTACCGGCGCAGGGATTGCCCTGGATGCGGTAACGCGCGGACTGCGTACAGCCGTATTCGAAATGCAGGATTTTGCGGCAGGAACGTCCAGCCGTTCAACCAAGCTGGTGCATGGGGGACTTCGTTATTTGAAGCAATTTGATATCAAAACGGTATCCGAGGTTGGCAAGGAGCGCGCCATCGTCTATGAGAACGGGCCGCATGTGACGACGCCTGAATGGATGCTGCTGCCGCTGCATCGCGGCGGAACATTCGGCAGATTCAGCACAGGGATCGGACTTCGTGTCTATGATTTTCTGGCCGGGGTTAAGCATCATGAACGGCGACGGATGCTGTCGGAGCAAGAGACGAAGACCCGTGAACCGCTGCTTAAGCGGGAAGGGCTGCTTGGCGGGGGTTATTATGTAGAATACCGCACCGATGACGCCCGTCTGACGATCGAGGTGATGAAGGAAGCGGTACGTAATGGGGCGATGGCCATCAATTATATGAAGGTGGATTCCTTCATTTATGAGAACGACAAGATCGTGGGTGTGCAGGTGATGGATCAACTGGATGGGGCAAGGTTGGAGTACCGGGCACGGAAGATTATTAACGCGGCAGGACCATGGGTAGATGAACTTCGTGACAAGGACCATTCCAAGACGGGCAAGCATCTGCAATTGTCAAAAGGCGTTCATCTGGTTATCGACCAATCCAGTTTCCCGCTAAAGCAAGCGGTCTACTTCGATACGCCAGACGGCCGGATGGTATTTGCAATCCCGCGTGATGGCAAGACCTATGTAGGCACTACGGATACATTCTATGGAGGAGATCCGCTCCGGCCCGTCATGACGGAGGAGGATCGCGACTATATTATGGCGGCGATTGATTATATGTTTCCGACGCTCCAGCTTCGTGTGGAGGATATCGAATCCAGCTGGGCGGGCGTTCGTCCGCTCATCTACGAGGAGGGAAAGAGCGCGTCGGAAATTTCCCGCCATGATGAGATCTGGCAGTCTCCCTCCGGGCTGATTACGATTGCCGGCGGCAAGCTTACCGGCTATCGCAAAATGGCCGAGACGATTGTGGATCTGGTGATGAAGCTGCTAAGCCAGGAAGAGGGGCGTGCGTTCGTCCCGACGATGACGAAGAAGCTGCCGATCTCGGGCGGGCATGTGGGGGGTTCCGACGCATTTCCGGATTTTGTTCAGAAGAAAACAGAGGAAGGTGCACAGCGAGGCGTGGAGGCGGCGCTCGCTAAGACGTGGGCGCGCCATTACGGCTCTAATGCAGACCGGCTCTTCGAGCTTGCGGAACGCTGCCGTGGGCAGGTGGAGGCAAGCGGACTGCCGCTCGAAGTGCTTGTTCCACTCGTCTATGCCATTGAGGAGGAAATGACGGTGAAGCCGGTTGACTTCTTCATCCGACGTACCGGAGCGCTCTTCTTCAATATTCAGTGGGTGCGGGATTGGAAAGCGCCGGCGATTGAGTATATGGCTGCTGTCCTTGGCTGGACGCCTGAACAGCGAGCCGAGTACACGGAGGAACTGGACACCGCCTTGCGTCAGGCAGTTGTGCCTGTGGGAACTCTCTAACGCAACACTGTATCGCTATGCCCCTAAAATGAACAGCGAGCCGACGAGCCGAGTACACGGAGGAACTGGACACCGCCTTGCGTCAGGCGGTTGTGCCTGTGAAAATTCTCTAACGAAACACCATATCGTTATTGCTCCCAAAATGACAGGGATTTAAGTTTAACGAAACACTGTATCGCTATTTGCGAAAAATTCAGTATAAAGGACAGTTTTTTGCCGGAATAGCGATACCTTGTTTCGTTACTGTTTGGAACAGCTTCTTTTAGCTCAAATAACGATACCTTGTTTCGTTACAGGGGCCAAGGGAGTTTCAAATGATTCTCACTGGGTGGGGTCAATCTCAATCAATCAAGCCCTGCCTGCCGATCAGCAATATATTATGGACGAGCGACGTTCAAGAACATAAGAGCCTGCCGACCGCCGTCATGCAGCAAGGCACCGCGCGCTGGGAGCTGCTCACGGTGCGAAAGCTTCCCTACGTTCCCAGGTTGGGCAAGCCTCTTTTCAATCTTTTGCATGATGCATGAAGTGGCGTATTACAGGCAAAGTTATAGCTAGCATGAAAGCCTAGAATATTCCAGCACTAGGAAGTGGGCGGTACTAGAAGCACTTCCAATCCATGCACCCATGCAGAAGGGGAGATTGAGCATTATGGATGACAACGATATCAAAAAGCTGCGATGGTATAATGTCGCGCTGATGGCTTTTGTTTCCGTCTGGGGTTTTGGAAATGTAGTCAACAACTACGCCAACCAAGGGCTAACGGTAATCACCTCGTGGATTCTCATTATCGCTTTGTATTTTGTACCGTACTCTTTGATGGTTGGCCAGTTAGGTTCAACGTTCCGGCATGGCAAGGGCGGGGTAAGCAGCTGGATCAAAGAAACGATGGGTGCCAGGATCGCTTATTTGGCAGCATGGACTTACTGGGTCGTTCATGTTCCTTACTTGGCGCAGAAGCCGCAGGCAATATTGATCGCATTGGGATGGGCGGTAAAGCAGAATGGCATGTTTATCAAAGAGTTGTCCACTCTGCTGGTTCAGTCGTTATCCTTGGTCATATTTTTGCTCTTTCTGTGGATGGCTTCGCGTGGGGTTACCTCCCTCCGGAGAATCGGTACGATCGCGGGGATGTCCGTGTTTGTGATGTCGATACTCTACATTGTACTGGCGATTGCCGCACCTTCGCTGCGGGGAGTTGAAGTGGCAACGCCGAATATTACGTTTAAGACGTTTATCCCTGACTTTAACTTCGCCTATTTTACAACGATATCCATGCTTGTATTTGCGGTGGGTGGTGCGGAGAAAATATCGCCATACGTAAACAACACGTATAATCCGTCAAGGGAGTTCCCACGGGGAATGCTTACGTTAGCGATTATGGTTGCAATCTGCGCGCTGTTGGGATCTTACGCTATGGGACTCATGTTCAATTCCAATAATATTCCCGCAGACTTGAAGATGAACGGACAATATTATGCCTTTCAGATCCTAGGGGAGTATTACGGATTTGGCAACTGGATTATGATTATCTATGCGCTCGCCAACGTACTGGCACAAATATCAGCTCTCGCTTTTTCCATCGATGCACCGCTGCGCGTGCTATTGTCGGATTCCGATGAAACCTACGTTCCTAAGTCGCTGCTCAGGATTAATGAGCGCGGTACGCCGGTCAATGGCTATATTATGACCGCCATCCTGGTGGGCATCTTGATCATCGTCCCAGCCTTAGGGATTGGCAATATGAACTCCTTATTCAACTGGCTGCTCGATCTGAACTCGATCGTCATGCCGCTTCGATACCTATGGGTATTCGCTGCCTTTATGGCGTTGATGCTTATGTCGCAAAAATTTGAGACGACTTATCAGTTTGTGAAGAACAATAAATTCGGCTTTGTTATTGGTTTATGGTGCTTCTTGTTTACCGCCTTCGCTTGCTTGATGGGCATGTTTCCCAAAATCGAACCGCTCACGGGTGAATGGTACTTCCAGCTAACCTTAAACATCGCGACTCCGTTCATTTTGCTGGGACTTGGTTTGATCCTGCCTTTGCTCGCCAGAAGAAATCGCAGGACTTAAATGCAATATGGATTTGCCAGATGCTAAATGCTCCAGGCGGGTATGTTCTGAGCAGCGTCTATAGACCGGGCCACAAGGCTTCGGTCTCTTTCTTTTTGGATCAACAATAGATAAAATAAGAAAATATCAAGAAGGAGGAGCTCGCGAATATGACCTATCAGCGCAAAAAATTTCTGGTTTGGCTTCTACTAGTGATCATCTGTATGGCGTTTATTTTCTATAAATCCTCCCAGCCTTACTATGAGCAGGATCTCAGGCCCTCGTTGTCCGAACATATTCCCCATAAACTGGTGCATAGTCTGCCTGATATCGAGTTTTATTATAACGGTCAGTTAGTGACTTCGGCGATGCCTTATGACTTTATCGAATTTTTTATTCGCAAAGGAGCGCACGTCAGTATCTTCGCTGTGCTGACATTCCTGTCCATTCAAACCCTGCTTGCCTTAAAGTGGAAGCGTGCGTCAGCCATGACAGGGGGAGCTATCGTTGCGCTGCTGTATGCGATATCCGATGAGTGGCATCAGACCTTCGTCGTGAATCGCACAGGTCAGGCCATCGATGTCGGGATCGATAGCGTCGGGATTGCCATAGTCGTGCTTTGCTATGCAATAGCGGGAGGTTTCATTCATTATCGTAAGCGCAAATCCCGTCCATATATACGCTTTTAATTGGAAAGTGGCGGAATAGGTAAAATCACTTATCCTCCGGAATCATTTCCCTTCGAACAGGCACATCTGGGCCGCAGCCCACATACAATGTACAACTGAACTTCATTGTGTGCTGAAGTGGTGTACTAGGATGTGCTTGCCTCTTCAGCTAATCGACGTGGAGGTGCTGTTCATGGAGTTGGTGTCCGCGATTGCGCTGTTTATTAAGCAGTTGACCTTGTTAGTCTCATATGTAAAGAATAATGCCTTTCCCCAGCCGCTGACGGAAGAAGAGGAAACGAAGCACCTTCAGCGAATGGCTGAAGGCGACGCGATATCCCGCAATTTGCTGATTGAGCATAATCTGCGGCTTGTGGCGCATATCGTGAAGAAATTCGATAACACGGGTGAAGATCTGGAGGATCTGATCTCAATTGGTACCATTGGCCTGATCAAGGCAATCGAAAGTTTCCGCCCGAACAAAGGCACGAAGCTGGCAACCTTTGCGGCAAGATGTATAGAAAATGAGATACTGATGCATCTCCGGTCGCTGAAGAAAACCCGTAAGGACGTCTCCCTGCATGATCCCATAGGAACTGACAAAGAGGGGAATGAAATTACATTAATTGACATTCTTGGAACAGAAGAGGATGATGTTGTTGATCGGGTTCAGCTTAAGATGGAGAAGAGTAAAATATATCAGAACCTGGATATTCTGGATTCCAGGGAACAGGAAGTCATCAAAGGAAGGTTTGGACTCGAGCATGGAGGCGAGGAGCGAACGCAGCGTGAAATCGCCAGAGAGCTGGGGATCAGCCGCAGCTATGTGTCCCGAATCGAGAAGCGGGCTCTGATGAAGCTATATCATGAGTTTTACAAATCGAAACGATGAGCAACAAAGAAAGCAGGCGTCCGGATGATGGACGCCTGCTTTCTTTGTTGTATGAAGATTATCAGAACAATTGTAGGGTTCTCATTATCAAATTCTTAGTTCTAACGAAACTACAGAACGCTATTCTCTAAAAAATAGCGGGCAATTAATTTTAACGAAACTCCATATCGTTATTAGGGAGGAAAAGGGCCCTTAACCCCTAATTTGACCTCAATAGCGATATCCAGTTTCGTTAGATTTTTCAAAAGTCACTTTTGGCTCAAATAGTGATACCTAGTTTCGTTAGAAAGGATTTGGCCCAATCCTACCGCATTAAGTCCCTCTTCGAGGGACGCCGAAAGTATATTCCACTTTATTCTGACGCACTTGCACCCAACCTGCAACCACACATAAAACAAACCGCACGAACCTCAGGTGGAAACCGCATTTGCACCAAACCTGCAACCAAACCTGCAACCGCACTTGCACCGCATTTTCACCACAGCAGTAACCACACCAGTAACCACACCAGTAACCACACCAGCACCTGCCGCTTACGCCACCTATGCTTCTTCTTTCGATTCGGCGGTTGGATTTGGACAGAATCCCGGGTTCGCTGAGCAGAGCAGTTGGGCGTATTGTGGCTGGAGCTTGGAGAGTTCGGTAAAATAGCTGCTTATGATGTGATTGCCGCCGAATGAGCCATTTTGGAAGTTCAGGGAAGAGAAGGTTGGGACATGGCTATAATAGTATTTCTTTTCACGCTTAGGCAGCTTGTAGATCGATGGGGGAGCATGGGTAACAACGTCAAATTCATTAGCGATACGATAGCTTCCTCGTACATATTTTGTAAAAGCTTTTGAAAAGGCCGGGTCGCCCACGCGAGGCCCGCCATATGTGAACAGGTACGGTGAGTTGAATTCGGTATTGGCGGCAATATCAATCGCACACAGTGTCGCCAGTGCGGCGCCAAGGCTGTGCCCGGTAACAAACAAGGGCTTGTCAGAGGGCAGATTGGACAGTGCGGACATAATTCGATTGCGAGCAGAAGAATAGATATCTGTGAAGCCGCGATGCGTGAGGCAGTCCTCTTTTACATATTTGAATTTTTTCTGGGAAGCGATGATGTCGGATATCCAATTAGTCGTGGAGCTGGTCCCGCGAAAGGCCACAATAATTTCCTGGGGGGACTCGAGAATAAACCCAAAAGTTTCCCATACATTGATAATCGATTTCGCTTCGATCGTATCCTTGACCGAATAAGTTAAGGGGACGATAAATGAGCCGTCCTTATTTGAGAATTGCTCATAAGTCTGTCCACAGATGGCGGCCAAAAAGATGGCCCGCTGCGCTTGTTCATCGATTGTCCTCACAAGTATCTCCGCCTTTCTCCTACAATATATTAGGGGCGGCGTAGGGAGATGCCTATATCGTGGAAGATTTTCCGAGATCACGGTAATTTCCCGAGAAGTGACGATAGCTGGATTGTTCAATTGCTGATAGAATGAAGCATGTTAGAATTATAGAAATAGAAGGCAGGCTGGGAAAAGTAAGAATTATGTCGAAATCTCTGAATCCGCTTGCATTTACATCTTGATTGTTAGAGAATAAACTAGAAAAGTGAGTCAATCCTCCTCATAACAGAAGTTCATAATGGTGGGTTCTTAACTCAGTTGCTATGGCTCTGCTTGAGGGATGAAATAAACCATACTGTGTTGCATAAGGGAAGGGAGACAACATTCATGAGCAATACTAAGCATTCCGTAGTTATCGTTGGCTACGGTGGAATGGGAAGCTATCACGGTCACTTGATTACAGAAAATGGAAGAGTAGAGGTCAAAGGTACTTATGATGTGCTTGAGGAGCGTCGGGAAGCTTCGAAGCAAGCGGGCTATCCTGCTTACGACAGCTTTGAAGCGGTGTTGAACGATTCTTCAGTTGAGGTTGTATTAATTGCAACGCCAAATGATGTGCATAAGGATCTGGCTATTCAAGCTTTGCAGGCTGGCAAGCATGTCATTTGCGAGAAGCCGGTTACGATGTCGGTGAGCGATTTCAAAGATATGGTCGCGGTAGCTGATCAGGCTGGCAAGGTCCTGATGGTCCACCAGAATCGCCGTTGGGATGAGGATTTCTTGATTGTTAAGCAAATGTATAACGAGAGAACAATTGGCGACTTATTCCAAATCGAGTCCAGAGTACATGGGGCAAACGGAATTCCAGGCGACTGGCGTCATATCAAGCAATATGGCGGCGGTATGCTGCTGGATTGGGGCGTTCATTTGCTGGATCAGATGGTTGAAATGATTGACAGCAAAATGACTAGCGTTAGAAGCCGGCTTAGCTTCATTCTTGGCGATGAGGTTGACGATGGATTCGAGGCGGTTTTGCAATTCGAGAATGGGGTTACCGCTCTGGTAGAGGTAGGAACAACCAACTATATTACGTTGCCAAGATGGTATGTAAAAGGTACCGAAGGTGCTGCGGTGATTGAAGACTGGTCCTTGACCGGAAGAACCGTAACGCGGAATAATGAAGTGGGCAAAATTGAGCCTAAGCCGATCCGGGCTGGCGTTGGATTAACGAAGACGATGGCCCCGCCATCTGAAGAAGCAACGATTACCGGGGTTCTTCCGGAACCTTTCCAGCGTTCGAGCAGCTTCTACGATAATTTCGCAGATGTGCTTGAGGGTAAAGCTGACCCGATTGTGAAAAATGCCGAAGTATTGCGTGTATTAAATCTGATTGAAGCGATATTCAAGGCTGGAGAGACCAATGAAGTCGTGAAGGATTTTGATACTTACGAGCCTGCGAGCAAGTAATATATGTGTTCAAAAGGTCGGTTTTCCGTACCGAAGCCTATGCCCCGATGTACGTTTTTTCAAAACGCTGCAGTTGGATAAAGCTTTGGTCTGAGAAGCGAAGCTACAGTTTTCGCAGAAAACGGTCCCCGGAAGCATTTGCTTAGCGTACATGAGCCTATGAGCCTCTAAGATATTTCCTTAGAAAACAAAGCTAGGTAGGCATCTGCTTAGACCCGGGTGTATTCAAGGTTCGATGTGGAGGTACTTCTGATGGACTTCGTGTAAGATATAGAATTAAATTCGCTATCTTGCTATGCTGATAAAATTCTATATCGATAGAAAACCAATCTTGGAATCCTCGGTCGCTTATCTTTGGATTACATCGATCGTTTTTTATCAAAAGCGGACTTTTGAACTTTCTTAATAAATCTATAAATAAGGAATGAAGCCTGACGGGAGGTGACAGGACTGAACCCGTTAGGCTTTTTCTGTCCGATGTCACCTGAATTTGATTGGAGGTTGAGCGGTGGAGAAGACGATCAAGGAACAGATCATGGAATTGGCTGAAGAGGAATATCGTTTGTTTAGCTCGAAGCTGATTCCAAATATCGATAATATCACCGGCGTACGCTTGCCTGCTCTACGGAAGATTGCACAGAGAATCGCCCGTTCCGATTGGCGTTCCTATTTGGCTGAAGCCGAGGACGATTATTTCGAGGAGACGATGCTGCAGGGCATGGTTATCGGGTATGCGGTGAAGGATATCGATGAGATGCTGGAATATATAGCGCGGTTTGTTCCCAAAATAAATAATTGGTCGGTATGCGACAGCTTCTGCGGCGGATTAAAGCTTACCAGATCGCATCTGGACAAGGTATGGGATTTTCTGCAGCCTTATCTGCAATCCGATCAGGAGTACGATCTTCGCTTCGGGGCTGTCATGCTATTGGAATATTATGTGCTGGAGGATTATATCGATCGGGTGCTGCAAATTTTGGACGGGATCAGACATGAGGGCTATTATGTCAAAATGGCCGTCGCCTGGGCGGTCTCGATTTGCTATATTAAGCTGCCTGAGCCAACATTGGCCTATTTACAGCATAGTACGCTCGATCTGTTTACTTACAATAAGGCCTTGCAGAAAATTACGGAATCCTACCGTGTAGATCAAGCGACCAAGCAGATGATTCGCAGTATGAAACGCAAAGCCTAATCTCAAAAACCCACCGCTAAAGGCTAAGAGCCTAACGGTGGGTTTTGCTTCATTTCAATTATTTCATAGATTTGAACGTGAGCTGCCCCCCGTCAGGCAGACGGATTTCCAGCTCAAACTCCTTATAGTTGTCAGCCAATTGAAAGGCCTCCAAAGTACGGGAGATCGCTTCCTTCTTCGACGTATCATTGGTTATGTCAAGCTTAGGCAAAATCTTCTCAAGCTGCTCCAATGCAGCAGCTCCTTGCATCTTCTTACTCGTGTTGCTTCGTTCATCTTCAATCTCAGCCTTTATCTTGCCGTAATTGGAATTGAAGTCCACCTCATATTGACCTTTGGCATATTCCACTTCCAGTTCGAATTCGAGGAAATTGTCAATACTGGTAGTTTGCTTCTCAACAGTTGTCTCTTTATTTACATTATCCTTGCTGCCATTCTGGTTCGTCTGCTCCCGATGACTAGCGCCAAAATTAGCATCGCTATGATGCTTGTTGTGCACGATGATTAGCTTCAGATCGGACACTTTATTTTGTGCGACTTTGGTGAGAATCGAGGGCAGCTTTTCCGACTTCTCTTTAGCGGCATCGGCGATCAGTTTGGCTTCAGAGGCCGAGAAATTCTGGGCGGTCCAGGTGGCTTCCTTCTGGAGCTCGGCCAGTACATCTTTGATCTGAGCAGAATCAAGCGATTGTCCGGTTAATGCTTCAATCTGAGCCTGATTGAATAGGACAACCGTCTTGTAATTGTCTTTGTATATGGTGGTCATTGTGGTATCGGTATCGGTAGCATTATCCTTCGAAGCAGAAGGCTTGACTGCATCTTTTTCATGGGTGTTCCCTGTCGCAATCGAATCTGTCTCGGAAGGGGCGGAGGCTTTTACCGATTCCAACGGATTGGATTTCAGACTAGGAATCAGAATCAGGGCTCCCACAATAGCGACAATCGCACTGCGGGCAACGATTTTTGTAGTTTTCCTATTCATAAACTCATTCCTTTCTGTGTGACATTTATCTCTAGGACACTTTAACATAGAACCCGGTCTCTCAAGATTATAAATTGTGAACAATCTTTTAACAAGCGATGATATGGATTACAATCCCGGCTTAAGTTATTTACAATAAGGGCTGAAACGTAAATAATGGAGGGTTATTGATGAGAAAATCATATATAGCCGCATTTATCTATCTATTAATCGGGTTGGGATTCGGTGTATTTGCGAGGGAATTTACGAAAGTACAAGGCTTTGACGGGGATACGGTATTAAATGTTCTGCATACCCACGTTCTTATTCTCGGTTTCCTGTTCTTCCTGATCAGTCTGATTCTATCGAAGCTGTTTTCCGTTCATCAGACCCAATCTTTTAATGCCTGGTTTATCGTCTATAATATCGGTCTGGTTCTGACGATCGGTTCCATGACGGTGCGCGGCGTATTGCAGGTGAATGGCAACGATATGGCAGGCCTGAGTCATATGGCAGGGCTATCTCATTCGATCATCGGCATCGCTTTGATCTGGTATATGCTGCTATTGAACAAAGCGTACAACCAACAATAATATAATGGCACGATCCAGCAAAAAGGCATGGCCCCCAAGGTTAACTCTGGGGGACCATGCCTTTAATAATTAAATCCGGTCCATAGCAGGTTTGATCTGCTTCGCTCCAGCTCCAGCAATTTTGTCTTCATCTCAAGTCCACCGCGATAGCCGGTTAATGTTCCGTTCTTGCCGATCACCCGATGACAGGGAACGGTAATCAGAAGGGGGTTCGCTCCGATTGCAGTACCTACCGCACGAACCGCCGCTGGTCTCTTGATATGAATGGCAATATCCGAATAAGAGCATGTTTGCCCATAAGGGATCGCACAAAGAGCGTCCCATACTTCCTTTTGAAATGAAGTTCCCTCCAGCGCGGTTGGAAGCGAGAACTGCTGTCGTTGTCCATGCAGATATTCACTCAGTTCAACGATATAGGGGCGGAGGATCTCATCGTTTTCCATCAGCTCGTACGCTTTATAGTGCTTCGCCACCCATTTGCTTAGCTCTTCAAAATCCCTATTCTGAGATCCAACGTAGCAGAGTCCTTGCTCGGTAGCAGCCAAGTAAATACTCCAGTCTTCCTGGGACATTTTAGACCAGTACACCGTTCTGTGCGAATTTTGCTTCATAGTGAATCGTCTCCTTCATACGGAATGCTTGCGTGTTCTTTGCGATATTGTGCCGGCGTGAATCCGGTCCGTTTCTTGAATAGGGTGATAAAATAAGCCGTATTCGCTATTCCAACGCAGGCTCCTACTTTGGCGACCCCAAGCCCGGAATGGAGCAGCCGCTGTTTGGCTTTAGCAATCCGTATATGCTGGATGTACTCGACCGGCGTTACACCTTTGATTTTTTTAAAAGTCCGATGAAGGTGGTAGGGGCTCCCGTGACTGACCTCAGCTAGGGCCTGGAGGGTAAGTGAAGCAGAGTAATTATTGTCAATGTAGTCTGTGACAAGATCAATCCATTCATCATCAGGCAAGCGCTGACCGGTTGGCCTGCAGCGCTTGCAGGGGCGGAAATGCTCGGATAAGGCCTGCTCGGCGTTTTCGAACAGGCGAATATTCTCCATTTTCGGCGGCCTGGATTTGCAAGATGGTCGGCAGAAGATGCCCGTGGTCTTGACGGCATAGAAGAACTTACCATCATAGGCGGGGTCATTGTTAACGATAGCGTTCCACCGCTCCTGGGTCAGTTCGGTTGGATGAAGATTCTTAGGCATCTGCTCGTGATGGAATGGCTCGTTAATTGCTGCAGTTTCAGACTTAGCTGGCTTCATCAAGTGTAATCCCCCTGGTTTCGTATCGGCTTCGTATATTAATATACTCCTAAATTGGGATTATCGTACGCTTTTTAAGCTGTAATAGCAAGATAACGAAATGATGGGGAAGGGGTTATTTGAGATGGTCGTATTTGACAACGGGCCATTTCTCTTTACGCAGAGCGTCCAGCAATTCAGGGGTCGCATTGAGGTTAGCTTGCACCAGCTCACGCGGCGTAAGGGCCATCCATTGATTTAAGGAGACGTCTGCAAAGCGGTCGCTCTTGAACATTTCCAGGAACCAGAGGGTGTCATCCCCGGTGTTCTGAATATAGTGCCCGAAGGCGAAGGGGACGTAACCGACATCTCCCGCTCGGACATTAAAGGTGCGTGCGACTCCGTTGCCGCCGAATACAGTCATTCGACCTTGACCCGTCAAGTAATATTGCCACTCATCATTGTTGGGATGCCAGTGCAGCTCGCGCATTGCGCCCGGTTTAATCTCGACCAGTGCAGCCGCAACCGTCTTGGAGATGGGGAAGTTGCTGGAATCAGCGATGCGGACGCTCCCGCCCGGTGTCTTCAGAGGGGTCTGCGCCAGCAGCTTATGCTTGAAGCTAACGGGAACGGCACCGTAGGGAGATGGAACCTCCTGACTAGCTAATGATCCTGGGACCTTGTCTGGAAAAATATATAGCTGCTTATCGGGGATACCCTCGAAAGCCGCTTCATCTACTCCGAAGTTGGCGGCTAGCACCTCTTTGGGCGTATGGGCGAACCAGTCCGAGATGGAGAGTGTATTCAAATCTGAGAAATTGCCGTCATCAAAGACGAGCAGAAACTCACATCCGTTCTCAAGCGCTTGAATAGAGTGAGGGATACCTGCTGGAAAATACCATAGATCTCCCGCCTCAATATCTGCGATAAAATTGCGCCCATTCTGATCTACCGCGGTGATTCTGGCACTGCCAAGCAGCATATAAGCCCATTCCGCCTGCTGATGCCAATGTAACTCGCGTACCCCGCCCGGCACCAGACTCATGTTAACGCCTGCCAGAGTTTTTGCGATCGGCAGATCCCGTACGGTAATTTCTCTTGACCATCCGCCCTCATTAAGCTGCATATGGGTGTCCGAGTAGGACATAACCAGATTTGGCATTAGCCCGGAATCGGTGACCGGAGGCACCAGCATATCAGGGTTCTCCCGGTCTCTCATCACATCCCGCGGTCCATAATCGGGCCCGCCCGCCCCATCGCTGCGTATCGGTTGGGGGATGTGCGGAGGTTCACAGTTGCTTTGTTCTGAATTTGCCATTCAATGATATCCCTCCTTGAACTCGGGCATCATCTACGCCCATTCAAAATATGTCTATGAGTTAGAGCTTGGATAATAGTATTATTCATCGAGGTCAGCTATGCAATAAAGAAAACGCCCCTCACAAACGGCCGGTGTAAACTCGTTTGGAGAAGCGTAGTTATAATTGTTTATTTTAAGGAATGAGGCTGATTCAAGATGCAATTAGATAAGGCCTTCGTCCATAGCTTTACAAATCAAGGTTGCGAACAGGCTATTGGACCACGCGAACCAAGGGCGGCTGAAATCGCTTGGATCATCCGGATGGAAGCCTTCGTGCATATAACCTGTATCGGCATCGGTATCAATCAAGGTCTGGATGAGCTCTTTGATCTCCTCAGGATTGTTGGAAGTCAATGCTTGTACGGATAATGCCATATGCCATACATAGCCACCCGGCGTATGCGGGCTGCCGATTCCTTTGGCATATTTGCCTTCAAAGTAATACGGATTATCGAAGCTAAGCGCAAATCGACGGGTATTTTGATAAATCGGGTTGCTGATATCGGTGTAACCGATATAAGGAATCGTCATTAATCCGGGTGTGCCAGCATCGTCCATCAGGCAGTAGTTGCCATAGCCATCGGTCTCGTATGCATAGATCCTTCCATATTTGGGATGATCCACGATCCCGTAGGTTTGAATGCCGAAGCCAATTTCATTGCGCAGCTTCTCGGCGCGAGCGGCAAGACGGACATCGCTATAAATTTCGGTTGCGATCTCCATGATATGACCGAGGATCACTACTGCGAACATATTCCCGGGAATGTTATATCCGTACAAATTGGCATCATCGCTTGGCCGGAAACCGGACCAGGTCATCCCGGTATAGTTGGACGGAAGTCCACGGCCATTGTTCTGAAGTGTTTCTGTATGCTGCTTCGTTTGCCGGGTGAAGTGATACAGCGATCTTTGGTCATGATGCTGTTCCGTAATCATCACATTTACAATAGAAGTGAGTGCCTGATACACCTCATTTGTGAACACATCTGTCATCCCGGTTTCTTTCCAATAAGAGTAGAGAAGCTGCACCGGGAAACAGAGGGAGTCGAGCTCATATTTGCGCTCCCACATCCACGGATTTAAATCGCAGTCGTCTGAATCTCTGTAGTGCCTATCATTAGCTGTCTCATTAAACGCATTCGTATACGGATCTATATTGATATAGAACATTTGGCGGGAGATGAGTCCGCCGATGATGCGCTGTAGTTCTTTGTCATGTTTGGCAAAAGGAATGTAGTGACGCACCTGCTCTGTAGAATCTCGCAGCCACATAGCTGGAATATCTCCAGTAAACACGAATGTCGTGCCGTCATCAAGCAGTTTTGTCGTCGTTTCCAGCGTATTCGGGAAGGTGTTTCTGAACAGTTGCTGCAGTTTAGGATTATACGCCAGTTTCTTCTCGGCTTCATCCAGAAATTGCGATATCGAAGCGGGTAATTTCATAAGTCGGACTCCTCCTGAATTTTATAATTGTTGGGGTTTTCTGCCCCGGTCCAGCATTTGACTATCCACCGATTCAGCATCTGACCCTCCAATGGAAGTAATTTTGCGTGGGATTATTCGTCCCAGGGTATCCAGCAAATTGTCCTTAGGGCATATACCACTCACGATCCTGGTGACAATACGAGATCAATGAGCAGTTTTTTGGATCATAATCATAGCCTCCTATATCAACAGCTGGGCAATGTCAGTGCATTCTTCTTAATTGATGCAATAAATGTATGCGCGTACAAAATATTATCTGGTTGAGGCAAGCTAACCGACATTGCGACTTCTTTAGACAGATTCACATAACTTCATAGAATTCACAATATGTGTGATTTGCAAGTGCCAGCCTCTGAAAAAACGACATAGCTCCACCTGAAAAAAATACATAGTGATGAATTCCAGCGACAGCTTACCACTGCCAACCTCAGGATGTAAAAAACTCATAAATCCTTATCCAGCAAGGGATCTCACGCTCAGGAAATGACAATGCAGATTCCACATATTTACGATGGGAAGCTGTTTTCACTACAATTTTGCTTGTAAGCGCTAGCAGTTATACTCATCAATTTCCGGTATGAGCCGAATTGAAGAGTGCTTGCGCCAGATGTTTTCCGGGCTGATGACAGCAAGAATTAGAACAAGTAAGGAAAGGAGAGGACTTAGGACATGAGAGTACCGCGTAAGGCTGCTGCACTACAAATAAAAACTGCAGGTGAAAGTTCACTGCTCACGAGAATTCTGAAGAACTGGGAGTTATATATATTTATCGCCCCAGCGTTTTTATACTTCGTGATCTTCCAATATGGACCGATGTATGGAATTCAGATTGCCTTCAAAAATTTTGTTCCGTCCCAAGGAATTACGGGGAGCGAGTGGGTCGGCTTTGAACATTTTAATCGTTTTTTCCATTCCTATTACTTCAAGGATTTATTGTGGAATACGTTTAGCTTGAGTTTTTATGAGCTTGCAATCGGCTTCCCGCTTCCGATCATTATGGCGCTGGCCTTTAATGAGGTGCGCAACGGATTTTTTAAGAAAAGCGTACAAACGATCACTTATGCCCCGCATTTTATTTCCGTCGTCGTTATGGCGGGGATGGTCATTACCTTCTTGACGCCCTCCACAGGAGTGATTGTCAAGTTGATCGAGCTCTTCGGAATCGATGCTCCGGCATTTCTGACGGACCCGCGTTGGTTTAAGACGGTATATGTGTTATCAGGTGTATGGCAGAGCACAGGTTGGGGAACGATCATTTATCTGGCGGCGCTATCTGGAGTAGATCCGCAGCTGCATGAAGCAGCGATCGTCGATGGCGCCAGCCGATTCAAGCGGGTTCTGCACATTAATTTGCCTACGATTGTTCCGACGATTATGATTTTGCTCATTTTGAACGTTGGCAACATTCTTGGTATCGGGTATGAGAAAGTATTGCTGCTTCAAAATCCGTTAAATATGGACTCCTCGGATGTAATTTCGACGTTTGTATACCGATCTGGTCTCGTTAGCGCGCAATACAGCTTTTCGACGGCCGTGGGCTTGTTTAACTCCGTAGTGAACGCTCTGTTGTTAATTACAGTTAATAAAATCGCCAAGCGGACAAGCGAGACAAGCTTATGGTAAACAGGAAGAGAGGAGGGCTTATTGATGGCTACTGTTGCAATTAAGGAATCGAAGACAGACAAAATATATCTGGTCATTAACTATTTGTTTCTTGTTATTGCTCTGATCGTTGTATTGTATCCTCTGTTGTATATTATCAGCGCATCAATCAGTGATCCGAAATATGTAAGCTCAGGAGAGATGTGGTTGTTCCCTAAAGGATTAAATTTAAAGGGGTACAAGCTTGTATTTGACAATCCAAAGATTTGGTCTGGTTATGGCAATACGATAATGTACACAGTGTTGGGAACGATGGTGAATCTGGTTGTTACTTTGCCGGCCGCTTACTCGCTAAGCAGACCTGATTTTGTCGGGCGTAAATTTTTTATGGGCATGTTTCTGGTCACGATGTTCTTTAACGGGGGACTCATCCCAACTTACTTGCTTGTAAAAGGCCTGGGGTTGATCAACTCGATAGGGGCGCTCATTCTGCCAACGACTGTATCCGTCTACAACTTGATTGTTGCCCGTACGTTCTTTGAATCCAGCATTCCGAAGGAATTAAATGAAACTGCTTATATTGATGGTTGTACAAACTTCAAGCTGTTTATCCGGATTATAATTCCTTTGTCGGCACCGATAATCGCTGTTATGGCTTTATTTTATGGAGTAGGGCATTGGAACAGTTATTTTCCGGCCCTGATCTATCTGAACGATGAAGCAAAGTATCCGCTGCAGATGATATTACGGCAAATTCTCGTTCTGCAGGAAATGTCAGCGGATGCGACAGGTGCAGCCAGCGGTGACGCTGCTATAGCGATGAATAACAAAGCGGAGATCGCAGCGATGGTTAAATATGCGGTTATTATTGTATCTACGCTTCCTATCATTGTTGTATATCCGTTCTTGCAGCGTTATTTCGTACAAGGTGTTATGATCGGTTCAGTAAAAGGATAAAAGATATTTTCAGCTTATACCCCGTGTTTTTCAGATGCTTTCAACTTAACCCATAATAGTGAATTTCAGAATTAGGAGGGAAAATACTTCAATGAAAATTACGAGGCACCCTAACAACCCGATCGTTGTTCCGGGGGGGGATGAATGGCGGAAAGTTACGGTATTCAATCCTGCCGTAATTATCGATAATGGCAAGTTTTATATGATAGAGCGAACAGCAGGTTCATTGACTCCTTGTAAAAACTACCTTGGCTTACTGGAGAGTGAGGATGGCGTAAACTTCACCCATGTCAAGGACGAGCCCATCCTGACACCGGATGAGCTTGGTTTCCCTTATGGAAGCGTACAGGACCCACGCATTGTCAAAATGGAGGATACATTCTACATGAATTACGCTTTGCGTCCTTGCGCCATGAACTATTACCCAACAAACCGTGGTGTTCCGGAGAGATCGATTCCTGAGTATCCGGACGGCTGGGGCGAGAAGGAGGGCCACTGGCTAACCCGTTCTTCTATTGTGAAGTCCAGGAATCTGATCGATTGGGAATTTGTAGCGAACACCACTCCGCTTGAGATCAATGACCGTGACAATATTCTGTTCCCGGAGAAGATCAATGGCAAGTATGTATTGCTTCGTCGACCGGAGGAATACATCGGCGAGGAATACGGTACGGACAAAGCTGCAATATGGATTACTTATTCCGAGGATTTGATCCATTGGGAGGAGCCCAGGCTTCTTGCCAAGGCAGAAAATCCGGCATGGGAATCCAGAAAGATTGGGGGTTCTACTCCGCCAATAAAGACAGATAAAGGTTGGCTGGTGCTGTACCATGGGGTAGATGATGAAATAGTGTATCGGGTTGGAGCGATGCTGCTCGATTTAGAGAATCCGGAAAAGGTTATTGCCAGAACGAGAAACTTCATTATGGAGCCTGAGACTTACTATGAAAAATTCGGCTACCAGATCCCGAATGTAATATTCCCTACAGGAAATGTGGTCAAAGATGATCTGCTATATATTTATTATGGCGTTACGGATACGGCAATAGCCTTAGCCACCGTTCCATTGGCTGAATTGGTCGATCACATTCTGAACGAGTCCAGTTCATGTTAACGAATAAGCCTTCCCGAACCGGGAAGGCTTATTGTTTATACAAATTTGTACCTAATCGATTGAACCGCCGTATACCGAACGGTATGTACGGAGGTAGGAGAGGTCGGCTGCTCAGCTAATGGGCAGGCTCCTGCTCGTTTTTCCTTGATCTTCGTGTTGCTTGCGGAATTGTCCCGGCGTGACTCCGGTTTCTTTTTTGAACTTTCGAATAAAGTTTGCGGCGTCCAGATACCCAACCTGCTCGATAATCTCTTTTAAGGGTGCATTCGTAGTTATAAGCAGTCGTTTCACTTCTTCCATTCTTCTTTGCCAAATATATTGCGTGAAATTAATCCCGGTTTTGTCTTTAAACGTACGGCTTAAATAAGAGATGGATACCGAGTATTTCAGTGCGACATGCTCCAGACTGAGCGTATAGTCAGCGTACCTCTGGTCCACATAAGAGACAATATCCTCGATCAGCGATGGCTGATCCATCTCCGTATTTCGTTCAACCTGGTCACATATACGTCTGGTTAAATCGGTTAATCCGGCTTCAAGTTCTTCCAGCGTGTCATAGACGGTATAATGGTTGAGATTCTTGAACACTTCGGTAACACCGAGCTCATGGGATGTCCGCAGCAGGGAGTTCAAGAGATCAGAGCAGATACAGCGCAGCAGGACGGGAGACAAGGCTTCCTCTTTGATCTGTCGAAGGATATCGCCGATCACCTGATTGGCGACGGACTCATTCCCCTGCTTCAAGCTCTGTTCAAGCTTGAGGAATGATTTCTTGGGAATCCAGAATGCCTCTGCTTCGGTAACCACAATATCCTGAAGCTGCTCGAAATAGGTAACGCGTCCGTTTTCTCCTATGATACGGTTATCTATTGCAGTAGCGGCTTCGATAAAGGATTGATTCATACTAGCGAGATCGGGATACGGCAGACCCACGCCGAAATAGGGCATGACCTGGGCTTTCTCGGTAACGAGGATCTTAATCGCTTCAATGACCGCCTCGATTCTTTTCTGCACCGATTCACTGTGATCAGCCGGCATTGAGACCAGCAAGGCAAACTGATCTTTGGTATTAAACTCGATACCGAAAATACGAGCCTGAAGGTTCGGAAGTTCCAGTTCGCTAAGCGTTTCCTGCATGTAGTGCTGAATCGATAAAGCTTCATCGGCTACTGTACAGTCATCCCAGGCCAATATCATAGATAAATAGATTCCTTGCTCCCCAGGGTATTCCAGACCCGAGCGGATGATCATGCTCTCGATATCTGGATCATTCGGCTTACCATGCTTGAACAGCAACAGGAGACACTGATTTCTCACAAAAGGAACCTGGGTATCAATTCTTGCGCTGTATTCATGAATGGTCTGCTTGATCCATTCCCATTCGTTGCGAGTACGGGTGGAATGATTTGAATGGTACTTCTGTTTGGTAAACTCGATGATATCTTTGATCGGATGATACTGCCGCTTAGCCAGAAATACTGCAGCAGCAACGCCTGATATTACTGTAACTAGAAATACGATAAGTATTAATGTCTGGATATGCACCACTTTACTAAAAAACTGATAGCTAGGTATGGTGGTAACATAGGTCCAGTTGTTCTCTTTGGATTTGGTGGATACAACAGAGTGCTGTATTCCATTTAGCTTCATATTGTGTATCCCAGGCTCCAGGGTGGACAGCATTTGAACCGTATCCGGGGAGATTTCGGTTTCCTTGTTGACGGATGTCAGCAGCTGACCATCCTGAGTGAAGATATACCCATTGCCCGAAAAGCTGTTCAGAATCGTATCCATTACACCTGTAAACATGGCCTCGTTAACCATATATACGACGGTTGCGTTGGGATACAGGTCCGTTGGCTTGATCGGAAAAAGCATCGTCAGAGTTGAATCCTTACGTAAATTCACCGTAACATATTCCGCCGGGCGTACGGTGGGCTGATTGATTTCGTTCAGATCATGGTAAATTTGCTTGCTGTCCCAATTATCGTAATGATACAGGTCGCCAAAGACGATATCGATGTCGGTTAGTCCGCGGTAGGAATATATTTGGTTATCGTTATGAAAATAAAGAAACAGATCCTCTAATATCCCGCTGTTCGCCTTGTAATTCCCCAGTGTCTCAATGGCTTCCATGCTGTAATACGGATCGTGAACCATGTAGGAGCTAAGCTTCTGGTCATAGGCGATTCTGCTCGCGATATGCTGAAGTTCGCTCATTCGTTCATCGATTGTAATTTTGGCCTGATTCAGCTGATTAAAATTAGTCTGTTCAATCTCCTTGCGAAGGGCGTTGACTGCGTTCTCATAAATTAATAGGGTAACGAGGGTTAAAGGTATCAGGAAAATCAGGATGTAAGATAGCGTATACTTGAGCAGCAGCTTGGACTTAAAGCCGTTCCAGGATCTGAGAAACTTGGATTCTATAGATATCTTCGGTGCTAATTTGGCCATTGTCGCGTTCTCTCTCCTAAATGTTATCAACATCATATATTAAACATTATAATGTTCTGATCATTATTATGGACGAAAAAGCGACGGCTGTAAAGGAAACGATTTCATTAGCGGTTTATATAGCATGTAAATCTCTAAAGTAAAAAACGACATACTGATCAACAGAGGTAGGTGACTTAGTTCTCAAAGAAAGATCTAGGCTAGTCTCAGGTTCTCTGGTGGACGATTACGAGGAGGACTCGATATGTAAAATTTGCATCCCCAACGGATTTAACAAAAGACATATATTAGACTATAATGGCATCTTGATAAGCGGTCTGTTGCTTCTATGTTATGCGATTCAGAGCATTTATCCGTGAAATATGACAATACAAAATCGACATATTTACGCTTAATAACGACCTTGCTTAGAATTACACTGTAAGCGCTAGCAAATAATCATCCAAAACGACAGTTTAGGGAAAGCCCTTGCAAAGCGCAAACCAAACATAATAATGCCGGGGAAGAGGCTCCAGGTGAAGCGCGATTCCTGCACTTATTAATTTGGTTAATTTACTCTAAGGGGAGGCAATGCATGTGATTAAAAAGAAAAAAATCTTCATGTCCATACTTGCAGCGGTTATGGCGTTATCTTTGCTGAGCGGCTGTGGGGGCAAAGGGGAGGGGAGCTCTGCAAGCGGCAACAGCGGCAATGCGGAATCTAAGGTTAATAAGGAAGGATATCCGATCGTTAATGAGCCCTTGACTTTGTCTATTATGGCTCCTGATATGGGGATTCAGAACTGGAAGGACATGCCTGTCATGCAAGAGATGGAGAAGCTTACAGGTATTAAAATCGAATACCGCAATGCGCCGAGAGACAGCTTCGACACCAAGAAGAATCTCGTATTTGCCAGTGGCGACTATCCGGATATTTTCTTTGCCGCGAAGTTGACCCAAGCTGAAGAACAGACCTATGGCAGCCAAGGCATCTTGCTTCCATTGGAAGACTTAATCGATAAGTATGCACCTAACATTAAGCAGGCGCTTGAAGACAATCCGGATATTCGCAAGTCCATTACTGCTCCTGACGGACATATCTATTCTTTGCCGCGTATCGAGCCTTACCAACCCTGGTATAGAAACCCGATGTGGTATAACGGTGAAATTTTGAAGGAGCTTCATGTTACCGATCTGCCCGCAACAACCGATGAGTTGTATGATCTATTAAAGCTGTTTAAAGAGAAGGATTCTAAGAACATTCCTCTGTCTTCTTCTTCAGGAATCAAATTAAGAGATATCAGAACATGGATTTTGGGTGCCTTTGGAGCCTATGAGGAAGAGCTCTATGTGGATGATAATGATATAGTCCACTACACACCTGCTGAGGACTCCTATAAGGGATATGTCACTTACCTGAATAAACTGTGGGACGAGGATTTGCTGGATCATGAGTCCTTCTCGCAAACCGATGATCAAAAGAAAGCCAAGATCAAAAACAATCAGGTTTTGTTGTTCTCTGACTGGCATGCCTACATGTCGCTTGGCGGCCAACCAAGCACGGAAGATCCAATGTTTAGTCCTGTGAAGAGCGATATGGTGGATCAAGCGGTGATTGCTCGGAACAAAGGCTTTTCCACGGGAACCTTTGCAATCTCTAGGACGAATCCTAGTCCAGAGGCATCTATTCGTTGGGTTGACTACATGTACAGTTCGGAAGGACAAATGATGTGGAACAAAGGACCGGAGGGAATCTTGTGGAAATATACAGATGATTCCAAACAAACGATTGAGTATTTGCCTGTACCTAACGGAGAAGACAGAGAGGATTTCCGTTCGAAAATCACGCCTAACTTCGGTATCGCTTCTCCGATGATCGTGCCTGATGAGCCTGTTAAGGACGAGTTTGCGAAATGGGTTGAAAATGAGTCCCAGACGAAGCTGCTCAACCGTGGCGCTCGAGTTCCATTCCCAGCCTTGTTCCTGACAGAAGCTGAGTCTGCTGAAGTTACAGCGCTTCGTTCCGACCTGAGCACTTATGTGGCGCAGATGGAAGCGAAATTCATTACCGGACAAGAAGCTATCGACGGTTGGGATAAATATGTCCAAACCCTTAAGAAAATGGGATCCGACCGCTTCCAGGAAATTTATCAAGTTGCCTATGACCGCTGGAAGAACAGCTAAACCCCTTTATAAAGCTTAATAATAAAAGGAAAGGCGTCCCAATGATGTCTGTAATGACATCAGGGACGCCTTTTATATACGTATTGGGGAACTGTACGTTAAGGGATAATCTTGCCGCCTGCCTTGTAAATGCTGTACCATTCTTCTCTGGTAAGTGGAATGTCCGAGCCTTTGCAGGAATCGATAAGTCTTTGCTCATTGGTTGTTCCAAGTACAACCTGCATGTTGGCCGGATGACGAGTAATCCAGGCTACGGCGATCGTTGTATTGGTTACTCCGTATTTCTCGGCAAGCTGGTCGATAATCTTGTTGAGTTCCGGATAATTCTCCAGGTCGCCAAGGAAAGGTCCGTTGAAGAAGCCTTTTTGGAATGGGGACCAGGCCTGGATCGTAATATCCTTCAAACGGCAATATTCGAGAATACCGCTGTCGCGGTTCACGGATTGATCGACATCCATATTGAAGGCGATGGCTGAATCAATCATTGGCGTATGCGTAATGCTAAGCTGCAATTGGTTAGCGATGATTTTATGCGGGATGTACTTCTGCAGCAGCTCGATTTGGTTCGGAGTCTGATTGGATACCCCGAAATAGCGAACCTTGCCGCTGCTATGCAGCTGATCGAATGCCTCAGCAACTTCCTCCGGTTCCATTAATGTATCAGGACGATGGAGCAATAAAACGTCCAGATAGTCTGTCTTCAGACGTTTCAGAATACCGTCTGTTGCTTCGATAATATGTTCCTTGGAGAAATCGAAGTAACCTGGGCGAATGCCGCATTTGCTCTGCAGAATCATTTGCTCGCGAATTTCCGGGTTCATCCGGATCGCTTCGGCGAAATGGGATTCGCATTCCCCATAGGAAGGTCCGTAAATATCGGCGTGATCGAAGAAATTAATCTCATGATCCAGTGCAGTACGAATCAGCTTCTCCGCCTCGGTCACAGAGAGCTGCTTCAGGCGCATATTGCCCATAACTATATTTGACGCTTTCAAATCTGTTCCAGCGATGTTAATATACTTCATGCTTTACATTCTCCCTTCATATTCTCTACAATAATAGGATAAGTGCTAGAGTTCACTCTATGTCAAATAACAAATGGGATCGAAAATTTATCTGAGTATAGGATGTTCATTGTTATGGCATTTGATCCAAATCTGGAGCCTTAATGGAGGAGAGATTTTCAATGACTTATACCATTTCGCAGGTTGCCGAGAAGACGAACCTGTCCGTGTACACGATCAGATATTATGATAAAGAGGGACTGCTCCCTTTTGTGGATCGCGAGAACGGTATACGTGTATTTCATGATCAGGATATTGAATGGATTGACTTGATTTGCTGCTTGAAACATACGGGTATGCCGATCAAGGATATTCGTACCTTCATCCAGTATTGCATGGATAATGATGCTGTCGTGGATAAGGGCCTGGAGATTCTGATTCAGCATAAGCATAATGTAGAGCAACAGATCCGAGATACTCAGCGCAGTCTGGAGACGATTGAATACAAAATTAATCATTTGCCGCAAATGTATAAGGAGAAATTCTCGATCCATCATTAGGTCAGCTCAATAAAAAATCCCTCACTCTCTAAATGAAGAGAATGGGGGATTTCGGCTTTAGGGGAGAAAGATTAACGCAATGTTTTCAAAGCGCCGCTCCATGCAAGAACTTGATCAAGCATGCCGTTAAGGTTGGTCAGGTGAAGATCAGCCGGCTTGAATACGGAGAAGTTCTCGAAATCTGTGAACAGGGACAAAGCGGGGTGAACACGTACGTCAGCAACGGACAATTCGCCCAGGATGCCGCGCAGATGTTCAGCAGCACGAGCGCCGCCAACGGAGCCGTAGCTCACGATACCAGCGGCTTTGTCGTTCCATGCTTCACGGGCATAGTCGAGTGCGTTCTTCAGAGATGCCGAGATGCTGTGATTATATTCTTGAACGATGAAGACGAATCCGTCCAAGCTGTTCAGCTTATTATTCCAAGCTGTTGCTTGTTCTGTAGCGTCAGCCTCACCGAGCAATGGAAGCTTGAAGTCAGCGATATCTACGATTTCATAGTTTGCGTCTCCGCGTTCGTCAGCGATTTTCTTCACCCATTCGCCAACCTGTGGGCTTAAGCGACCTTCACGTGTGCTTCCTAGGATAATACCGATGTTTAACTTGGACATTGAGAAATCCTCCTCTGAGATTAAATAGATGAAAATAATAACTTGCTTCAGGAATTATAGCCGCTTCTGTGAAAAGCATTCTTGCCTATTCTTCACAGATCAACAACGTTTAATCCCTAATGAACAATCTTATTTTTAAGTGTCTTAATATCACGATATGAATATAACACACCGTATTTACTAAATCAAGTACCTAACAAAATGTTAGTAAAGAATTTTTTGAAATAGTTTAAAGCCGCAGATTTTTTGTACACACCTGATTAAAAAGCCCACGAATTCAATAAGGATGAACTCATGGGCTTGATGGTATTCGTTATAAAAAGTGTTTCAAAAGGCCTGGTTTTGACAGCACCGCAGTGGATGGTTCCCATTTGCATTATAAGCCTTTGCTTGGGCCGGGACGAATTCAAGATTCAATGTCAAGATCGATTCTTGAATCGCTTCGTGCTAGATATTGAATTTATAGGTTGCCAGTGAACTGATGAAATTGTATATTGCAACAAAAGCTCCTTTGCGTCGCAATAGCTCATCTTAGAGTGGCCTCGTCAGAGGTCTTCTTATCAAAAATAAATTGTTAGCTTCCTCTCAGAAGCCGAAATATCCGGCGGCATTATTGAAGGAGATATCTTCAACCATCTGTCCCAGCAATACGGGGTCTTCAGGCGCTTCGCCGCGCTCTGCCCACTCGCCGATCAGCTCGCACAATACGCGGCGGAAATATTCGTGGCGCGTATAAGACAGGAAGCTGCGCGAGTCGGTTAGCATGCCTACAAAGTTTGCGAGCAGGCTGTGCTCTGCAAACAAAGACAATTGCTGGCGCATCCCGCCGCGGGTATCGTTGAACCACCAGCCGGAACCGAGCTGCAGCTTGCCTGGAGTTTCCCGCTGGAAGCAGCCCATCAGTGTCAACAGCACAGGGTAATCCTTTGGATTGAGGGAATATAAAATGGTCTTCGGCAAGCCCGCTTCACTTTCAGCGCGGTCCAGCAGCTTTGCCAGAGCTTCGGTAATCGGCAGATCATTTAAGGCATCATATCCCGTATCGGGTCCCAATAACTTCAACATCGAAGTATTATTGTTGCGGTACGCATGCATATGAAACTGCATGATCCAGTTTTTCTCGCGATAGAAGGCAATTAACTGAGCCAGCAGCTCTGTACGGTAAATCGTAATTTCATCCGCTGAGAGCTCCTCGCCGGCTATTCTTTTATGAAAGATCATTTCTAAGGTTTCGGCATCTCCGGCCTTATATTGCAATACGTCAAGCGCATGATCGGACAGGCGGCAGCCGTTGTCATGGAAGAATTCCACCCGATTCTTGAGTGCATGAATCAATTCAGCATAGGAGGAAATCGACTGCCCGCTGGCGCTCTCCAGGCGGCCAATCCATTCCTGGAAGCCCGGGGCATCGATGTTCAGCGCTTTATCGGGACGGAAGGTAGGCAACACCTTGAAATCCTGCTCCTCTTCGGCCAAACGTTGATGATAGCTCAGAGAATCCACCGGGTCATCCGTCGTGCATATCATTTTCACATTAGCATTCTTAATGATATTGCGACGCTTGAAGGATTCTGTGGCCAGCTTGCGGTTCACTTCTTCCCAGATTCGTGGTGCGGACTCTTCATTCAGCAACTCATCGATCCCAAAGAAGCGGCGAAGTTCAAGATGTGTCCAGGTGTAGAGCGGATTGCCGATCGTCTTTGGCACCGTTCTGGCCCAAGCCAGGAATTTGTCATAATCGGAAGCATCGCCTGTAATATGAGTCTCCGGCACTCCATTAGCACGCATTAATCTCCATTTATAGTGATCTCCGGACAACCAGGCTTCAGTCAGGTTTAGAAATGGTTTGTTCTCATAAATTTCCTGCGGGTCAAGATGGCAGTGATAATCGATAATGGGCATCTTGCTGGCATGGTTATGGAACAGCGTTTTCGCAATAGGGGTGGTTAATAGAAAATCGTCATTTAAGAACATCATACCGGCTCCTTTTTATCCTATAAGTTTGGTTTTATAAGGTTACACCTGTTTTGAAAATGGCCAGTTCCCGCACTTCATTTTGTTCGTTGCGTGTTTTTTGGCCGCTGGCTACGGCAATAATGTAGTGAATAAAGTCCTCCAGCACATCCTCCATCCGCGTCTCCAATAGCGGACCGGCATTGAAGTCCATCCAATGTCCTTTTTTGGCGTACAGTTCATTATTCGTGGCAATCTTCACGGTCGGCACGAAGCTGCCGAACGGTGTACCACGTCCGGTTGTGAACAATACAAGCTGGCAATCCGCCGCGGCAAGGGCAGAGGAAGCGATGAGATCGTTGCCTGGTGCTTGCAGCAGGCTAAGGCCTTTCTTGCGCAGTTTCTCGCCGTATTGCAGCACGTCGACTACAGGAGAAGTTCCGGCTTTTTGCGTACAGCCCAATGATTTGTCCTCCAGAGTACTAATGCCTCCAGCTTTGTTGCCTGGTGAAGGATTCTCATATACCGGCTCTCCGTAGGAGAGGAAGTACTGCTTGAAATTGTTGATAAGCGAGACGATCTGCTCAAATACTTCACGGTTCTCGGCCCGTGCCATTAACATCTTCTCGGCGCCGAACATTTCAGGCACCTCAGTCAGCACCGTCGTTCCTCCCTGGGAGATAAGAAAATCGGAGAAGGCGCCTAGCAAAGGATTGGCAGTAATGCCTGAGAATCCATCCGACCCGCCACATTTGAGACCAACGTTCAGCTCGCTGATCGGAACAGGCTGTCGATGATCGCCTTTGGCAGCTTCATATAATTTCTCTAATAGGGCCAGACCTGCGGAGACCTCATCTCCGACTTCCTGAGCGACAAGGAATTTGACGCGTGCTTCATCATAATCGCCTAAGAGGCTGCGAAATTCAGAGACGATATTATTCTCACAGCCAAGCCCGAAGACGAGTACACCACCTGCGTTAGGATGCTTGACTGCATCCATCAGAATGCTGCGGGTCATGCGATGATCGTCCCCTAGCTGCGAGCAGCCGTAAGGATGCTTGAGCACTGTAATATTATCGAAGCTGCCTAGGTCCGGATGAAGCTGCTTGAATTCACTTATCATTTGCTCGGCAATGCCGTTAACACAGCCTACAGTGGGTACAATGTAGAGATCATTGCGAATGCCGACCTTGCCGTTCTTGCGCACGTAGCCTTCGAAGCTCAAGTTCCGCTTTGGGTAGATAACCGGATGAAGATCCGGTTGATACTCATACGTCTCTTCACCGGAGAGTCCGGTCTGAAGGTTATGCGTATGCACCCATTCCCCTGTAGAAATGGTATCCATAGCCCGGCCAATCGGATAACCGTACTTGGTGATCGTATCCCCTGGATTAAATCCGATGAGAGCCAATTTATGGCCCTGGGGAATATCTTGCTTCGCTTGAAATACCTGTCCCTCAAGCACTAATTCATCGCCGGCTTGAATCGGCCGTAGAGCTACGGCGACTGTATCCCGCGGATTCATCTTCATGAGTGGCTGCATATTACTTCACTCCGATCCTATGTTCTAGGGCAACGCGGCTTCCCATTGCTTCGAGCTGTCGCAGGCTCTCTTCCAGGCTCTCTTCCAGCCTTGGAAGCTGAGTCAGATCCTCGCCCCATAAGTTGTTGCTGCTCAGAATGGACTGGACTACGGTGTCCCGATCCCTCCACGCTTCATCAACAATCGCCAGCACCTCAGGGCTGTCCTGCCGCAACAGGCGATCTCCTCGGTAGCTCAGTAGCAGGGCGGCAAAAGAGAGCATGATAAGCTCAGGCCATTGTCCCTTTTCCTGGTAGTATTTCTGCATAACAGGCAACAGGCGAGTCTTAAACTTAGAGAAGCTATTCAAGAAAATCGATGTTAATTCATGGCGGATGAACGGATTCCTGAATCTCTCTTGCACGGCAGAGGCGTAAGAACGCAATTCTTCACTGGTGAGGTCAAGCATCGGGATCAGCTCGTTCTCGATTAACAAATTCACAAATCGGGAGAAGCTCGGATCGGTCATAACCTCCTCAACCGTCTCGAGTCCGGCTAGCAAACCAAGCGGAACCATGGCCGTATGCGGACCATTCAAGAGATGAACCTTGCGTTCACGGTAAGGTGTCATGTCTTGGGTGACCCTGACATTAAGTCCGGCTTTGGCCAGAGGAAGCCTCTCCTTCAACCATTCCGGACCTTCAATGATCCAGAGCAGGAAAGGTTCGGCCATGACCATATACTTGTCTTCATACCCAAGCTCCTGTTCAAGCTCGGCAGCCTTGTCATGCGGGTAACCAGGGACGATCCGATCCACCAGACTACAGCAAAAGAGGTTATCCTCATCCAGCCAATTCAGGAACGCTTCTCCCAAATTCCATTCTTGGCCGTAGCGGCACACGATTTCTTTCAATTTCTCGCCATTGCGGTCGATCAATTCACAGGGAATGATAGTGAAGCCCTTCTTGCCCAGTTCAAAGCGTCTATATAGAAGCGCGGTCAGTTTGCCAGGAAAGCTCTTTTGCGGGCCATTGTCGAGCCGATCCTCAGGATCATAGGCGATCCCGGCTTCCGTCGTATTCGAGGTGATGAACTCCAGCTCATCATTTTCAGCTAATTGAAGAAAATCATCGTATTGTGTGTAAGGATTGATCAATCGGCTGACGCTCGTTATAATCTCTCGGTCGTTTACCAGCTGCTGCTGCATAATTCCGTTTATTAACACGGTATAGAGGTAATCCTGATTATCCAGTCGCGGACCGAGGCCCCGGTTGCGAGGTTTAATTAATACTGCGCTGCCGTTAAATAGTCCTTGCTTGTTCATTTGCTGCAATTGCCATTCGACGAACGCCCGCATGAAGTTCCCTTCACCGAACTGGATCATCCGCTCCGGATAGGAGGGGAGGTCCGGATAGTTAGCACGAGATAATGTTTTTACCATCAGATTTCAATCTCCTTTAAGCTATGACTATAATAATGCACACGTTAACAAGTTGGCGTATAAAAAGATATCAGTTTGACAGCCTGTCAGACGAATTGAAATCTAAAACTTTTCAGCTATAAAAGCTAAAATAATGCTTTTGAGAGACGCTCTATGAAAATAAATGTTCACGTGTTCATTTTATGTTCACTTCGTATTTTAGTCAATAACATAAATAAAGACGGCACAAGCACGGCGCTTTAGAAAAAAGCCTGTGATGAGCGGATTCAGTTGTCATCCCAGGCTTTTCTGATGAGGCTTATATTTCTTGGAGGCTTGCGACCGTCTGACGGATTATCAATTGCGTCTTGACGAATAACTGTTCAGTTGACGTCTCCTTAGGGGCGTTCATCAGTTCAATTAATTTCTGCGTTCCTAATTTGCTAATATCCGCGATCGGTCTATGAATTGTCGTTAGGGCAGGGTTGGTGTACTTGGCAAAGACAATATCGTCAAAACCGATCAGCGACATTTGCTCCGGAATCGCCACACCTCTGGCATAGCAGGCATTCATGGCGCCAATTGCCATATTATCGTTGGAGCAGAGCACCATGGACGGAGGCTCCGGTAAAGACAAGAGGATGTTCATCGCACTGAAGCCGCTCTCCACTGTGTAATCACCAGCTGTAAAATATTCGCTTTTGACGGGAATTTGCTTCGCAAGCATGCTATCAATGAAGCCTTGCTTACGCTCGGAGGCTGACTTGAAGTCAGGCCTGCCCTCAATCATGGCAAGTCTGCGATGACCTTGCGAGATCGCGTACTCCATCGCTTCCTTGACACCGATTCGGTCGCTGGCCACTACATTCATGATGCTTGAATCCTCAAGCTGGCGATTGAGAACCACCAACGGGATGTTGGCCTTTTTGACATGATAAATAAAGGTATTGTCCGCATCGCTCTGGCTAATGACGAGAATGCCATCGAAGCGCTGGGGAGAGATGCTGTCCAGATGCTGGATGCTATCGATACCGCTAACCGACAGGTTGTAGTTCTCATCAAGCACATGCTTGATGCCCTTGATCACGTCAACGAGGAAGCTCTCCGATGTGCCATGGTCGATGGAGGAGAAGAACAGACCGATCGTGTAGGATTTTCTTGTGACCAGGCTCTTGGCGCTGAAGTTGGGAATATAGTTAAGCTCGGCAGCGATTTTTTCAATTTTGTCGCGAGTTTCCTTCTTAATTAACGGATTGCCATTCAGCGCCCTGGATACAGTTGTGTGGGAGACACCGGCAACCCGGGCAATATCTTTTATCGTAATCATATGTACCTCTTAATTTATTATATAGTAGTGTGTTCAAAAAGGCCGCTTTTCAGCACCGAGAAGGTTGGATGAAGCTAGGGTATGAGGAGCGGGGCTGCACGTTTTCGTAGAAAACGGCCTCGTAAGCATCTTGCTTGTAGTTTGTACGTGAGCACCTAAGATGTTTCCGCAGGAAACATAACTTCGTAAGCCTTCGCTTAGACCCAGGTGAGTTCAAGATTCGGTGCCGAATAAACTCCCGGTGTTGCTTCGTAATCAAAAGCGGACATGTTAACGTGTTCATTTTATGTCTATGCAAGGCAGCAAGTCAAATCGATAAATTGGCCTGCTCCCAGCGGTAGCCTAACACTTCTTCGACATCGGCAATTTGCAAAATAAGCAGAGAGATGTCGGCTTCCGGGTAACGTGAGGTTATCTGGGGAAGCCGTATGCCTATTTGCTCCGGTTCTTCGTGACTGATAACAAGATCCTCAAGCAGGACGGAAGCGCCGATCAGGTCGCCGAATTGTTCCGCTTCGAACGGTTCAAAAGGACCGGATAAGGGGAGATAGAGAACCTCGCCCCAGTCCAATTCGCCCGGATCAGGCTGAATAATAAGCTGAAGTGGATGTATCCCTTCCGAGATGAAATCACAATATACGGCTAATCGCATAGATCAGTTGCCTCCTCTGCCTCCGGAAATCTGCCGTTCCAGTTGGTTAAGAATCCGCATAGTCTCAGGAGACCAGGAGTCAGCGGCCTGCTTCCGATCCGCTTCACGGGCTGCTGCGATCAATGTGCCCTGAAGCACTCTGCGCTGGACTTGATCAAGTCTACGCTCCGCTAGTTCCAGGGTAACCTGGAATTGCTCGGCAATGAACGGAATCGCCTCACAATGCTGATCGGGAATATTTTGTCTGGCCATCATGTAAAATGGCATCGCAGCGTAGAGAACGAACTGCTCGGCCTCCGTTTCCTGGGCATTCTTGAAGAGCAGAGGCATTCGTCGCTGATCACCGGCATGACGCATAACATGGCAGAGTTCATGGAAGAAGATCAGCCGGGCGCTCACTTCCTGCGTCTGTTTATTCAGAAATATAACTTTATCTTCATTATCGGAGAAGGACGGACAGGCCTCATAGATTAGCTCAACGCCAAAGGCTTCGGCAATATGATCGATATCCAGCTGCTCGGGAACCATGATTCCGTGGCTCATATATTCTGTGCTGATCCATTGTTCCAAAGGAGTTTCCTGGTAATAGGAGAATAACATAAATCCACCTCAAATAAGAATGTATGTTCGCAATATATTGGAAAATAATAGCCCTTCGCAGAAAGGGCCTGGTCAAAAGCCAAACTTGATTATTATTAGATTCGTCGTTATAGGCGGAGAATCCTCTATTGATCGGAATTGTTTTTATCTTTGTCTTCGCTGTCTTTATGCAGCAATTTCTTCTTCTGCTCGCGATAAGCCTTAAGCGCGGCTTCCATCATCGCGATTTCGTCAGCGGTGTAGGCTTCAGGACCACCATAAAAAGACATGTTCGTCACCGCTACCTTCATAGGAGCAGGATCCTGAGTTCTGCCCAGCAAGTAATCCCCGCTTGTATCCAGCGCATCGATGATGCGGCGCAAGGATTCCGGGTCGGGCTTGCGGTCATTCGTCTCATATCGAGACAATTGGACGATCGTAAGCTCCGCTTGAGCGGCTAAATCTTTTTGCGTCAGTTGCTTCAATTCTCTGAGGTACTTGATACGATCACCAAGGGTTTGCATAATGACTCCTCTTTCATCGTTTAGACTATTATAGCATATAGTTACCGTAATGGTAAGATATTATTTTGTATTTAATTGGGAGTTACAGAGATTGACATTACCATAATGGTAATATATAATCGATTTACAGTTACCGTTTCGGTAAAGAATAGAGTTTAGGGGGTAGAGAGACAAAATCACTCGGAGTAATGAAATGAAGACTAAAAGATTCTATATTATAGGTTACCAAAATGGTATTTATAATTCAACTGTCTTATGATCATATATTTTATTGGTGAATCTGGGGAGGGATTGTTATGGCAAGACGCAACACTAACATTTACTTGACTGTATTTGAGAATCTGCCGATCAATCAGACTGCAACAAGAGTGGCCGTGGAGCAGCGGCTTGAAGAGATCCGTCATTACAGGCAGATTGGCTTTATCCGCCGCGAGGCAGGGATCACGGCCAGTTATGAGCCAAGATATCACGGAAATACGAATCTTGTCAGCAAGCCTTCTGAACATCTGGCTATATCAAATGTGGATCGCGAAGCAGAATTGATCCGCAAATCCGAATTGTTGGACAAGGCGATGTGCAGTCTATCCGCGGTACAGCGAGAGGTTATTGAACGAAGCTATCTGAGCCGGGAGGGCGAATATGATTTCATCAGCTGCGGCGAGATGGGCATTAGCGACAGAACCTATAGACGTATCAAGGCAAGTGCGCTGCGAATTCTTGCCGTGGCCATGAAGCTGGAAGTTTTCGAAGATGAGGAGTCTGAGGGCGTGAGGGAATACGCGAAATGCAGTAATACTTAGAGCTTGGTATATTAGTCGGCAGCGTGCCGGCTTTTTTCTTTTCTCAAAAAACGAACATATGTCCGCTTTATGTCCTTTGGATGTCCGATCATTTCTTTTTTGACATGTTAAATTGGTATTGTGGCATAAGGTGAGAATGACAAGAAATTCTGCATCGCCGATCCCACCACCAAAGTCGCTGAATAACATTTCGGCGGCTTTTCTTATTTTATGCCACATATATTTAAACCAATGTAGAGGTGATTATTTATGAAAAAAGTATTGTATGTACCACTCGATGATCGTCCTGTAAATCTGGACGACGTGATCACGTTGGGGCACGCTGCCGGATTACAGCTTATTACGCCCGATCCTGCAGACATTCGGAACCGTATCGATGCGGATGCGGAAGCTTCAGGAGATCAGTTGATTAGAACCTGCTCGCCAACGTTCGGAAATACGGCGAACATTCGCCAATTTATCGTTGATCATGCGGCAAAGGTAGAGGGCTTCATTATTTCGATTGATATGCTCGCTTTCGGCGGGCTGATCGGCAGCAGACGACTGCGGGAGAACGGGGGCGGGGACTATCCAAACTATGATTCTTCCACGGCCCATCTGCTCGATGTGATCTGCCAGATCAAAAAACGTTATCCTCATAAACCTGTGTATGTGCTGGACACGATTATGCGGCTGGCGACGACGACTTTTACAGAAAGCCTTACCTACGATGCCTACGTGGAATCGCGTAATTTTATGGGCCAGCCTCGGCAATCTTATACGGCCTTCAGCGATATTCTGAACGGATACAACACTTCAGATACGGATACCCAATACGGCGACACTACAGAGTTTGATAAAGAGCAATATTATAACACCCGTCAGCATAAGTTCAAGACGAATTACTATGTGCTGGATCGCTTGGCCCGCCGCGGTTATATTGACTTCCTGGCCATCGGAGTCGATGATGCGAAGACAGAAGGGGTGCAGATCAACGAGATCCGTTTCGTGGAGAACTTTATTAATCGCTCGCTAGGAGGCTGCGGTGGACAAAATGCGAATTTGGCAATTATTTTGCCTGATGCCGATGGTCTGGGTCATTCCTTAGTAGCGCGTATGGCGAACCATTTAAATAGAGGGCGAAAGAGCAGAACCAAATTTGCGCTGCAATATTATGGCCCGCATGGTTCCACAATTATCAACCCGTATGAATATATGAGCGTCCATGAGAATATTCTTCGTCATATCGATATTGTTGGAGGGCAATATGTCACCGGTTCGCCGGATATTGAGATTATCGCTATAACGGATGCTGCCCAGGTATCCAGTGCTATGACGCGAATAGAGGCAAATGGGGCGGAGAACAGGGCAACGGTTGTGATTGATTTTGTGGGTCAGGGGGCAGCCAATGCTGTGGTAACAGATGCATTGCTGGAAAACCCATATACCGGACGACTTCTCGGTTACAGCGCTTGGAATACAGCCGGCAATAAAATCGGGCTCTCTTTAGGGATGGGTCAGGCCCGCTACCGCTTCCTGGTCTCGGAGAAGAAGGAGGCAGCGCTCGAAGCAGCCATTAACGCGCATGGATCTCTATTATTCAAGCGATTCCTGAAGGATTACTACTATAAAGCAGTAGCGATTGGTGAAATCCGGACGTACTCCAGAAGCCATGGCAAATACAGCAATTTTCCGCAAACGATGGCGGATCAGAATATGCTTGTCTTCAACTCGGCGGAGGATTATGAGCATATGCTTACCTTGCTGCGAGATCGAATGCAAATTCTGGTATCGACTCTGGGAGATAAGCCGGCCTTCTCGATCGGCAGCACCGATCGTGCGCATAATGTGAAGCAAATCTGCGGGGCTTCCTGGAGGCTTGCCGGTTACAACCGTGTTCATTTACCTTATGAAAATCCTGATTTTCTATGGGGTCGTGCCTTTGAGATCACGTTGGCCCCTGCTGTGAAGTTGAAATAGCCGGCTTTGTTTCTTAGCCTTTATTAGTTCAGCAATTAAAAGGTGTCAAGCAAAAGGACCTCATCTACCGCAATCTGCGGTGTGAGGTCCTTATATTAATTCGGTGGGCGTTAAGCCCCTGTAATAGGAATTTCGTTCTTCTTGAAACTAATGCTATCTACTTTCCATATCCCTTCAATATAGACGAATTGTGCCTGCCTGGTCATCGTCACCAAATCCCCGTTTGCATTCTTTCCAATATCAATAGATTGAGAGAATTTCCCTGTTGTAGGGCTTGTATAAGAAGCTGGAGAAGTAAGATCTTTGAACTCGTATTTACTGTTGAGTCCCTTATCCCGAATGATTGAATTAATGAACCGATCTGTAAAGTAGGGTGCAAAGTAAGAACGGACCTGCTGGATGGCGGAGATATCATTGGCTTCGTTCAACATATCGGATAGCTGCCGTAAACGTTCCATCGTTATCTTCATGGATGCCGGTGGCTGCCCGGGATTCATATTCACTACGATTTGCAGATCATTTAATGTAATTGTAGCTTGTCTGATCCGTTGATCCCACGCGACGTCCGCACCTAATGTCTGACTGACAAAACGAAGGGGAACATAGGTAGTTCCTCCATTCATAATCTGCGCTGGAACATCCAGCGTCACCTCGGATTGATTGACCTGAACCTTTTTGGAACCCAGAACCAGCTTTATGGTTGTGTCATCTTTGACAATAGTAATAAGCTGACTACGCTTATCCCATTCAACTTGGGCGCCCAAGTGCTGAGAAACATCCCGAAGAGGAATAAGTACCCGATTGTTCTGCAGTTTCCCATTATCCAGTTCCACAGCGGCAGGACTCGCAAAGCTGGAGGCGGATAATACGGGAATAGCCAGTATGACAGAGGCTAGTAAGGATAGTGTCCATTTTTTAAGCATGCGAACCTCCGAATCTTTAAAATTAAAGTAGCCGTTAATATATTAAACGTAAAATAGGTAGAAATGGTTGCAGATAATTTGGATTTTAGTAGGAAAGTAAGAAATTCAAGCCGTAAAAAACGTGATCTCAAAGAGACCGTATGGAATAGCCTGGGATATTCCTATTTTTTTGGTATAAGAGATGATCAAATACGAACATATGTCCGCTTGTTGTCCTCTGCATGTCCGTCCATTTCCTAAATGGCGTGTTAAATTTGTATTGTGAGAATCAGGCGAACGGGCCAAAGAGGTCCTTAATCGCCGGATAGAACAGGAAAGTCGCTGAAGTTGATTCAGCGGCTTTTCTTTTTGGGAGGGAAGCCAATGCCAACGTGCAATAACAACAAGAATCCGCCTGCCGCGCCATTTACGGAAATCGAATGGAAGCAGCCCAAGCTGTGCATCAGCTGTATATGGGGGCGGCTCGAAGGGACAAAACAATTTTGCAGCCTGCCGCGGTGCGTGGTGGAGAATCAAGGGAAGAAGGGAGCAAAGGCATGATTGAGGTGAGCTTCAGGACGCTGCTAGATGGGGTCATGCGATCACTCGCCGAGCGTTTTCCGGAAATCCCGGTACAGCGTGAGCAGTCTGAGCAGAAGGCCGAGGGGCCTTATTTTTATGTGGAAATGCTGAAGGCTTTACAGGAGCGGGAGCTGAATCGTCGTTATCACCGGGCGTGTTCCTTTCAAGTGCAGTTTGTAAGTGGACTGACAACTCAAGGTCCGAATATGTCGGTGCATGATATGGCTGAGCATCTATATGAATTATTTCGCGAGCTCGATATTGACGGTGCCAGATATATGGGGACACAAATGAAGCATGAAGTTCGGGATGAGGTACTGTTTTTCGACTTTAGCTTTCAGTTCCTGGTTTGGCTCCCGGCTGGGGCAGAGCCCAAAATGCAAACGCTCAAAGAGGAGGAATCTCTGAAAAATGACAGCAAAAAAGGCAGTTAAGCAAATGGAGGAGCGGGAGACGGTCGTGTTCCAGCCGGAAGAGACGCATAAGGGAACAACGTTCTCCAAAGCGCAATTTCTGGCTTCGCAGGCCTATTCCGGAGTGCAGAAGGATATTTTGTCGGTCGTTCTGAAGGATGGACAGCGGTATACAAAGGCAGAAGCTGAAGTGGAAATAAATCAATTTAAATATAAAGGAGTGAAATAAAATGGCGGGTGGAACATTTACAGTTCAGAACAAGGTAAGACCTGGCGTTTACATTAATTTCAAATCGGAGGCAAAAGCACTTGGCACGCTTGGAGAGCGAGGAATCGCGGCATTCCCGGCACCGCTTCCTTGGGGCAAGAGGGGGATTACGGTGCTGAATAGCGAGACCTTCCTGGAGCAATGCTTGCCATCGCTGGGCTTCCAGCCAACGGATGCGCGAATTCGTCACATTACGGCGGCAATGGCTCATGCCAGTAAAGTCCTGATTTACCGGCTAGGTGCTGAGGGCGCTGTGAAGGCAACAGCCAAGCTTGGAGCGCTGACAGCTACGGCAAAATACGGCGGTACAAGAGGCAATGATCTGCAGATCGTTATTCAGTCCAGTCTGGACTATGAAGGTTTCTTTGAGGTGAAGACGCTGTTGGACGGTGAGAAAGCAGATGTGCAAACCGTCGAGACGGCGGAGAAGCTGCTGGCGAATGAGTTCGTTGAATTCTCGGGAAGCGGCGCATTGACAGAGACTGCGGGAACCGCCCTGGAAGGCGGAGCGAATGGCAGTGGAGGCGCGGGGGAATATTCCGACGCATTGGCGGCTTTTGAAGCAGAGGACTTCAACGTCCTTGGCCTTCCTGTAGACGATAGTGATGTGAAGCAGCTGGCAGTTGCCTATACCAAACGGCTGCGCGAACAGGAAGGCAAGAAGTTCCAAACCGTGGTATATGACTATCCTGCGGCTAACTACGAAGGCGTCATTAGTCTGAAGAACGGTATCGTTACAGGGGATGGCCTGACAGTAGAGCCTATCTATTTGCTATGGGAGATCGCAGCGATGGAAGCGGCGGCGAATGTGAATGAGTCGCTCACTTATACAGAAATTCCGAATGCGGTTGATGTAGCGCCAAAATATACGAATTCGGAGATTGTACAAGCGCTGAATCAAGGTGAAATGGTGCTCAGCGTTGTTAATGGGCGTGTAGTCATCGAGCAGGACATTAATACGTTGACTTCTTTTACAGCCGATAAGGATAAAAAATTTAGCAAAAACCGGGTGCTGCGTGTACTCGATACTATGGCGAAGGACATCCAGTCTATTTTCAGCCAAAATTATATCGGCAAGACCGACAACAATGCGGACGGACGCAATTTGCTGAAGGGTGAAGTGATCACCTATCTGGGCCAATTGCAAGGAATCGGCGCAATCCAGAATTTCGATTCACAGAGCGATATCGAGGTTTTGCCGGGGCAGGATGTCGACGCGGTCTGGATTCAGCTCGCGGTTCAGCCGGTAGATAGTGCCGAGAAAATTTATATGAATATTTCAGTTCAATAAGGAGGGACAAACCATGGCATTTTTTAATAAACAGGATGCAGTAAGCGGGAAGCAAGGGAAGGCGTTCGTCATTATCGAGGGGCGGAATGAAGAGCTGTTTTATGCAAAGACGATTGAAGCGACCATCGAGAAGAATAAGGTAGACGTACCTGTTCTCGGCAAGACCAATACCCCACAGCGTTCTGCGGGGTGGAAGGGCAGTGGTACATTAACGATTTATTATGTGTCTTCCGTCTTCCGCCAATTGATGCGCGATTATATCCGTACGGGCAAGGACTTCTGGTTTGATCTGCAGATTGTAAATGAGCAACCGGGCAGCTCGGCCGGCAAGCAGACCGTTATTTTGAAAAATTGCAATCTCGACAGCATCATTGCGGCCAAGCTGGATGCGACCAGCGACGATATGCTGGATGAAGAACTGCCATTCACATTCGAGGACTACGACATTCTTGATTCGTTTAATACGATTCAAGGAATTTAAGGAGGAGCAGCATGAGTCAATTAAGTTTATTTTTTGCCCAAAATGTAGTGTCGGAAATTTCCGAGGAAGTGATCATTTCCCCCCGTTTCAAGGATGAAGCGGGCAAGCCGATTCCATGGAAGCTGCGCAGTATGACCGAGGAAGAGAACGAAGCGATTCGCAAATCGTCACAGCGCAAGATCAAGGAGAGAGGTATCGTTACGCTGGATACGAACTCTGATGAATATTTGGCCAAGCTCGTTGTAGCCAGCGTTGTGTTCCCGGACTTGAAGGATGCCGAGCTGCAGAAATCCTATGGCGTACTTGGCGCTGATCAACTGCTGCGCAAAATGCTGCTGCCTGGAGAATATGCGACGCTTCTACAGAAGGTACAGGAAGTTAACGGCTTTGACAGAGATGTGAACGAGCTCGCTGAAGAAGTAAAAAACTAATTAAAGAGGGCGACGGTGAGGCGAACTATGCCTACTACGCCCTCCACAAGCTTCGCATTATGCCTTGGGACTTCGTCGAGCTAGAGCCGCGCAAGAAGGCCGCGCTGATCGCGATGATCCAGGTGCGGATTCAGGCGGATTCCAAATTAAATAAAAAGTAACTGTAGGAATTACCTCGCCTGCGGTTAAGTTTTTTAGAGCACTCTCTGCACAATGCTATTGGGAGTGCTTTTTACTATTTTTGAAAGGAGGCGTGGAAATGGCGACATTGATGGGTGCACTAAACTTATTCGGTAAAGGCTCTAAACCGGTACAGAATTTTAATAATACATTAAATGTGGGCCTTGCGGATATTTCAAATACACTCAACCTCGGAATAACCGATATTACGAATACATTGAATCTTGAACTCACCAAAGTAACGAATACGCTAAATCATACCGTTAACAATTTTAATCAGACCTTGAATCAGACTCACAATAATTTTCAAACGATTGTATATGTTCAGAATGAAGCTGCTAAAGCGGAAGAAAGAATAACGGCCAGTATTGAGAAAACCGCCGAAGCACAGGAAAATCTTAATAAGAGTGTGGAGAAGTCCGGAAGTAAAATTTCTGATTTCCTTAAGAAATTTAATACCGAGACTGTGATCGATAAGCTTAAATCGGCAAAATCCTTGACCGAGGATTATATGGATACTTTCTCCAAACTGGATTCGATTAACGATAATTTACAAACCACGAAACAACTCCAGGATAAAGTATTTGCTTCTGCTCAACGATCCGGGGGCAGCTATATGGACATTGCCAATAGCATCGGGAAAATGGGGCAAGCAGCCCTATCTGCATTTAAAAGCAATGACGAGCTGATTGCATTTCATGAGTTAATGCAAAAGTCATTCCGGATTGGCGGTGTACAGCCTGAAAATCAACAAGCCGTAACGGATCAGATGACTTCCATTATGGCATCAGGAACGATGGGAAAGAGCGACTTTAGTACATTATTGGATACTGCTCCCCAAATTATCGATGCATTATCCAATTATACGGGAAAGAGCAAATCAGAGCTTATGGACTTGGCGGCAAGTGGTGCGATTACTGCCGACGTGCTAAAGAACTCGATGTTTGCTGCATCCGGCGACATTGAAGATAAATTTTCGCAGATGCCGATGACAGTCGGAGATAGCTTTAACATCCTCAAAAATAGCGCTCTGAGTTATCTTGATCCTGTCATTACCAAGATGAACGAGTTTTTTAGTAGCGATGCCGGTCAGCTTATCGCACAACTTTGGGCGATGGTAGCGCCAATTGCTGCACAAGCTATAGCCTGGATGGTGGCTAATTGGCCAATTACCCTTATCATTCTTGCGATAGGAGCGTTGGTTGGTGCACTGTTATATTTTGGAGTCTCAGCAGAACAGATCGTCGGCTTTGTAACAGGAGTGTTTTTCGCACTCTATGCTTACATTTACAATACAGTAGCTTTACTTTACAATCTCTTTGCATCATTTGTTGAGTTTCTTGCAAACTTGTTCATTGATCCAATCTTTGCTGTAAAAAAATTAATGTATGACTTAGCAATGACCTTCGGTGGATATATGTACAACATGCTCCGGTCAGCTGAGGATTTTGCTGGTGGCTTCATGAAGGTAATTATTGAGGGCATTAATGGTGCATTAAAGGGTTTCAACAAACTGGTTGAGGGTGTAAATAAAATCTTCGGTACGAAATTTAGCACTGCTAATTTATTCGATGCGGATAATATCCATGCGATAAGTGACTCATTTAAGGGTCTGATGGATGAGATGGAGGAGCCAGTAAGCAATAAGGATTTGTTTAAAGTTAACCGCATGGAGTATAAACAGACAGCTGAATATTTTGCGAAGGGCAATACTATAGGAGCCGGTCTTACCAGTAAGTTCAAGAGCCAATTTGACAATTTCGGCAAGAAAGGGATGCAATTCTCACCTGAACCTTACGGGTCAAATGGATTAACGAACCCAATGGGGGAGGCTAACCCATCTGGAGGCTTTGCTGGTACGGCTAATACCAACTCCATCCCCAATGTCGGAAGAGTCGATAAGGTAGGACAAATTGAGAATTCGGTAGATATCAGCAGCGAAGATCTGAAAATGATGCGGGAGCTGGCTGAGATGAAATCGATTCAGAATTTTGTCTCCCTTACTCCAACTGTCCAGGTAACGACAGGCCCCGTGAACAATGGTGCGGATATCGATACGATCGTAGCTCGGATAGAACAAACTCTGGAAGATGAAATCGCTGCTTCCGCCGCGGGGGTGTATGGCTGAGATGAGTAAATACTCTATGACTCTTTCTTACAATAATGAGAAAGAAGCGATTGAATTTCCGGTGCTGCCGGCCAAGATTGAGGTTTCCGAATCGGGTAATCATAAAACCTATGATATATCGAAGCTCGGCGAGATCAACGTGCTCAGGAACGTGAAGCTTGCCGAGCTGTCGTTTGAGGGGATTTTTCCTGTGAGCTGGTTTCCGGGGGCGAGTGTTGCGAAAGAAAGGTTATTCGAGCCGAAGCATTATGTCGAGGACATTCAGAAATGGTCCCGTTCCAAGCTGCCGATGCGTCTGGTCTTTACTGGCGGATCAATAGATATTGCGATGTATGTCAGTGTCGAGAAGTTCTCTTGGTCGGAAAGCAGCGGGGCGGTTGGCGATATCAAGTATCAAATCTCGTTTAAGGAATACCGTTTCTACGCGGCAACGAAGATGGAGATTGTGGAAGAAACCAAAGAGGGAGCCAAAACCGCTAATAAGAGCAGTAACGAATCAAAATCCCGTCCCGATACGAGAGTTCAGCCCAAGACTTATAAATTGGTAGCCGGGGATTCGCTTTGGAAGGTGGCCAAGAAGTTTCTTGGCGATGGAGCCAAGTACAAGCAGATTCAGAAGCTGAATGGTATTAAGGACAGTGAGCTGAGGAAATTACCGATTGGAAAGATTATTAAACTACCGTAAGAGGGGGGACAACCGGATGCTGGAGCTGCTGCTGGATAACAAGGAAGGGTCTATATGGGATATATCCGAGCTGGTCACAGATGCAACCTGGAAGACCTCCCGGGTCGGCAAGCCGGGCAGCTTTGATTTTTCCTTTATTGCTGCCGATAATATCAAGATTAACAATGGCGACATCGTAAGGGCGAAGTGGGAGGGTATGCCGATTTTTTATGGATATGTGTTTACAATCGGGAGCGATCAAGAGGAACAGATCAAGGTCAAATGCTATGACCAAATCCGCTATTTGTCCACAAATGAAACCTATGTGTTCAAGAATATGACTGCCGCAGCCATCGTCAAGCGTATTGCGGATGATACGGGCCTGAAATGGGGGCATGTCGTCGATACGAAGTACCGCATTCCTTCGATGGTTGAGGATAATCAGAAGCTGATCGATATTATTTGCAAAGCTTTCGACCATACCGTTATTAATACGGGGAATATCTATAACTTTTTTGATGAATTTGGGGCGCTGGCTGTACGTGATGCCAAGGATATGAGGCTTAATCTGGTGATTGGCGACGAAGCCTCCATGTACGGTTATTCTTTTGAGAAGAGTATTGATAATGAGACGTATAATCGCTTCAAGCTGGTGCAGGACAATAAGCAGTCGGGTCATCGCGACGTATACGCCGCTGAGGACAGCGCGAATATCGCCAAATGGGGGCGGCTGCAGTACTTTCAGAAGGTCGATGACAATATGAATGAAGCCCAGATCAAAAAGCTGATCGAGCAGCTGCATCAGCTAAAGAATCGTGAGATGAAGAAGCTTAAGCTTGAGGCTCTTGGCAATCCGTCTGTCCGAGCCGGTTCTTATCTTAACGCGAGGATTGCTGATCTGGGCATCGATCAATTCTATTTGGTCGACGAGTGCTCGCATCGCTTCAGCGGGGAAGATTATACGATTAGCTTGGATTTGAAGGTGATTTAATGGCACTTGGAGATAAAATAAGAAGGCTCGGCAGTGAGGCCGTGGGCGCCGGTAATCCGGTGGCGGTCCTGTTCGGGACCGTAGTAAAAGTAAATCCTCTTGAGGTGAACGTCGATCAGCGTTTCACGCTCGAAGAGGATTTTTTGGTTGTGACGGAAAGGCTGCAAAGATATGAGATTGATCTGAAGCATAAACACGATACAAGTGAGGCCTCTACAAAGGAGGCGTTGCTAGAAAAAGTGGTTATCCGTAAAGGTCTGCAAGTAGGAGACTCAGTGCTTCTACTGCGCGTTCAAGGCGGGCAGAAATATGTCGTATGGGATCGGGTGGTAAAGTCATGATACCGATTGGAGCCAGCTTGACCCCTGAGTTGGAGGAGACTCAGGAGACTAGCCGTACCTATAGGCTGGATTTCCAGAATAACCGCATGGCTGGAATGACAGATGGTCTTGATGCAGTAAAGCAGGCCGCCTATAAAATTCTGCAGACCGAGCGGTTTGCTCATTTGATCTACGGCAATGATTATGGTTTTGAAGGTCATAGCTTGATTGGCAGGAGCAGCGGTTATGTCAGATCCGAACTAAACAGGCGAGTATCCGAAGCCCTTTTGCAGGACGATCGGATATCCGGGATAGCGGATTTTCAGGTAGATATCAAAGACGATCAAGCGGTGGCATCCTTTTTGCTCCACTCGATTTATGGTGATTTTCGGATGGAGGTGAATGCAAATGTATGAGAATCAGACGTATGAGGCCATTTTGCGGCGGATGCTGGAACGGGTGCCGGAGCAAATTGATAAGCGGGAGGGGAGCATTATTTATGATGCGCTGGCTCCTGCGGCGGCTGAGCTGGCCCAGATGTATATGGATCTGGATGTGAACCATAATTTGTCTTTTGCGGATACAGCTACGGGAGAGTATCTGGAGAGGCGGACGCTGGAGTTCGGAATCGAACGGGAACCGGCGACCAAGGCAAGGCGGAAGGGGCTATTCTTTGCGTCCGGGCAGGCCCCGATGGATGTTCCGACCGGCAGCCGTTTCTCAATTCGTGACCTTGATTATACAGCGATCAGCAAAATGAAGACTGGGGAGTGGGTACTTGAATGCGAGACTGCGGGAACTACTGGAAATCAGGAATACGGGACGCTGCTGCCGATCGAGTATATCGACGGTCTTGCCCGGGCTGAGTTGGGGGAGGTCCTCGTTCCTGGGGAGGATGCAGAGAGTGATGAAGCGTTGCGCCAGAGGTATCTTGAGGTGGTTAATGAACAGCCCTTTGGTGGAAATGTTGCTGATTACAAGCAGAAGATCAGTGCGATGGACGGTGTTGGCGGGGTGAAGATATTCCCGGTCTGGAATGGCGGCGGGACGGTAAGGGCGACGATGATCTCGTCGCAGTATACTTCTCCATCTCAGGAACTGATTGAGGAGGTGCAGACCATTCTAGACCCGGAGACGAATCATGGAGAGGGGATTGGCCTTGCCCCCATCGGGCATACGGTAACGGTTGCCGGGGCGGAGGGCATCGCAATTGATGTGACAGCTACGCTTACACTGGCGAATGATACAACGATTGGACAGGTCCAGACTGATGTGGAGGAGGCTCTTCAATCCTATTTTGGACAGCTCCGGCAAAATTGGGCTCATGAGTCAGCTCTCGCCGTGCGTGTCGCGCAAATCGATGCTCGCATTTTGACGGTGGCCGGAGTCGTGGATGTTAGTCACACGCTGCTTAATGGCCAGTCTGGAAATATTCAGCTCACCGAGGAGCAGATTCCACTGCTGGGGAAGGTGACGCTGGATGAATAGGCTGCTTGAATATTTGCCGGGATATTACCATGATATTCTTGATTTTCGTGAGCTTACGGAGACGGAGACTCAGGAACTGCTGACCGTTGAGCAGGCAATGGAACGGCTGCTGCAGGATCAGTTTGTACTGACCGCCTCAGAGCAGGCGATCAAGCGGCGTGAGAAAATGCTTGGCATTCAGGCCGACCCCAAAGCCGAAACTCTGGACTTCCGCCGCAAGCGGCTGATCAACCGCTACTCCACCAAACCGCCATTTACCGTAAGGTATTTGCAGCAGAGGCTGGATTTTTTGGTGGGGGCGGGGCTGGTCATTGTTGGTGTAGATTCGCAAAGTTTTACTGTTACGGTTACCACTAGTATGGAGAATGCAGCGGTATTTAAAGAAGTCGAGCACACGATAAGAGTTGTCAAACCTGTGAATCTGATCTATCAACAGCAAACAGGTTTGGAGGATGAGCTTTTACTAAGTGAACATATCTCTAAGAGAAATGTAGCTTGGAATTATAGATTGGACGGGGGCTGGCTTTTGGGAAGCAAGGCTTTCGCTGAATTAGGCGCGGAGGTGGTGATTAAATGATTGTCAGTACTTTTTTGTCCGATATAGCCAATTACACAAATGCAAAGATTGCTAAGGTAGTGTTGAATGACACGGTAGAGGTACCAAGTTTCACGATTAAAGAAGTAGATGGATCAATGATTACAATGCAGTATATTGTCCCTGCTACTCTAGTAACTATCATAAACAAAATTGAGCTTAAGGATAAAGATGACAATGTGATAAGTAGCAATAACGTATACGTTCCAATAGCCACGGATACGTTGCTTCTTCAAAACATCCAAGTGAAGGAGGTAAGCCCTAATGGCTAAAACGAACTGGAGATTAACGGATGTTGTAAAGCCTGAAGACATGAATAACCTCGGGCAAGAGGTTAATGATTTGCGTAGTGATTTGGGTAATATTGATGTTCCTACTGCAACTTTAACCCAGCCCGGGATAGTGCAGTTGTCTAATTCGACAACGGGAACGCGGGAAGATGTAGCATCAACTGAGAAGGCTGTTAAGTCAGCATTTGATAGAGCAGAGGCAGCTTTTCAAGCTGGCAATGAGCGTAAGAAAGAAGTTGTGGACGCCCTCATTGCCATTGGAGTATCGGCGTCCGTAGAGGAAAGTTGGGATGTACTTATCAGCAAGATGGCAACCGTAATTAAAGCAAACGGTAATGCGACAATTGGGGACGTGGTGGCAGGAAAGACATTTAGCAATGCTACTGGAAACGGATTAACAGGCACAATGCCTAATCAAGGCTCTAAGGTGATAACTCCAAGTACATCAAACCAAGCTATTTTAGCAGGATATCATAATGGTACTGGTTATGTAAAAGGTGATTCTAATCTAGTAGCGGGTAATCTTCCTAAAGATATAAGCATTTTTGGTGTCACTGGACTATTGGAACGATTAACGACAGCAGATCGCAATGCAATAATATCGGCAATTATAGCAAAAGGTGTGGCAGCTAGTGCGGCAGATACAAACTTGATATTAGCTCAAAAAATTGGACAGATTAATATTAAACAGGCTTCTGGAAATACAGGAGGAAAAACAGTAGAAATAAACAACTTAGCTTTTAGTCCAATAGCCGTTATGATTAAATATAGCGGTAGTTTCGTAAGTAGCGATGGAGCCTCTGGCTGGAACGATAAATCTGTAAGTGTTTCTGGCGATGCCTATTTTGTTAAAGGAGTTAGTATCTATCCCAGACTTAATTCATCTACCACAACAGGCAGGGATGGTAATTCCAACTTAGAGGTATCCGCTTCTATTACGTGGTCGCCTAATGGATTCACAATTAGTGTCAGTTCATATACGCCTTACTATACTACTATTAGCGCAAATATAGGTAGTTGGTATGCATTAGGGCTATAACTTATTAAACTTTTATTTTAATAACTTTTAAATCCTCTTCCCCCGGGGGTTATTTTTATGGAGTTTTATAGAAATATGGTAGTTAGGATAATATTGTTTTTACCTAAACTCCAATTGCTGGATTCCACGCCCTGAAAGGAGGTGAGTCAAATTGTCATCTATCCATTAAACATGATCCGAAGCAAATTGCTAGAATCGGTTCCTGAATTGAAGGCCGTTTACAACGTCTCAGAACAAGCTGAGATTAGCAGCGCAAAACCGTATGTCATTCTATCTCCTATTACAGATAGTGGCGGTAGCCCGTGGACTGGATGGAGATATCTAATTGAAGTCAGCCTACACGTTGACAAGGTCAGTCCCCAGCAACTTAACTCCATAGCTGAGTCAATTACAGAGTCGCTCAACAATCAGCTTCTAGAAGACGAGCTCACCGACAAGTGGCTGATGCTTTATCCGCAACAATCCGTTAAGGACATCATCGATGAGGAGCGGCAAACGATCAAACGCACCATGAGCTTTACTGTCATTAGCCCTCGTCGGTTAACGGTGGAAAGTCCAATCACTAACGACGACTGGCTGACCTCAATCGCAACCTGGACACAAGATCTCCTGGGAAAAGAGTGGTTCGTATACAGCGGAGCCTGGCCGCTACAGTCAGCTGTACCTGCTGTAATGTGGAGAGTTAGCGAGATGGATATCACGCCTAAGGGAACATCATCCTTTGAGATTCAAAAGCGCTTGACCGCTTTTATTCAAGGCGTTGATTCCAACCAAGAACATAACGCTCTTCTGCAGCTTCTTGAGGCCCTTGGAACATCATCAAGACTGCCGATGAACGAAGCGGATCGCCGCTATCTAACCGTCTCTGGGCCGAAGGTGAACACCAAAGTCACGGCCGATGGTTACACGAATCAAGGAGAGGGGCCGCTCACAGTTACTTTAAGCGGAAGAACAAGCCGTCAACCTGCTGGTACGGAGGGGCCATTGATGCAATTTGTACATTATGAATCCAATTTGAGGTGAGACACTTGTTATTCAAAAAAAGAATCGCACAGCCCAAAGAGACATCCTCGCCGCTGTATTCACTGCAAGAGATGCTGGAGAATGCAGAGGCCATCCTTGGCGTGAAGCCAGAGGTATTGGTTGGGGCCACAGCAAACATGGAGCAGGATGCATTTCATATTAAAGAAGCTGAAGAGCTTGTCCAACAATTTTTAAGGAAGAAGGTGCTGTAACATGGCAGGAGGAACTTGGAATTTAACGAATCAACCGGTTTTGCCCGGTTTGTATATGAATTTTGTGAGTGCGGCCGGAACGGCGATTCAATCTGGAGCACGTGGGGTTGTCGTCGCCCCAGTCAAATCGCATTGGGGGCCAATCGGCCAATTTGTTGAGGTAAATAGTGAAATGGTGATCCGGGAGATGTTTACTGACAACGAGACAGATGGAGCAACAGCATTCTCCACTTTATATCTTGCGCTGCTCGGCGGACCGAACAAGCTGCTGGCTTATCGTCTGGCAGACAGTTCAGCGGCAGAAGCCATTATTCATTTAAAAAATACTGAGTCTAGCCCAGCAGATGCAATTACTCTGAAAGCGAAGTACCCTGGCAAGCGTGGCAATGACTTCAAAGTAACGATTCAGCCAAGCCCGGTCATTGCAAATACCAAAGAACTCAAACTGTACGAAGGTGGTAAACTGCTGCGGACGATTGCACTCGGAAGCGGCGAGGCGGCGCAGGCTGCAACTGCTATAAATGAAGACACGGGCAATCAATGGATTGTCGCTGAGAAAATAGCGGAAGGCACGCTCGCGGATGTATCCGGCGAAGCCTTTGCAGGTGGAGAGAGCGGAATCTCAGGCATTACTAATGCCGATTATATTAAGGCTACGGAAGCTTTTGAGACCCAGGACTTCCATGTGCTGACGCTTGACGGTGTCACGGATGCGGCACTTCGGACCAGCGTTGTTGCTTGGGTGAAACGTGTACGTGGCGAGGGCAAAGGAATTATTGCCACACTTGGCGGCACTTCGGCCGAGGATACAGCCAGTGATGCGGTAAATACAGCGATAGCCCGCAGTATGGCCAGCGATTTTGAAGGGATCGTTAACGTGGGTACAGGGGCAAAAATGAACGGCAAAGAATACTCTTCCTCCCAGGTAGCTGCTTGGGTGGCGGGTCTGATTGCCGGTCAGTCCTTGAAGGAGTCAACAACTTATGCTGTTGCGCCGTTTGAGGATGTAACACATCGCTGGACTCGTTCCGAGCAAGAGCAGGGCGTGCAGAACGGGGTATTTTTGCTGGTGCATGATGGTCGCAAGGTGAAGGTTCTTCGCGGGGTGAACAGTCTGAATACGCTGGGTGAAGGCAAGAACAGAGGCTGGAAGAAGATCCGCAAGATTCGTGTCATTGACCAGATCAACTCAGATCTGCAAAAAACCGCCGAGGATCACTATATCGGTAAAGTGAATAACACGGAAGAAGGTCGTCTCGCTTTGATCAGTGCGGGCAAGCAGTATTTGCAGACCTTAGCTTTGGAAAATGTGATCGAATCCACCGGGTTCGATGTAACTCTGGATCCTCGTTTTTATGGAAGCGGGGCGCAGTTCGTTCCTGAAGACGATCAGGTCTTCCTGGCGTGGACGGCGGATGATACCGATGTCATGGAACAAATTTTCGGAACGTTTTACGTACAATAAATCGATTATTAGGGGGATAACAATATGGCACAATATCTTGATCCAGGCCGCATTATTATGGGGACGTTCGGTCAGATTTTTATTGATGGAGTCTGGCAGTCGAACTTAAATCATCTGGAGGCCAATGTCGAAGCGGACAAGCGGGAACTGAACCTCGTTGGTACGGAATATACCGTATTTAAGTTGGGACGCAAAAAAGGAACCGGCACAATGAGCGGTTACAAAGTAACCTCGGATATGATTACGCGGGGCTTCCAGAAGTTCTCGATCATTAATAAGCTGGATGATCCTGAGGCATATGGCTTTGAACGCATCCAATTGAACGGATGTATGGTCGATAAAATCCAGCTCGCCAACTGGACTGCCGGCGAAGAGGTCGTTGAGGAAACGGCGTTTACGTTTGAGTCCTATGAGTTGCTTGACCCGATTGTTGCATCTTAATCGACGGGGACTGTTATTTTAGCGAAGTTTCATAAAGTAGGGAGGAAGCCCGGTTATGAGTTTGAATGAACAACTGAATGAACAGGAAATTTTGGACGGTCTCTTCGAGACGGCAGCAAATTTGCCGGAAGAGACCGTTTTTATTGGGCGGTTAAGCCTGAGGATTACGCTGCGTGGCCTAACATCCAGCAAGGTGGACGCCATTCGCGAACGCTGTACGATCCGCAAGACGACTAAGGGGCAGATTACAGAAAAGATCGATAGCGAGTTGTTCAACGCGGCGTTGATTAAAGAAGCTACCTCGGCCCTTGAAGTTGTGAAGAAGTTGGACGGCGGCCAGGAGCAGGCCTTGAAGCTGAGCGGATGGGGCGATGATCGCTTGATTAGCCGCTTGAAACTGTCAGGTGGTGAAGAGGCGGTTCGCCGGATGCTTTTGGCTGGGGAATTGGATGCTGTAGGCGACAAAGTACTCGAAATTTCCGGCTTTGGGATTGATATTGATGATGTAAAAAACTAATAGACTCCGGCGGCATGACAACGCTGCTCTTCCATCTTTGGACGCGGCATAGTCTTCGCCCCGGGGTGTATTGGTCTCTTCCCAAAGGAGAACGCCTGCTGTTAAGAGCCTTCTCGGAGAGGGAGCTGGAGTTGTTGAACTCTTCTCCCTCAACCTGAGGTCTCTATCAGGCGTGTATGAGGAAGAAAGGAGGTGGCTTATGCCTCAGAAGGAAATCGATTTGGTCATTAACGACCGCGATATCGAACAGGCTGAGAAAAAGCTGCGGAGCATGGACAGTTTATTGCAACAGACCCAGCGACGGGCCGCTGTTCTGGGCCAAACAAGAATGACGCCTGTAATCTCTTTGGATGATCGTTTCACTACAAAAGCAAGGTTAATCACACACAGATTGACCTTACTTGACCGGATGAGCGCGAATCCGATAGTTTGGCTGATTGATAATGCATCTGCTGGAATTAACAAAATTCGCAACTCTTTATCACGGTTAACACAACCCCCTTGGCGTGTGACGATCTTAGGACCAAACTGGGATGAGGCTGCCGGCACGTCTTTTGCCGATCTGTTTGGCAATGAATCGCTCTATACAGAGGTGGGCAAGAAGGCGGGAACAACTTATTTTGAGGCGTTCTTATCTGTTCTGGATCCGCTGAGGATTACGGATATTTTAGGCCAATTATCCATGGCGAATGGTGGTCAGGTATCTACTGGAGATCAAGGGTCTGGATCGGACGGAGGCGGCTGGAAAGAAGGGACCTTGGATTTTGTAAAAGAAGTAGCTGCCGGTATTCTGGTTGACATACTGTCAAAGAAAATTGGTGGGAAAATGAGTGAGTTGGGTGATTTTCTTAGTAAGAAAGTGACACCCGGTAAAGTGAAGGATCCTTTGAAAAGCCCACCAAAGGTTACTTCGGAAATATCTAAAAGTGCATCAAAATCAATTTCCAAAACAACTACAAAAGCAGCCTCAAAGGGAGTTTCTCCTACTGCTAAAGTAGCAGAAGAGTTTGTAAGCACTATTCCTTCACGTCTTGACACATACGGAAGACGCGGAAAATTTTTGTCCAAAACATTACCGTTTGCTGGAAAATTGCTTACTGGCGCAGGAATGCTTCTAACAATTAAGAACACACAAGAATATATGGATAACAGTGGAATGTCGGACCTGGTAAGGAAAGCTCCTAAATTAATATGGGATGATTTGAATACTCCCCCTAGAACAGAAGTTAACGGTAAGCCAGTAGAAGATATGGGGGTTATCAAATATACGATTGAACTTGGTAAAGAAACTTACAACAGAGTGACGAATAAAGAGACTTGGAAGAACACGTACGGTGACGCTCTGAAATCCATGAAGCCTTTTATTTCTCGGGAAAATTTAAGTACCTTATTTTTTGGGGAGGATGTTTCTGATGAGGTAGAAAGAACAAGAGCGGAAAGAGAAAAGAAAAAAGAACAAAGTAATGCAGTTCAAGGAAATACTATAAATGATTCCACATCAAAAAGTATAAATGAAACTCTTAATAAGATTGGGTATATCAATCCGATAGAACGGATTAATCAAATCATTAAGGGTACTAAATTCATAAATTCTGACTCTTCAATTCAATTTCCTACTAATCAATCAGCAGTGTCTGGAATAAATTCGAACAATATCAAACAAGAGGTGGACCATTCCGTTAACGTCTCAGTTACACCTGGCGCCATCAATCTCACAGTCCAAAAAGACGAGATCAACTACGAAGATATTGCCCAAAAAACAGGCAGCTTGATTGCTAATCAGGTTCGTTTTGCAATGATGAATATGAGTTAAAGGAGGGATGAGCGGTGGAAATCCACTTGATCGATTCGGCGGGTAAGGATTTTTATTTTCCGGTGAATCCTGAAGAGATTACGATTACCCGGGGAAACGCCCTGGATACAGTGAATATTGTGGCGCTTGGGGAATTTGATTTTCCGGTCGGAGAGAGGGTGAAGGAAATCGCCTTCTCTTCTTTTTTTCCGGCAGCCTATGATCCAGGTTACTGTAATTATGAGAACTTGCCTGATCCGCAGATGGTCATGAATCAAATCACCTCGATGATAAATAGTAAACGGCCAGTCCGGCTGATCATTTCCGATACGGCAGTCAATGTGCTGGTTATGTTATCGGCTCACAACAGCACGTTCAAAGGCGGCGAGCCAGGAGATGTTTATTTTGAGATTACGGCCCGCACCTGGCAGGAAATGAAGGTACACAATTCTGCGGCAGCTCAAGCTAAAAGCGGTTCATCCAATCGAAGCGATACGAAGCAGGCGGCCAAGACCTACACGGTGAAGTCTGGAGATACCCTCTCTAAAATCGCCAAGCTTGAGTTAGGGAGCAGCGCAAAATGGCAGGCAATCTATAAAGCTAACGCTAAAACGATCGGTAAAGATCCGAACAAAATAAGGCCGGGACAAAAGCTGGTGCTGCCATGATGAGCTATGAGGTTGTGCTGCGGAATAAATATTATTTGAGTGGGCTGATTGAGAGCATATCCTTGACTGATTCGCTGGATATGATCGCTTACCAAGGAACGCTTAACATGAAAATTCCTGCCGACTTTCCCGGAATTGAACCTGGGCAGGAGATCAGGGTGAGCGGGACCCCGTTTGGGGGTTCAAGCAAAGTATATTTGCTTCATCCTGGTGTGGTCTGGGAATGCTCAAGCAGTGTTGATCAGAGCAAGCATATGAGGGTGAGCTTCTACGATAGAACGATATATTTGGCACGTTCGGAGGACGAATGTCTTTTCTCGGCGGGAGGAACGGCTACCCAGCGTCTCAAGAAATATGCTGCTGATTGGAATATTAAACTGGCCCCCTCCCTTCCCGATACGAAGCAAAGATTAAAGAAAGCTGTTTACCGTGCACAGACGATTTACAACATGATTATGTCTGATTTGAAGGAAACCGTAAAAGCCGGTGGTGACATGTACATCCCACGGATGACACCTTCAGGTTTCGGTCTGTTTAAGATCGGAAGCAATGAAACGGTTTGGGTGTTGGGAGGAATCGAGTCATCTACCCAAAACCGTACCTTGGAAGAGACAGTCACCAAGGTGAAAGTGCTTGGGACAGCGGATGGTAAGGAAGATGCACCTTCCAAGGTATTAGCTATCGCTACAGGAGAAACGGCGAAGTATGGGGTTCTTCAGCGGATCGTTCAAGATGATGATGTTAAATCGGTAGAGGCCGCCAAGAAATTGGCTCAATCCAAGCTGACAGGCATCGGGGAAACCTACACCGTTCAGTGCATAGATTTGAATACCATACGTGCTGGAGACAGGGTAAGCTGGGGCGGTCAGCAGTTGATCGTAACGGGCGTAACGCACGATCTTGGGAATCCGGGCCATATGACACTGGACTTAACGACCTTGGCGGATGTAAAAAGGAGGTATTTTCTTGACAGTTGATCCTTATACAGCACTTGCTGTTGCTTTTCGTGATAATGCGATGAAGAAGGCCAGCGAGGTTCTTTCTGGTCTTGCAACGGATCTTGGGACGTTAACGTCAACTGGACTTAAGCTCGATCAGTTTAAGCATGAGATCAAGGATTATTATGTTGCTGAGTTTCCCGGAACTTTGAGATTACCTGAACTGGAACTGACCGGGACGACCACCCTGGGCGAAGGGGAGGGAAAGTTTTTATTTCAAGCCTCGGAGACGAAGGAAGTATCGCTAACCTTGAAATACGCCCCAGGGGACCGGGTGCTGGCCCTGCCGATTAACGGCGGCAATGATGCGATTATACTTTGTAAGGTGGTGAGCGGGGGTGGCTAATCTTTTTCCGGAAAGTATGGAGCAATCCTGGGATGATTCCGGGAATCCGGAGTTGTTGGAAGACGGGGTAAGTCTAGGCCGGAGCTGGCGCTTCGACTTTGATGCCGGGGAATTCGTAATGACGCCTACGCGAAAAATAGCTCAGGTAGATGGGATGGACGCTTGGGTGATGTGGTGCCAGAAGGCGATTCGCACCCCGCGATACAGGCATCTGATTTACTCTCGCCAGTATGGGCAGGAGTTGGATGAATTGATCGGTAGAGGTTACAGCCGAGCCGTACAAGAAAGCGAAATCCAGCGGATGGTGACGGAGACATTAATGGTTGATCCCCGTACGTTGAGTGTGGATGGTTTTACGTTTAGTTGGCAGGAAGACGGATGTCGTTTCTCTTGTCAGATCAGAAATGTACATGATGAGCAGTTCACTTTAGAAGGGAGTGTGAGCTGATGGCAGAGCTGCCGCTTTTTTTACAGGAACAAACAGAGGATGAGATTATGCAGCGTATGCTGGAACGAGTGCCCGCAGATATTGATAAATCCGAGGGTTCTTTTATTTGGGACTCGCAAGCTCCGGTTGCTTTTGTGTTAGCCGATGCCGCAGTTTGGGGGCAGCAAGTGCTGCAGCGCGGCTTCGCGAGCACGACTTACGGTGAGTATCTGGATCTGCGAGTCGCGGAGCATGGGCTTACCCGGCGTGCTGCGGTTGCAGCGATAGGCAAGGTCATGTTCTCGGGGACACCGGGAACGACTGTGCCGACGGGAACTGTTGTGGCAACTCCGGCAGATGAGATTACAGATGAGGCATCGATTGAATACAAGACGTTGGAAGCTGTTGCTCTGGGAACGGATGGATCTGGTATTGTTCCTATCAGGGCGCTGGTCGCTGGCCGAAGCGGTAATGTGCCTGCGGGTGTTATTAATGTAATGTCAACGTCAATCAGCGGGATCACGGCAGTGATCAATCCCAATGAAACTACGGGCGGTACAGATGTTGAGTCAGATGAATTGCTTCTGGAGCGGTTCTATGCGCAGGTTCGAAACCAAGGAACCAGCGGTAATAAGGCGCAATATATGAAATGGGCCGGGGAAGTCGCGGGTGTTGGCGGCGTTCAGGTAATTCCGTTGTGGAATGGACCAGGTACGGTTGGAATTTATTTGCTCGATGCCGATAAACGTGCGGCAAATGCAGAAATAATTGCTGCTGCGCAGAAGCATATTGATCCGACCATGGATGGCCAGGGGGAAGGTGTTGCGCCTGCCGGGCCTGTGGTTACAGTTATGGGGGCGAAAGAGGTCCCCATTGAAATTTCGGTGCAATTGACACTTGCGGCTGGTTCAACGATGGAAGAAGTCAGGGGTTATATCGAGGATGGAGTTCGTGCTTATTTGAAGCAGTTAGCTTTTACAGATACGTTGGTTCGTTATACACGTATAGCTGCCGTATTACTGGATCTTCCGTCCATTGTGGATTATACGAACCTGACCGTTAATGGGAAGGATAACGCAAATATGGAAATCTCACCGGGACAGGTTGCCGTTCTGGGGACGGTGAATGTTTATGAGTAGCTTTCAGCATTTTCAAATAATAAGCCCTAAGGGACGAGAGATGTTCTCTTATCTACCGGGATACTATGAGAGCTCACGGATTATGCAGTCTGATATGAACAGTAAGGGCGTTGAACTGGATGAATTATATAAAGCACTGGATGAGACGCTGAATCAGTTCTATGTGCGGACGGCTACCTGGGGATTGGACCGATGGGAGGAAGAGCTCGGATTGACAACGGAGCTGGCTAAGCCGATTGAGCAGCGTCGTGCTTTGGTGGAATCCAAGCTGCGTGGGGCTGGGCAATTCTCCGGACGGCTCGTGAAGAATGTAGCTGAAGCTTACGATGGTGGAACCGTGGATGTATCATTTCAGCCTGCTGAGTGGAGCTTCACGATTAAGTTTGTGGACACCATCGGCGTCCCACCTAACCTGGATGATTTGAAGATGGTCATCGAGGAGATTAAGCCGGCTCACTTGAAGGTGGAATATGAATTCAGCTATTTATTGATTCGGGACATTCATGGAGCAATGACGCTCAATCAAATGGAGCAGATACCCTTAAGTAAATTTGCAGGAGGTGGTCCGGTTGGCCAGTAATACACCTAATCTTAATTTATTGAAAAAAGATCCTATGATCGATGGGGACGACACATTTAATATAAAGACCATGCTTAATGACAATTGGGACAAGATCGATGCCGCCATGGGCCAGGTCGATATTCCTGATGCTTCGCTAACCGTCAAAGGTAAAGTCCAGCTCTCCAGTGCAACGGACAGCGCAGCCGAAAATCAGGCGGCGACGCCGAAGGCAATCAAAGATGCGGCCCTTCAGGCGAAATCCTACACGGATCAGCAGATCAGCCTGGTCACGGAGACAGGCATCCCGAAGCTGGTCAGCTACCCGCTGCTGGTGACGGCCACAGCGGATAATCAGAATGTGTTCGAGATTCCGCTTGATCTATTCGACGCGAACACAGACACCTTGCTAGTAGCGATTAACCGGGCAGTCTTGGACGCTACGCAGTACACCCTGACCAATACCGTCCGCGATGGAGCTGGACAAGTCACGCAGCGGGCAAAGATCAATCTTCTATCCGGTGTGGCCGCTACATCTGAGGTAACCATGGTCGTCCTGAAAAATGTACCGATTGGCCCTGATGGCGCGATCAATGGCGGGGTATTGGCTACTGGCAGCGTACCGATCAATCGGGTGGACGGACTACAGGATAAGCTAGATCAGGCTTTTCAAGCTGGCAATGAGCGTAAAAAGGAAGTCGTGGACGCCCTCGTTGCCTTGGGAGTATCAGCGTCCACAAATGATAGTTGGGACACGCTTATTAGTAAGATGGCTACCGTAATCAAAGCGACTGGTAATGCTGATGTTGGGGATGTGTTGGCGGGGAGGACGTTTAGTAATGCATCGGCAGCTGGACTGACAGGCACAATGCCTAATCAGGGGGCGAAGATTATTACGCCAGGGACGGTCGATCAGACCATTGCGGCAGGGTATCATAATGGGGCTGGTCTGGTTAAAGGCGATGCTAATTTAACATCACAAAATATCAAGTCGGGAGTCACAATTTATAATGTACCTGGTACACTTAAACCAGTCGGCGAAGCTGTACTAACATTTGATGGTAGATCTAAACCACTACCAAACGGCAGCAATATACTTGATACGGTTATCACGCTTCCTGCTGGTGTAAAAAGAATTATGTTTACATCGGATGAAGGTCCGTCAAATAATACAACAGGCACAGGGGTAGGAATATCGGTCAGAAGTGATGATTCTAGTCTATGGGCATCCTTCCGCATGATGAACGGGGCTTCTTATGTCAATAATCAATACTTTGATATTATTTCATATTACCAGTACTACTTTGTAACCTCATTCTTACATTTACTTGATATTGATTTTGATGCAGGATACGCAACGTTATCATATATTAGTTCAAAAGATAATACTACGTACAAAAACAAAATCACTATACCATCGGGTTATAACAAAGTAGCAGCGCAAAAAATTGTCCTTAATGGTGTCAACATGAACAATGTATCAGGTGTTACAACATCAGGCAGCACATATTTTCGAGGTAAATTAACTTATTTCTAGGAGTGGTGATATATATGAAATACATTACATTTTCTAACATTGAAAATGGTGTTGGTAGAGTAAAAGCAATCATTATTAACCCTTATGAAGAACAGATGGAAGATACGGGAATATTTGTTGATGATATTCCTGTTGCTGAGTCGATAGAAGGATTTTATCCGGTATTAATGGCACGGATCGAAACAAGAGAACCTTTTTACAACTATGAAGTCCTGTCTGATCCTCCAATTCAAGAGATTACTTTGGCTGAGAAAGTAGAGGTACTAGAGCAGGCCATCGCAGAATTAACCCTAATGATCGCTACTCCATAAGAAAGGAGCTGAACACATATGGCAAAGGGAATCACCTTGCAAGAGCTAGATTCAACGGCTACCAGTCGCCTTGTTATTAAGGACAGTGCTGGACGCGCTAAGGTTACCGCACCTTCAGCAGCGGATGACATTGCGGTCAAAAGCACAGTTGATAATGCGATAGGTAATCTCTCAACCTTGCAAACAACGGATAAGAGTAACGTTGTAAAGGCAATCAATGAGCTTTTTACAAATGTCAATAAGGGCAAAGAGCTAATCGTTGGGGCTATTATTGACAAAAAAGGCACTGCATCTCCCAACGATACTTTTCCGACGTTGGCGGAGAACATCAGACAAATCAAAACGGGAATAGAAGACGCCATGCAGGATATGTCTGATTGGATTCAGCTCATACTTGACTACATTGAAAAATCTGAAAAGTACGTGGATATCAACGCGACGCTTGACAAAAACAAAAACGTGCTGTTCAAGATCGACAGTAAAGCGTGTATTGTGAACAAGAACATGATTCCACTGTATACATCGCTCGTGGACTTTTCATATGCCAAAATCGTATTAACTCCAAATGGCAAACACTTTTTTGCAGTGTTTGGGGACGTAATAGAAAAATACACAACATCGGGCGTTTTGGTGTGGAAAGCCGCCAAAACCGCCACTACAAACATATGGGATGATGTATCCACCAATGATGATATTCTAGCTGTGTTGAGCAAAGAGAGCAGAGACAACAGCAACAGCTATCAACACCAAATTAGGCTATATGACGCAAAAAACGGTGCGTTGTTAACCACAACACTTCTTAGTACCAGTTCCCAATATAGCATGTCTGCCGCGTGGGACGAACGGAAGAATGTGTTTCTTGCTATAGATGACTACGGCAACGCATCAAGCAACGCCTACACGTCGTTCGTGAGAACTGACGGGGCTATACAAAAGGAAAGCAGGGCTACGTCAAAGGATTGGAACTATTTGCGATACAACCTTTACAAATTTATTTACTGTCTGAAATTCAGAACAAACGAATTTTAAGGAGCGGTCTGATATGTACCTAAAATTAACCAAGAATGTTTTTGTGCAAGAAGGCGGCGCTACCCGCTACCTGTACGGCGGACTGGATATTAACAAACTCACATCAGCTTACATTGACGGTGATGTGGCGTATGTAGGCACAACCGAAGAAATCACGGAGTTGCCAGACGGTGCAAGTGAAATCACGTTAGAAGAGTACAATGAAATCGCCAGCCAGCCGATCAAAGCTGAGCAGGACAGAATTACGGCGCTGGAACAAGCCATAGCCGAGTTAGCTATGATGGTCGCCATGGGAGGAGGTGAATCGCAATGAATTTTGATAAGAACAGCGGATTGGTTAAGGTGTGGGTCAGCCTGGTCATGGTAGGAACATATAAGATTGAACAAGTGCCAGCACTATATAATCTTAAGACAGTAGTAGCGGAAGTCGTTAACGGAACATCAGCTTAAAGCACGCCCACATGGAGCGTGCTGTTTTTATGTCAAAAAATCAACTAAATAGAGTAATTAATTTACAACATTTAGGAGATCTGTGTATAATAGAGTCGAATCGGCCGATTCTAAAAATCCTGAAGGGTGGAAGACCATGAAACTCAAAAAGGTTTTAGCGGTTCTTTTTGCTTGTGTGATGGTACTAACAATGTCATCATCTGTTTTTGCTGCTGATGTGCAACCACAAGCAGCAGGTATAGGGGACACAAAAGATAGTGCAATTTCTCTACTTTCTATGTCTCAGGATCATACATTGTACTTATCAAATGCTCAGGACCAAGACTGGTTTAAATGGACTAACAATACTGGGGCTGGTAAATTGGTTTCCGCATTTGTTATGCCTAGTGGAAACCAGTGTATTTTTAGAGTAGGAATGCAGATCAAATATGCAGATGGTAAAGAGTCGAGTGTTTTCTATGGGACAACCCCAAATCCTGGAAGTGGCACGCATTTATATCGTGTTTATGTCCCTGAAGGAGCTACAGCTTATATAGTAATTGATTCGACTTATTATGCAATGGAACAGTATCAATTTCTTTTCCGTGCAGAATAATAAATAGTTTTTAAAGGAGGCACCTCTAAATGGGGTGCTTTTCTTTATGCCCCCGCCCACCCGGGGGCATTTCTTTTGAAAGGGGGAAAGGGGGATGGACGGGGTGCAAACTGAGGTGCTTCAGCGGATTACGAGAGTGGAGACGAAGGTAGACAATATGGACGATAAGCTGGATCGGGCGATTGCGGCTAATGAGACGGCGGTAGAGGCGTTATCCTCGGCGCGGTCGGCTCACCATCGGCTGGACAAGATTGAAGATGCCCAGAAGTGGCTCTGGCGCACCATTGCGGCGTCGATCATTACGATTGTCGTCGGAGCTATTTTAACAGTGATTAAATTGCAGGGCGGGGCGTGAGTACAAGCCGATTACCACCAACCTAGCATATTTTACAGTAAAGGAAGTGATAGCGATGCAGACAAGAAAACAAGGCAACGCCCAAGGTATCGACGTCTCCCACTGGCAAGGCAAGATCGATTGGACGAAGGTAGCGGCGAGTGGAATATCATTCGCTTTTATTAAGGCTACCCAAAACGGTGTGGATGAAAAGTTTATCGAAAACGCCCAAGGAGCAAAAGCCGCAGGATTGATGATTGGTGCCTATCATTACCTGGACAATTCCGTGATGACAGAAGCTGCGGCAAAATCGGCAGCGCAAATGTTCTACAATGCGATTCAGTCGGCGGGAGTAAAACTCGATCTTCCTCCAGTACTTGATTACGAATCGAAATCCGGTAGTTTAAGCGTGGCGGGAGCTACTGCAGTTGCAAAGGCTTTTCTCAATGAAATCGGGCGATTGACCGGAGTTACTCCGATGCTCTACACCTATCCGGCGTTCATTGGCAATTTCAGTGGCCTAAGCCAATACCCGCTTTGGATTGCACGATACAGCACTCAGGCGCCTGTTGACGCATCCGGTTGGACTCGCTGGACGTTCTGGCAATATAGCGATGGCCAAAGTGGAGGTACATTGCCGAATGGTTCGAGAATCGTGGGCGGAATTAACGGACAGGTGGATTTGAATGAATTTGATGGTACCGAGGCCGAATTGAGAAATAAATACGGTTCTAAAAAGGAGGAGCCGAAAGTGGGCGAACGCGATGTGAATCAAGTCAGTGATTGGGCTGCAAAAGACTGGGCAGAAGCCAAGGCGAATGGTTATTTCGATGGAACGAGACCCGGAGCGGCGATAACGAGAGAAGAGACAGCAATCGTGATCAATAGACTAAGAGCGAACTTTCTCAAGCTGATTGCCGGCAGCTCGGCAAGGATTAGTGATCTGGATGAAAGACTGAAACGGATCGAGCAGGGAGGTCAATAATATGATCAAAAAAAGATGGCGCAACTACGCGTTATGGGTGAGTATTGTATCCCAAGTGCTGCTCCTTATTCAGCTTCTGGGACATCTGACGGGACTGTTTGACTTAACCGAAGTGATGAAGCAGGATATTTTGGCCATTACGGATGTTATCCTTGGTCTTCTGGCTACTTTGGGCATTATCTCGAATCCAACCAAGCCCAATAGTGGCGGATATAACTTATAACCCCTCATCAGTTACAGCCACCGGAGAGGACTGAATCAATTGAATACCAGATTAAGAAATCGCCCGTTCGGTCCTGCGATCGGAGGGCGATTTCTTTGTTGCTTTATTTTATTAACATGAACATTACATAGCAGCAAGCCAGCAAAATACCAAACAAACAGATCCACAATACTGCTCTTCCCCAACCCCGGAAGCCATTCTTCGATTTGGGCATGACCAGATGTCCCCTTTCTTGCGTACTTGACCAAAACTCCCTCTAAATTAGTATGCCTGGTTCAAAGGGGACACAGTCATCGTCATACTTTTTTCGAAATTTTCTCACCGGTTCTGCTACTGAGATTCTTAACTGCCCGGAGCTTCATTTTCTAACGAAACGTGGTATCGCTATTAGGGTCGATATAAGCCTATAAAAATTGTAACGAAACACGGTAACGTTATTGGTTTACATAAGTAATTTGAAGGACTCATTTCTCCAAAATAACGATATGGTGTTTCGTTAAAGTTAAATTGCGACTGTTTTTGCTGAAATAGCGATCGGTAGTTTCATTAGAAGTTAGTGATCTATTCTGCTCAACATCAACAGCCATTGTCTTTTAGAGGAGGCCCCTTCTTTTAATGTTCACCTTCGTGTTCCTAAAAAAAAGTACTTCAAAACATTCACCCAAAAACATTATAACGTTATATTTACTAATCGCTCATTCCGTGTTATCTTAAACATTATAATGTTATGTTGAGGGTTCAAAAAGCACAGTTTTCAGCACTGAGAGGGTTGGATGAAGCTAGGGACTAAGGAGCGGAACGTACATAATGGGTACATGAGCACCGGAGGGCTCGGGTGAATTCAAGATTCGATGTCGAATAAGCTTTTCAGTGTTACCACATGATCAAAAGTGGACTTTTTGAACTACCTTATATACGAAATGTGGTGAGAAGAATGGATGATAGATTTATTCTCCACAACGTCAAACACGTGGATGGAGAGGAAATCGATATCGTGATTGAGGATGGCAGAATTGTAGGAATTACTCCGGTCGGCCAGGGAATCCAAACACCGAGTCAACCGGATAACGGCGTTACCGCTTCCGATAGACTGGGAGTGCCGAGTCCGAGTCTATCCGTAGACGGCATCACCGTATACGATGGCCAAGGGGACTACGTCTCCAGCGGCTGGATTGATATGCATGTGCATGCTTTTCCGGAGTTCGACCCCTATGGTGACGAGATCGATGAGATCGGTGTGAAGCAGGGCGTTACAACGATTGTCGATGCCGGTAGCTGCGGCGCGGACCGGATCGTTGATCTGGCCCGGAGTAGTCAGGAGGCGATGACCAATCTGTTCGCATTCCTGAACATTTCACGGATCGGCCTAAAAAGGGTTGATGAGCTCTCCAATCTCGAATGGATTGACCGCGGCAAGGTGCTTGCTTCGGTTGATACGCTCTGCGATGTAATCGTTGGCCTGAAGGCGCGGATCAGCAGCAGCGTGGTCGGCGGAAACGGGATTAAGCCGCTGCAAACGGCGCGAAGACTATCCAGCGAGACCGAATTGCCGTTAATGGTACATATCGGCTCGGCTCCTCCGGACATTACGGAGGTAATTCCATTATTAGAGCGAAAAGATATTATTACGCACTATTTAAATGGCAAAAAGAATAATCTGTTCGATGAGCAGGGACAGCCGCTCCAGGTGCTGGTGGACGCGATAGCCCGGGGTGTCCATCTGGATGTGGGCCATGGAACGGCCAGCTTCTCATTCAAGGTGGCTGAAGCGGCCAAACAATTTGGGATTGCGCCAAATACGATCAGCACGGACATCTACCGCGGCAACCGGTTGAACGGTCCGGTGTACAGCATGGCCAATGTGCTGTCCAAATTTTTGCTGCTTGGCTATCCGCTTGAGCAGATTATCGCGGCTGTTACAACGAATGCCGCCGAATGGCTGGGAAGACCGGATCTTGGACGCATTCGCATCGGAGATGCCGCCAACTTAACGCTATTTAGTCTGGAGCAGGAATCCGCCATACTGACCGATTCGGAAGGAGAGCAGCGGACGACGAACCAGTTCATCAAAGCCAAAGGAGTGTATACGAATGGGACATTCATTAAATGCGAAGTACGGGCTTAAGCGCGTTATCAATGCCAGCGGACGCATGAGCATTCTTGGCGTATCTGCGCCAAGCGATACTGTGATGGAGGCGATGAGGCAGGGCGGGCAGAGCTATGTGGAAATCGCTGACCTGGTTGATAAAGCCGGGGATCGCATTGCCGCGATTCTAGGCTCGGAAGCGGCCGTTGTTGTCAATTCTGCGTCCAGCGGGATTGCGCTCTCTGTTGCCGGGATTGTCACCAAGGGAGAGCGCCGTCAGAGCGAGCGACTGCATCAGGACCCGATCTATCAGAATGAGATCATTATCCTCAAAGGCCATAACGTACAATACGGCGCTCCGGTGGAAACGATGGTCTATCTGGGCGGGGGCAAGCTGGTTGAGGTCGGTTACGCCAATGAAGGCCGTGCCGAGCATATTGAGGACGCCATCTCCGAGAAAACGGCAGCTATTTTATATGTAAAATCGCACCATGCTGTACAGAAGAACATGATCTCGGTCGAGGAAGCGTGGGCGGTGGCGCAGCGCAATGGAGTTCCGCTTATTGTGGATGCGGCAGCTGAGGAGGATTTGCAGAAATACGTAAAATGCTCCGATCTGGCTATTTACAGCGGCTCCAAAGCGATCGAGGGTCCGACCTCAGGCATCGTTGCGGGCAGACGTACCTATATCGAATGGGTGAAGGCGCAATTGTCAGGCATCGGTCGCAGCATGAAGGTTGGAAAGGAGACATCCTTTGGCCTGCTGCAGGCGCTGGATGAATATATGGTGAAGGAAGATCGCAGCGAGCAGGAAAAAGAAACCTTGCAGGTTTTAATGCCCCTGAACGAACTGGCCGGTGTGCAAGTGTCAGTCGTACAGGATGAGGCGGGACGGGCTATTTTCCGGGCTAGAGTTCAAATTGATCCGCAGCAAGCTGGCGTAACAGCCAAGGAGGTAGTAGCAGGTCTCATGGATGGAGATATTGCTGTATATACGCGGGATTATGGGGTAAGACAAGGGTATTTTGATATCGATCCGCGCCCGCTGTTAGGGGACGACATCCACGTTATTGAATCCAGAATCCGCGAATTAGCAGGAGGTAAATAAGATGGCTCTAATTGATAAACGTTTCTATAGAGGGCGAGTGGCCCTGAACGTACTGGCAAAGGATATTGCAAATGCGAAGGAAATTTTTGCGGCTGCGGAAGGTTATGTGCTCGTCGGCGTTCTCTCCAAGAACTATTCCTCAGTTGAAGACGCCGTTGAAGCGATGAAACAATACGGCAGTGAGATTGAAGAAGCGGTATCAATCGGTCTGGGAGCCGGGGATAACCGTCAGGCAGCTGTCGTAGCGAAAATAGCGAAGTTTTACCCCGGCAGCCATATCAACCAGGTGTTTCCGGCAGTGGGTGCAACGCGCGCCAATCTTGGAGATAAGGACAGCTGGATCAACAGCCTCGTCTCCCCTTGCGGACAGCCAGGCTTCGTTAATATATCCACGGGACCGATCAGTGCGGCCGCAACTGACCAGGCGATTGTACCAGTGAAAGCGGCGATCGCTTTAGTCAGGGACATGGGGGGGAACGCGCTGAAATACTTCCCGATGCAAGGCCTAAGTCGTGAGGAAGAGTATCGTGCTGTGGCTGCGGCCTGTGCTGAAGAGGGTTTCGCACTGGAGCCAACAGGCGGCATTGATATGGACAACTTTGAGCCGATTTTGTCGATTGCTTTGGAAGCCGGAGTTAAGCAGGTCATCCCGCATGTGTACTCATCGATTATCGATAAAGACACAGGTAACACCAATATCGGGCAAGTTCGCGAGTTGACCGCGATTATGAAGAGGCTGGCGGATCAATATGCCTAAGCGGATCGCTGCCTTTGGCGAAGTGATGATGCGGCTTCAAGTGCCGGGATATGATTTGCTGTCGCAGGGAAATACACTCAACTATTCTTTTTCCGGGACCGGAGTCAATGTGGTATCCGCGTTGGCCCGCTACGGGCATCAGGGGAAGCTGATTACAAGACTGCCGGAGAATGCGCTTGGAGACGCAGCCGCGGCGTACTTGCGCAAGCTGTGGATTGATACTTCCCTCGTTCAACGTCATGGAAAATACATGGGCCTCTACTTCCTTGAAAATGGATTCGGCGTCAGGCCAAGCCGGGTGACGTATACGAATCGGCTGGAGAGCAGCTTCAATACAGCACCACAGGATGCTTATGATTATGAGGCATTGGCTGCGGAGCTGGATGCGCTGCATTTTTGCGGCATCGCTCTTGCGATGAATGACGGTGTGCGGCAGCATATGAAAGCTCTGGCTAGAGCGGTCAAGCAGCGCGGCGGGACAGTGATTTTTGACTGCAATTACAGGCCTTCCCTGTGGGGAGATAACGGGTACGTTCAGGCCAAGCCGCATTACGAGGAAATGCTCAAGCTGTCGGACATCGTGATGATGAACGAGCAGGACGCCCTCTATACGCTTGGGATGAGTACAGCTCAGGAACGACGTGAAGATCAGCTTGAGGAGCTGCTGCCGCAGGTGTCGGAGCGTTATCAAATCTCTGTGATTGCCGGAACTCATCGATCCATTCATAGCAGTAATGAGCATTCCTTGCGGGGATTTCTTTTGCGCGAAGGTCAATTTACTTATTCGGATATGCTGACTTTTTCCGTCTATGATAGAATAGGGGCGGGAGATGCCTATGCCAGTGGAATCATCCATGGCGAGCTGGAGGGCTTCGCGGCGGAGAAGACCGTTAGGTTTGCCGCAGCCGCAGCGATGCTGGCTCATACGGTATCCGGGGATACGCCGATGGCTTCCGAGCCGGAGGTGCTCCGGGCAATGACGGCATCTGCAGGTGACGTAGAAAGGTAGTTGAACGACAAGTGAGCTTATCCCGTAAAGATAAACCACTCTATTTGCAAATTAAAAATATAATCAAGGAACGGATTCTGCACGGTGTGTATCCTTTAGGGGAGAATATCCCCTCTGAACCGCAGCTGGAGCAGGAGTTTGCCGTCAGCAAAATTACGGTCCGCAATGCGATCCAGGAGCTGGCCCAGGAAGGTTATGTCGAGAAGGGCAGCGGGCGGGGAACCAAGGTGATCCGCAACAGGGCCGCGTCCAAGCTGTCCAAGTGGAAGCATTTTACGGAGATTCTGGTAGAGCAGGGACATCGTATCGAGAAAAAATGGCTCCGCGCCGAGATCATCCAAAATACGGCGGATAGCGAGTCCTTTCGTCTGTTCGGTGAGCAGTGCCTATGTCTTGAGCGAATCTATTATTTGAACGGCAGCCCTTATATCCACTATACGCATTACTTAACTTTGGAGGCGGGCCCGATCAGTCTGGAGGATCTCAATGCTCAGTCTTTGTACGAGCTGCTGGAGGAACGAGAGTTGTCTCTGGACAAGCTTCGCGATGAGTTTGGAGTTGCTGTACCGCCGGAGCCGGTGTTGCAAGCCTTGCAGCTTACGGCTGGAACCCCTGCCTTGAAGCGGCTGCGTTACTCGTGTGATTCGATAGAGAGAACCATCGAATACAGCGTAGGCTATTACAATACAGCGCTGCAAAACTATGTAGTGAATTATGAAATGTAACTGGACTTGGCTGCACAAAATAGTGAGCTACCAGGAACAGGCTGTTTCCCGCGGGTAGATCCTGTAGAGAAGCAGCCTGTTTTTATATGCGGGAGAGAGGGGCGAGAGGTGAACGGGAGGTGAATGAGAGATGAGCGATAGGTAAGAGATAGGTGAATAGGTGAGCGATAGGGAAGCGAGAGATGAACGTACGGAATCATTTGTCGCCTCTAGTCTAACGGAAATATAAGCCCTTATTAGCAGGGAAATCGGGCTTTTGAATTTCTAACGGAAATGAGAGCCTCTATTTGGCCGCAAATGCTCCGTTTTCGTCGCAAAAGGCTAAAATAAGGGATCGGAGTTCCGTTATTTCTGGAAAAGCCTTATTTTCTGCTAAATAACGAACCTCATTTCCGTTACAAATCTCAGATGGCCTGCCACCAAGTTCCCGTTTCGTTTGCCCGTAGCTCCCAGCGTGTGGTGTCTGTCGCATGGCAGTTGGTTAAGCGCATTGCTCTCTCACTTTCTAATTAGTTACTCGTTTGATCTGTTAGAGAGAACCATCGAATACAGCGTAGGCTATTACAATACAGCGCTGCAAAACTATGTAGTGAATTATGAAATGTAACTGGACTTGGCTGCACAAAATAGTGAGCTACTAGGAACAGGCTGTTTCCCACGGGTAGATCCTGTAGAGAATCAGCCTGTTTTTATGCGCGAGAGGTGAACGGGAGGTGAATGAGAGATGAGCGATAGGTAAGCGAGAGATGAATAGGTGATCGATAGGTGAATAGGCGAGCGATAGGGAAGCGAGATGAACGTACGGAATCATTTGTCGCCTCTAGCTCTAACGGAAATATAAGCCCTTATTAGCAGGAAAATCGGGCTTTTGAATTTCTAACGGAAATGAGAGCCTCTATTTGGCCGCAAATGCTCCGTTTTCGTCGCAAAAAGCTAAAATAAGGGATCGGAGTTCCGTTATTTTTGGAAAAGCATTATTTTCTGCTAAATAACGAACCTCATTTCCGTTACAAATCTCAGATGGCCTGCCACCGAGTTCCCGTTTCGTTTACCCATAGCTCCCAGCGTGTGGTGTCTGTCGCATGGCAGTTGGTTAAGCGCATTGCTCTCTCACTCTCTAATTAATTATTATAGCCTTATACTGTTTTAAGCAGCTAATTTAGCGGTAATCTTTCAGCTTACCTACTTTGTCGATCTATGCTAACAACAACAGTAGCTTTGAAGCTAATTTATTCTCTAGCCTGCGCACATCAACTTTCCCACCAATTACTATTCAATAGTCCGTCCGCTACTCATCGCATCCCGCATCAGTCACTGCCCATAGTCCGCTATTCATCGCATCCCGCAACAGTTGCTGCCCAATAATGTGCCCTCCATCGCATTTCGCATCTTTTGCACTGTGGGTAACTCCTAACATGCGATGCCCTGATCTGCCTGACAGCAGTCGGTCGACCACAAGTCCAAGCACCGGTCCATACCTCTTCGCTTCACACCTTACCTTCCTCGTTCCTCTTCCCGAAATGCCGATGGCGTTTGGCCGGTGACCTTCTTGAACAGCATCGAGAAATACTTGTCATTACTGTAGCCAACCCGGGCGGCGATTTCGTGAACCGGCGTATCACTGTCCACCAACAGTCGCCTGGCCTCCTCAATCCTGCGGTTAATCAGGTAATTGACGGGGGAGTCGCCGAGATCTTTTTTGAAGCGGTGGGACAGGTAGTGCTGACTGACATAAAGCGTGTCGGCGATATCCTTGAGCGTAATGCTTTGAGTATAGTTTTTATCAATAAATTCCTTGGTCCGCAGGGAAATTTCATTCTTGCCCTTCAGCTTCTGGAACTGATGCTTCACATCGACAATGCGATAGATCAACGTAATCAGCGACATCAACAGGTTATTGCTGAGCGTCTCATAGCCCAGAACCTGCGAGTCGCATTCCTGCAGCATTTCCGACAGATAGCTCTCCACCCGATAAGCGTACTTCTCACAGGAAATGACCGGATCTACGTAAGGGGGGAGCAGCATCCCGTAAGGAACTCCCTCAATATGCAGATTATCCAGACCGCAATAAAATACCTTGAATGGCACCTCGCTCGAAGAACGCTCCTCATGGGGGACGCCGGGGTTATAGATGGCTACATCCCCTTGCTGTAGCACATAGTTTTTTCCACCGATCGAGAACTCTCCGGTCCCTTCCACAATATAGATGATCTCGCAAAAATCATGAATCTGCGGTGGCGCGTAGAAGAAGCTCTCATCCTCAACCTTGCCGGCGAAGAGCAGCTCCGGGACTCTTTTGAAGCGGAAGGTATCGCTTTTTTGGTGGGGAATTTCGATTTTAGGCACAACGGCTCCCTCCCGATAACAATCTAACTTCATTATGCCATAATTCCGGAGCATCTGAAAAAGGGTTAACCCAACCCGCACCCATCTGCCTGGATCATCCACTATGACACACATTCTGCTCATCAATTAAGCATTCTTAAGCATTCCCCTGCTTCAAAAAAGGCGGATACATCATCAATGCATAATTCTCTGTCACATACTGATCGTCCACGAGCTCGCCTTCTACATTAAACACCCGCCTGAAAATAAGGTTTTGTCTGATATAACCACCCCATGATTGCTGTGTCATGCTATGTTCTTTTTCATAAATTTCATAGTTGAATTTACTTTCCATAGTGGTGTTCCAGCTCCCGACCAGATGGTCATCGGTCAAATAGACATTCAACTGGTAGGGTTGATCGGTCGGATTGTAAATTTGCAGGTCGAGATAATTGTAAGCGCAGGTAGCGCCGCTGCCAAAGGGCTGATTTCAATTTGAATCGGGGAATACGTCGTAGCTGTGGCGATGTCTCTCTGTAACCTCCAGCGGAGTATGCAAGGTAATCCAGTAAATCAGGTTGGAGAGCTGACATAACCCGCCGCCGATCCCCGACCGGAAGCTGCCGTAGAACAAGACCATTCCCTCTACGTAACCCTTTCTGCGTGAAGGACGGCCAATCAATTTCCAATAAGAAAATGTCTCGCCAGGCTGGATGACGATACCGTTTACTTTTTGCAGGGCCAGCTTCAGGTTGATAACTTTATTCGTCTGCATCCACATATCTACGTTTTTGAGCTGCCGGATTAGCGGTGTCTGATGCCTGTTCACTTCTATGGGGAGTATAGACGGTTCTTGCTTTGCAGCAAATTTGCTTCGTTCTAAATACCATTTCAAATATCTTCTCCAGCGAAAATAAAATGCTCCAAGGACTAAACGCATCCTAGACCTGGGAATCGGTTTCTTCAATGCAGCTCCCCCCTTATACTGGGTTAAATTGAATGGCTCTTATCGTTCACTTCTTTTTCCAATTATGTTATCATAACTATTAAAGAAGCCGAGTGCTGAGAACACCCGGCTAACCATTGGCTCGGAGGGGATATCCCTTCTGATGCTTATAGGGTAAAACCCACCTTTGGCGCTAACCTTGGGGTGGGTTTTTTACTTTTTCTTGAAATTGCTTCCAATATACGATAAAAGAGCAACGATAAATGTTGCGAATAATATCATAATTGTTATCGCAGCTTCTATTTTCATGGAATCACCTCCTGTCCAGTTCCCCAAATACTCTACCTCGAATCGGAGAAAATGTTCAGAAGGGATACCATGCCCACCCAAGATTCAATTGTCCACTCTATTATACCAATTTTATTCTGATATAAAAGAACATATGTTTGCGTTTTTGTAGAATGCCGGAGGCGGATCGAAAATGCCTAACGGTTTGCGTATTAACGGCATGGCATCATGGTCTTTCACTCCACCCATGTTGTACACTTCCATCCCCAGGTACACTATATTGACCACCTCCTCCAGTCAAAAGACAGCATAGTGGGTTATCGCCCCCTCAGCCTCCTACTAGAATGAAGACATAACCAAGTTAGAGGAGGATGTTGTATGACTGCAAGCGATTACAGATGGAAAGACGGTTTTCCGAAGATCGGGATTCGTCCAACGATAGACGGAAGAAGAAGAGGGGTACGGGAATCGCTTGAAGAGCAGACGATGAACCTGGCGAAGGCGGTCGCCAAGCTGTTAACGTCTGAGCTTAGATACCCGAATGGCGATCCGGTTGAATGCGTGATTGCCGATACCTGTATCGGCGGTGTAGCCGAAGCGGCTGCGGCGGCGAAGAAATTCAAGCAATCCGAGGTTGGTCTGACGATCACAGTTACACCTTGCTGGTGCTATGGTACGGAGACGATGGATACGGATGCCAGCATGCCGAAGGCGGTATGGGGCTTCAACGGTACGGGACGTCCCGGAGCGGTTTACTTGGCGGCCGTATTGTCCGCCCATGCGCAAAAAGGAATTCCGGCGTTCGGCATTTACGGTGAAGATGTCCAGGATGAGGGCGATGATCATATTCCTGATGACGTGCAGGAGAAGCTGCTTCGCTTTGCCCGCAGCGGTCTTGCTGTGGCACTGATGCGCGACAAAGCGTATTTATCGATGGGCTCCGTCTCAATGGGGATTGCCGGTTCGATTGTGAACGACAGCTTCTTCCAGGAGTATCTTGGCATGCGCAATGAATATATCGATATGAGTGAATTTACGAGAAGGATCGACGAGGAAATCTATGATCCTGAGGAATATAAATTAGCGCTGGCCTGGGTGAAGGAGAACTGCACCGAGGGCCCTGACAATAATCCGGAGCTTTTGCAAACTTCACGCGAGCGCAAGGATCAGGAGTGGGAGACGGTTGTAAAAATGACGCTGATCGCCCGCGATCTAATGATCGGCAATCCGCGCCTGACTGAGCTTGGCTTCGGCGAGGAAGCGAACGGCCATCATGCCATTGCATCCGGCTTCCAGGGCCAGCGGCAATGGACAGACCACTTCCCGAACGGTGACTTTATGGAGACGATGCTTAACTCCTCCTTTGACTGGAACGGACGAAGAGCGCCATTTACCGTCGCTACGGAAAATGACAGCCTGAACGGAGTTGGCATGCTGTTTGGCAACCTGCTTACAAATACCGCGCAGATTTTCGCTGATGTAAGAACGTACTGGAGCCCTGCTTCCGTAGAGCGCGTTGCCGGTTACAAGCTGGAAGGTCAGGCTGCTAATGGTATCCTTCATCTGATCAACTCAGGATCAGCGGCCTTGGACGGTACTGGCGAGCAGAAGCTTGACGGCGAGCCAGCCTTGAAGCCATTTTGGGAGATTACCGGGGAAGAGGTGCAAGCCACGTTAGGGGCTGCTCAGTGGCGCCCGGCTTCGGTAGAGTATTTCCGCGGCGGCGGCTTCTCGACGGACTATCTGACCCGCGGCGGGATGCCGATGACGATGACTCGCCTCAATCTTGTAAAGGGCCTTGGCCCGGTACTGCAAATTGCTGAAGGTTATTCGGTTGATCTGCCGCAGGAAGTGCATGATACGCTCGACAAACGGACCGATCCAACCTGGCCAACCACCTGGTTCGCGCCGATCTTAACAGGAAACGGTGCCTTCGCCAGCGTCTATGACGTGATGGATCATTGGGGAGCGAACCATGGTGCAATCAGCTATGGGCATATCGGTGCGGATCTGATCACGCTTGCTTCCATGCTGCGCATCCCGGTAAGCATGCACAATGTAGCGAAGGAGAGGATATTCCGTCCGCGGGCATGGGGCCTGTTTGGTACGGAGCAGAGCGAGGGCGCTGATTTCCGCGCTTGCAAGAATTTCGGACCGCTGTATAAATGACTTCGAACAGAGCTTGAGCGGTTTTGTCTAGGAAAGGGGAAAGAACTACCATGCAAAACATAGATATTCGCAACGAACTGTGCAAATACGCGCAAAAAATTGTTAACCAGGGCCTCGTCGTAGGTCCCGGTGGCAATATCAGTGCCCGCGCTGGAGACAAAATGTATTTGTCGCCAAGCGGTTTTGCTCTGGAGGAGATCCGGGCGGAAGAGTGGGTTGAAGTCGATATTCCCAGTGGGGAAATCAGCGACAGCGGCTATCGTCCATCCTCTGAGGTGCTGATGCATCTGTATGGCTATCGTCAAAATCCGGACATTAAAGCAATGGTGCATACGCATCCGTCTCACTGCATTGCTTTTACATTGATCGCAGAGGAACTGCCGATTATGTTCCCGGATCAAGCGGCATTGGTCGGGCGTACCGCCTTCATTCCTTACGTCATTCCAACGACGGACTTGCTAGCGGATGCGGTGGCTGCCAAGGTAAACGAGGCCAGCTCGATTTTATTGGGCAATCATGGACTTGTGACTACAGGCCGGAATCTGCGCGAAGCTTTCTACCGTACGCAGGTCGTTGAAGAGAGCGCCAAAATATATTTGGCCGCCAAGGCTGCGGGGACGCCTTCCGTGCTTACGGAGGAAGAGGTAGATGCTATCGCGGCGCTGGAGAGCGAGGATTACCGGATTCAGCTGCTGCAAAAAATGAAATAAACAGGCGGTGCGACGAATGACTCACACACCAACCGTTCTGGCGTTTGATCTTGGAGCTGGCAGCGGTCGAGCTTTAATTGGAGAAATAGAGGCAGCCGGTTCTGGCAGCGCCAAACGATTGAAAATTACCGAGATTCATCGATTCTCCAATACGCCCGTTCGTATCGGTGAACATCTGCATTGGAACACGCCCGGGTTGCTGCAAGAGATCAAGACAGGCATTCGCCAAGCGTTCCAGCTTGGCTATAAGCCGGAGAGCTGCGCGATTGATACCTGGGGGGTGGATTTTGGATTGCTTGATGCGAGCGGGGAACTGCTTGGCATTCCGTATCATTATCGCGACCGCCAGACCGAGGGACTGGTCGAAGAGCTGTCTGCGAAGCTGGGGGCTGAGCGGCTGTTCGCTGAGAGCGGGCTGCAATTTATGCCGTTTAATACGCTGTATCAGCTCTATGCGATGAAGAAGGCGAACTCTCCGAAGCTGGAGATGGCGAAGACGCTGCTGTTGACGCCTGATCTGCTGAACTATTTTCTAACGGGGCGCAAAGCCTGTGAATTTACGATGGCAACGACGACGCAGCTCTATGATCCGGCGAAGCGGGCTTGGAATAAGCCGCTGATGCGGGAGCTGGGACTGCCCGAGGCCCTGTTCATAGATCCGGTACAACCGGGGACGGAAATCGGGCAGCTTACGGAGGAAATCCGTGCTGAGTTGGGCGTACCAAAGCTCAAGGTAATTGCCGCAGCCTCGCATGATACGGAGTCGGCGGCCGCCGCGGTGCCCGCAGCATCGCCGGTCTTTGCTTATCTTGTCAGCGGAACCTGGTCCTTGCTGGGAACGCAGATGCAAGCACCGCTGCTTCATCCCGATGTATTGAAGCTGGAATTTTCCAATGAGGGAGGAGCGGGGGGCACCTATCATCTTTTGAAAAATATTATGGGCCTATGGATTCTACAGGAGTGCAGGCGCATTTGGGAACAGCAGGGAGAGCTGTTTGATTATCCGCAGCTCGTTGCCTTGGCCGAGACGGCAAAACCATTCGGTTGCTTAATTGATCCCGATGATCTGCGATTTATGAATCCGGATTCTATGCCAGAGGAAATCGCGGCCTATTGCCGCGAGAGTGGTCAGCCTGAGCCGCGGACGGTCGGCGAGACAGTGCGCTGTATTCTGGAGAGCCTGGCGCTCAAGTACCGTATGGTGCTGGAGCAGGCCGAACGCCTGACCGGAACGGTGTTTGACGGGTTGCATATGGTCGGCGGCGGTATCCAGAATGAGCTGCTGTGCCGCTTCACGGCGGGAGCGATAGGTCGGCCGGTCTGGACCGGGCCGGTTGAGGCCAGCGCAATCGGGAATATGCTCGTGCAGCTGCAAGCCGGCGGTTATCTGGCTGACATGCAGGAAGGTGTGGAGCTGGTTAAAGCTTCATTTGCTATAAGCACGTATGTCCCGGAGCAGCAAAGCGAATGGCAAACGGCTTATACACGGTATCAGCAGCTGATAGAGGTTATGCCATGTTAAAAGGAATTTCCAGCTTGATTTCGCCTGATCTAATCAAAGTGTTGATGGAAATGGGTCACTCGGATGAGATCGTATTCGCTGACGCGAACTTCCCGGCGGCCAGCCACGCCCAGCGGCTTGTACGCTGTGATGGACATGGCGTACCCGAGCTGCTGGAGGCGATTCTGCCGCTTTTTCCGCTCGATACCTATGTGGATCGCCCTGCAGTCCTCATGGCTGTAACTCCTGGCGATCCGGTGGAAACCCCGGTCTGGGATCGCTACAAGAGTATCGTTGCGCAATATGATACGAGATCAGAGGTTTTTGACGAGGTAGAGCGATTTGCTTTCTATGAGCGGGCCAAGCGGGCTTATGCGGTCGTATCTACCGGGGAGCTGGCGCTTTATGCCAATATTATTCTTAAAAAGGGCATAGTGTCCGGGCCGTATTAACCCTATAATGGAAAGAGAACCAACTATTTTCTTTCCAAAGGAGCTTCTATCTCATGATGTTTACCGCTTGGGTGACGGGTGCCGATCATGGCGTCGGGTTTGAACTGGTTCGCGGATTGCTGCATAAAGGGTATCGCGTGATTGCTGGAAGATATGATAAACGGGGGAAGTCGCTTTCCGAGCTGGTTACAGCTTATGGAGAGCGGCTTATTCTCGTCGATCTGGATGTAGGCAGCGATGAGAGCGTGAAGGCTGCGGTCCAGGCTGTGCAGGAACAAGCTTGTGAGACGGTGGATCTGCTGATCAACAATGCGGCGATTCTCGGCGATATTCAGTCCGGTGTAAGCGATGAGCTCGATTTTTCGGACATGCTTCAAGTGTACAATGTCAATGCGCTTGGGGCGCTGCGGATGACGAACGCGCTGCATGAGATGATTAGGAACAGCGCGCAGAAGCTGATCATTAATATCTCCTCTGAGGCAGGAAGCATCGGGCAGTGCAGCCGGGATCGCTGGTTCGCCTATGGCATGTCCAAGGCCGCTCTGAATATGCAGTCCAAGCAAGTGTTCAACAGCCTGAAATCAGATGGCGTCCGCATGCTCGTCGTTCATCCCGGATGGGTGCAGACCTATATGCACGGAGGGCTTGATGCGGAAGCGGCTCTGACGCCGGCCCAGTCGGCGGATGGAATTCTGCAGCTGATTCGCGAACGGCTCTTAAACCCGTCATCTGCTGTAGCTGAGCAGAGGTTGGAGTTCGTTGATGTGGAAGGGAATAGCTGGCCTTGGTAGAGGATAGTGTTAAATGATGGCCAGATTTTACTATTTTATAAAGGAGTTGTGTTCAATGAAGTATACTGCGTTAGGACGTTCCGGCTTAAAGGTAAGCAAGTTATGTCTGGGTACGATGAATTTCGGTGTAACGACGGATGAGAAGGAATCTTTTCGTATCATGGATGCAGCGCTGGGTGCGGGGATCAACTTTTTTGATACCGCTAATATTTATGGTTGGGGCGAGAACTCTGGACGAACTGAAGAGATTATCGGAAAATGGTTCGCACAGGGTGGCAACCGCCGCGAGAAGGTCGTACTGGCGACAAAGGTATATGGGAACATGAGCGATCCGCTCGACGGACCTAACGGGGAAGTTGGCTTGTCCGCATACAAAATCCGCCGTCATCTGGAAGGTTCGCTGCGCCGTCTGCAGACCGATCATATTGAGCTTTATCAAATGCATCACGTAGACCGGAACGTATCCTGGGACGAGCTGTGGGAAGCATTTCATATACATCAATTGCAGGGCAAGATCGGCTATATCGGTTCTAGCAACTTTGCAGGCCGCGACTTGGTTAAGGCGCAATATGAAGCGAAGAATCATCATATGCTTGGCCTTGTGTCCGAGCAGCATAAATACAATCTGCTTTGCCGCTTGCCGGAGCTGGAGGTGCTTCCGGCAGCCGAAGAGCTTGGCATTGGCGTTGTTGCCTGGAGCCCGCTGGAGGGTGGACTGCTTGGCGGGAATGCCTCGAAGAAGGTTCCGGGTTCAAGAACGGAGAAGAACACGCGCTATGAGCAACATGCGAACCAGCTCGACGAATTTGCGGTACTCTGCCGCGAGCTTGGCGAGAGCGAAGCCAATGTGGCGCTGGCCTGGACGCTGGCCCATCCGGCCCTGACTGCCCCGATTATCGGCCCGCGGACCCTGGAGCAATTGGAGGGCGCGCTTCGCGTCTGCGATATCGAGCTTGATGAAGCTGTGCTGAAGCGTCTCGATGAGATCTTCCCAGGACCTGGCGGCGCTGCGCCACAGGCTTATGCTTGGTAAACACACTGCGTAAAAACGTAAAGCTGCCTCACGGGCAGACAGCAAACTGTCAAACAGCCAAATAGCCAAACTGTCGTAATACCCCTTGGGGGAGGCTGCCGCAAGCTACTAAGAGCGATGCTGCTGGACGTAAAACGGCGAACAGGGAATCGAACAGAATTCCGGTTCGGTTGCCTGGCAATGAATGCTCCGTTACGCAAGAGCAAAAGTTGTTACGGATTACTCCATGTGCATCATCCATCTTGACAACCAAAAAGAAACTGCAAATCTGCTGTTCTTTGGTTCCGATCTGACATTAAATGATCAAATGCCTGCAAAAATGAGTTATTTCTAGTTCATCACGAGAATTCTCCGGCTTCGCTTAAAATCCTATATATTGCAGTCATATAACTTTATATGCTGTTAAAAAGCAAGAAAACCTGCATTTCTGCAGGTTTTCTTTTTGTTATTCCTCATATTCACTTGTGGTTTGCGGCAACGGTCGATTCGCGGACGATCAGCTCAGGGTCGATGTGCATGCTGGCGGCGCGCTTCGTTTTGCCGGATATGCGGCCCAGCAGCATGTCGGCCGCGGCCAGTGCGATCCGGTCCGCCGGCTGGCGGACGGTCGTTAGATGCGGGCGCAGCTTGGAAGCGATATAATGATCGTCATATCCGACGATCGAGACTCGCCCGGGCACGGAGAGCCCGCTCTCCTGCAAGGCGTTGATAACGCCGAGAGCGATATGGTCGTCGCCAGCGAAGATGGCGGAGGGCAAACGGTCCTCAGCGAGCCAGCGTTTACAGGTATCATAGCCGGAAGCAATCTCGAATTCGCCGTGCACCACTTCGAATGGGGCAAGCCCGTTGTCTTGAAGGGCCCGGAGGAATCCGCTGCGGCGTTCCCGTGTACTGCGGAACATTTCCTGCCCGCAAATATGGGCGATGGAAGTATGGCCAAGCTCCAGCAAGTGGTTCGTAGCCGCGTAGCCTCCTTTATAGTTGTCGATCGTCACCGAATAAGCGTCGTTCTCCGGAAGTTGGTTATCGATTAGCACATAAGGGATGCCACGGCGCTTCAATTCCAGGATATATTTGCTCTCTTCCATCGGAGAGAGGAGAATCAGGCCGTCGACCCGATCCTCCTGGAACAAATAATGGCTGTCATCCGACTCCATGCCGGTAGACACGGAGACGGCGAGGAAATACCCCTGCATGGCCAGAATCTCGTTAAGCTCCTTGACGACAGCGTCAAAGAAGGAATCTTGCAGCGTCGTCACGATCAGGCCGATAATTCCCGTCTTCCCACGGGCCAGACTGCGCGCGGCGGCACTAGGCTGATAATCGAGTTCCTTGATCGCTTCCAGCACTTTTTGGCGATTTTTCTCCCGTACGGTTTCTGCTCCGTTTAATACACGCGATACAGTTACTACGGACAGGCCGGATTTTTTGGCAACATCAAAAATGCTTACCTTCATCTGCATTCTCCTTGCGTGCATTATTCCATCACAATGGCTTATCTTTTAATAATATCCGTCACTTTCTTTTGAATCACCGGCATAACCTCTTCTATAGTTTTATGCCCGGTCTCAATCGGCTGCATTTCGTTGATGAACATATCATTGATTTGCGAGTAGTTCGTAATCAGGTGGTTGAACGATTCAAAGCCGTATTTTACAGCGCCCTCGTACACATTTTTGATATCCTGCGGATCAATTCCTTCAAAATGCTTATAATAGGCCTCAGCTGCTTCTGTGTTCACCGGCGGATTGCCGCCGCTCAGATCAATCGATTCCTCTTGAATGTCGGCGCGAATCAGATACTTGATCCATTCAAACGCTTCCTTCGGATGCTTGGAATCCTTCAATATGAATAGCGGATCAACGTACAAAGTACTGCGGACCTTATCATTTCCGCCCCAAGGCACGGCAGCTACACCGATATGGAATGGAAAATCATTGGCCCCAGCCAGGTTCCATGACCCACCGACAGACATGCCGATTTTTCCGGCAACGAAGGGATCGCCATTTTGTCCGGCTACGCTCTTGCTCCATTCGGAGGTCGGGGATACCTTATCCTTGAAGATGAGGTCGAACAATTTGTGATAGGCGGCCATAACTTTTGAAGTATCAAAATAAGTTTCTGAAGGGACTCCGCCATTGGTCCATGTATCTGCGGAATAAGGATCGGCCCCGAAATAGAGCGGACGATTGTCGCGTTCGGACCAGAAGAAGTCTAATCCGTATTGCGTCTTGGCGATATCATCGGAGATGACCGTCATCGGGCGCGCGTACTCGACCATTTTCTCAAAGGTCCAGTCCTTGTCTTCATAATCACTGGTTGGATAAGGCAGCTGGGCCTCATCGAACATATCCTTGTTGTATAGCATGAGTGTAACATACATGTTCAGCGGAATGCCGTACACATGGTCATTGATTGTATAAATCTTTATTAAATTGTCGGGAATGTTGTTTGCTTCGGCGCTGAATCCGTCTTCCTTGATCAGATCCGTCAAATCAAGCAGCATTCCTTTGTTATAGTATTCTGCGAATCCGCCGTATCCGTAATGGCTTGTCACGTCCGGAGATTTGCCTGCGGCGATCAGTGTTTGCAGCTTGCTGTCAAACTGCTCATAAGGCGCTTTATCTACTTTCACTTTAATATTCGGATGTTCCTTCTCAAAGTCAGGCACTAATTTTTCGACAAAGGTGCGGTCCTCGGAATCGATAGTGTAATAAGTGATCGTTACCTGCTCATCTTTGCCGCCGCCAGATTTGGACGAATTGTTGTCCGTTCCCGGCGTCACTTCGGCAGCCGATTTGCCGCCGGAGCAGCCTGACAGAGCCATAACGGCAGCCACAATCAGAGTTAACAGGAAAACGGAGCTAAGTCGCAGCTTATTCATCATTATAAACGAACCCTCCAATTAAAGTAATATGATTAACCTTGCCTAGTAAGCAGACAACGTGTACGGGGGATTATTTAATGCCCGTAAGCACAATCCCTTCCACAAATTGTTTTTGGGCGACAGCGAACAGGGTAACGATCGGCACCATCGCCAGCACGGAAGCAACCATAAGCAGATGCCACGGCGGGATGCGGAACCTGGAAGAGGTTAATGAAGCCATCCCTACTGGCAGCGTGAAGCGTTCCGTTGAACTCAGATACAACACCGGCGCTAGCAGATCGTTCCAGCTGTAAATGAAGGCGAAGATCGCTACGGTTGCCAGGGCAGGGCCGGACAGCGGCAGGGCAATTTTGTACCACATCCGCAGTTCGCCACAGCCATCGATCCTACCGGCGTCGAATAAGTCTTCAGGCAGGGTCGAGAAAAATTGCCGCAGCAGAAAGATGTTATAGGCCGAGCCGAAAAAGGATGGAACAATTAACGGCAGAAAAGTATCGATCCAGTTCAGCTTGGAGAAGAAAATAAATTGCGGAATCATGATCGCCGGATACGGCAGCATCATCGTTGCCAGCAGCAGCATGAACCACAGCTGATTGCCTTTCCCTCTGTAACGGGAGAATCCGTACGCTGCCAAAGCTGATGAGATTAGCGTTCCGAACACAGTGACGACGCCAATAATCAGACTGTTCTTATACAGCGTGCCGAATTGCAGCGTGTCGAAGATTTCGCTGTAATTGCTCCATTGCCAGCTCTCCGGTAGAAAGGTCGGAGGGAACTTGAGCATTTCCCGCTTTGATTTTAGCGAGGTGGAGACCATAAAGAACAGGGGAAGCAGCATGATAAAGGTCGTGATGATCAACGTGATAAAACTGATGATTTGCGTTGTGCTTGCTTTACGCTTGGAGTCTGAGCCCGAAAAAACGGTACGGCGTTTGGGTATCGGTACAGTGTTCATTTGCGTCCTCCTCCCTCATAGTGAACATAGCGGTCGGATGCTTTCATAATGAGCGCGGTACAGATCATGACAACGATCAGCAGTACCCAGGCTAGAGCCGAGGAGTAGCCAGCTCGATATTCCTTGAAAGCGCTTGTATATAAGTTGTAGACATAGAACCAGGTGGAGTAATTCGGTCCCCCTTGAGTCATAACATAGGCCTGTGTGAATACTTGGAAGGAATCAATGATGCTCATGATGAGTTGAAAGAGCAGTACCGGTGAGAGCATAGGAAGTGTGACATGGAGGAAGGTTTTAAAACGGCCGGCTCCGTCAAGTTTTGCAGCTTCGATCAGACTGGCAGGAACGCCCTGCAATCCGGCGAGGAACAGTATCATTCCAGTACCTGCAGTCCATAAGGTCATAATAATCAAGGCATACAGCGCAGTATCGGGGTTCATCAGCCAGGCAGGGCCATGGATTCCGAACCAGGAGAGTATGTAGTTAAATAATCCGATCTGCGGGTTGAAGATCCAATACCATAACAGAGACATCGCTACCCCTGAGACCATGCTCGGAAAATACATAGCGGTTCGGAAAAAGCCGCGGAAAGGAATCGTCTGATTCAGCAGCAGGGCAAATCCGAGCGCCAGCAGCAATTGAACAGGTACGCCTATAAAGGTATATTTCAGCGTAACGACTACGGATTTCCAGAACAACTCGTTATGGAACATCTCGATGTAGTTGGCCAGCCCGATAAACCGGGGTGGATGAATAATGTCATAATCCGTAAAGCTGTAATAAAGCGATGCTAAAATAGGGTAAAGCGCAAACACGAGGAAGCCGATCAGCCAGGGAGCGATGAATAGATACATATAGAAGGTTTGTCGCCGGCTTTCTTTAAAGGTCACAGCAGCACCAGCCTTTCACTTGTTTAAAGTTTAAGCGCTTTAACTTTTGTGGAGAGAAATATTGAAATAGTTCAGATATTTCGGGATGATTCTACAAAATAAATTAAAGCGCTATAACTTTAAGGAGTTTTAATAACATCATCATAGTGGATTGTTCCTAAATTGGCAATAGTAATATGAGAACTGATTAGATTAAAATTTAATCTTTTCATTAAAGATATAGATGGGGTCGATAATATTGTTCATTTGCACAATGAATTTCGTCTTTTAATCAATATAATTTTTGCGGATAAAGACCTATAATGAAAGCGTATCCAAGATAAGAGATAGAAAATACAACTTAGGAGGAACAGCAGATGGATGGATTTACGATCAGTTGGATTGGAGCACTGGTAGGTCTCGCAATCGCAATCGTATTGATCTTGAAAAAGCTTAATCCTGTATACGCTTTATTTCTGGGGGCGATCGTCGGGGCTTTGATCGGTGGAGCCAATCTGGAACAGACGATCAACGTGCTTGTTAGTGGAACACAAAGCGTGATGGGTACGGTCATTCGTGTGTTGGCAGCCGGTGTGTTGGCTGGTGTCATGATGGAATCCGGGGCGGCAGAGACGATCGCCCAGGCAATCGTTAAGAAATTTGGCGGCGGGAAGGCGATATTGGCACTCGCGCTTGCTACTATGATTATTACGGCGGTTGGGGTATTTATTCCGGTTGCAGTATTGATCGTAGCGCCTATCGCACTGTCAGTCGGCAATAAGATGGGCATCTCCAAGCTTGCCTTGTTGCTTGCGCTTTCAGGCGGCGGGAAGGCAGGAAATATTATCTCTCCGAACCCCAATACGATTGCCGCTGCACGCGGGTTTGGATTAGACTTAAGTGATGTTATGATCGCGGGTTTTGTTCCGGCTTTGTTTGGACTTGTTGTCACCGTTATCGTGGCTTCACTTTTGAAACGCAAAGGAGTAATGGTCAGTGACGCAGAGGCGGTTCAGGACACCGAGATTGATACTTCGAAGTATCCGCCGCTGAAGAAGGCCATAGTTGCACCGCTTGTAGCTGTTATATTGCTGATGATTAACCCGATCGGTTCGATTGCCGGAATCGATGCGCTGTCCAGCTTTAAGGTAGACGCGATGTACATTTTGCCGATTGCCGGGGTAGTTGGCATGCTGGCGATGGGACAAGGCAAGCATATTCTGAAATATACGGCATCCGGATTGAACAAGATGACAGCAACAGTGCTGATCCTGATCGGTGCCGGCGGGATCGCCGGGCTTATCTCCGCTTCGGATCTGTCTACTCAGGTTGTGTCCTTGATTGAAGCCTCAGGGATCTCGGGAACGTTCCTGGCTCCAATCTCGGGTATTCTTATGGCTGCTGCAACCGCCTCGACTTCTACTGGGGTTATACTTGCTACAGGTTCGTTCGGTCAAGCGATTCTCGATATGGGAACAGCCCCGATGGCGGCTGCCGTTATGGTGCATACCGGGGCGACCGTAATCGACTCCTTGCCGCAAGGGAACTACTTCCACGTTACCGCAAGCAGTATGAATATGAGCATTAAACAGCGGATGGGGCTAATTCCTTATGAAGCGATTGTCGGCGGGACGATGACTATTGTAGCAACTTTAATGTACGGATTCTTGCTTTAAATGCAGATTGAATAAGGATGGCTTTTTAGCGCAATAAAGCTTTTTAATATGTTGGGTGGGGTGAGAGAATGATGGAGAAAACATTTGTACTAGCGCCGGATTCATTTAAAGAGAGTATGACGGCCAAGGAAGTTTGCATCGCAATGGAGCAGGGGCTGCGGAAGGTGTATCCGCAGGCGAAATATATTCATGTTCCGATGGCGGACGGTGGGGAAGGTACGGTGCAATCGCTGGTTGATGCCAGCGGCGGGCAGTTGTATGAGAAGGAAGTTACCGGTCCGTTGGGTCAGCCAGTTATAGCCCGTTTCGGGATACTCGGCGATGGGGGAACTGCCGCAATTGAGATGGCTTCGGCCAGTGGGATTCATCTGGTGACCAAGGAGACCAAGAACCCTCTTATCACAACGACTTATGGCACGGGAGAACTTATTGCGGAATGTCTCGACCGGGGCGTACAGCGAATTATTATCGGGATCGGCGGGAGCGCCACGAATGATGGTGGCGCAGGGATGGCCGAAGCGTTGGGTGTGAAATTCCTCGATTCAGAGGGGAAAAGCATACCGCGCGGCGGCGGCGGGCTGAACAAGCTGGCCACGATCGATGTATCCGGGCTGGATCCGCGCCTGCAGGAGGTCAGCCTCATCGTGGCCAGCGATGTCACAAATCCGCTATGCGGCGAGCATGGCGCATCCCAGGTGTTCGGCCCGCAGAAAGGAGCCACGCCGGAGATGGTGCTGCAGCTTGATAACAACCTGGCTCATTATGCCGAGGTGATCCGGCAGCAGCTTGGCCAGGACGTGCGTGACTACCCCGGTGCAGGCGCTGCCGGAGGGCTCGGAGCGGGCTTGCTGACTTTTACCCGTTCCACGATGCAGAAGGGTATTGAAATCGTGATCGAGCATACCGATTTGAAGAATAAGCTGGCTGAGGCCGACTATGTGTTTACTGGCGAAGGCGGTATCGACTTCCAGACGAAGTTTGGCAAGACGCCTTACGGTGTAGCTCAAGCAGCCAAACAGCTCGGCAAGAAAGTCATTGCTGTGGCAGGTTATATCGGCGAAGGCATCGATACCCTCTATGATGAAGGGATCGACGCGGTATTTGGCATCGTGCCGGGGGCTGCTGATTTGGAGAAGGTGCTGGCGGAAGGTGCGCAGAATGTGGAGCGGACCTGCGAGAATATCGGCAGATTGATCGCATTGAACTCTAAATAAGGCAAACTGTAAACCATAATAAGAACCTTCATTTCCGTATAGGTTGGATTTGAAGGTTCTTTTGTAATCGGTGAAAGGAGTAAACGCCCTTTCCGTATTAGGCGGCACCCTAGCCCTAGCCGCATTTAACTATACAGGGCAAGCAGGCTCTGGGTTAATTCGAACAGCTCAAGAATATTTCTCGGGTCTTTTCCCGTAATCGTCTTGATCCGCTTGAGCCGGTACTGCAATGTATTGCGGTGAATATTCAGCTGCTCGGAAGTGTTGGAGATGCTGCCATCCTGGTTAATGAAGACGCGCAGCGTCTCTAACAGGTCGGCCGTATCTTCAAGCTTGCTGACGATATTTCCATTCTCATGCATGCAGGTGTTGCTTAGCTTGACGAGAAATTTTACTTCATCATAATGAACGACTTTCTTCGGGAGATCCAGCGCCTGCCTTACGTTCATAGCGCTCTTAGCTTGAGCATAGCTGGCAGCGATGCTCGCTTCATGACGACCCGCAGCCATCAGAATATTCGGCTGTCCGGCAGTCATTCGCTCAATAAAGCTGTTCACAGAGCTTTTGTCTTGAATCAGCAGCAGACGGGTGTCTTCATCGATCATGAAAGAAGGAACAAGCAGCAATAGCTTGGAGTATTCTTCATCCAATTTGCAATTTTGAACGAGCAATGCTGTCGTTTTTAGCAGTAAATCGATTTTGTATTGTGCAGCTTCTTTTTGCAGCCTTTGGGAATAGGCTCCGACATGGCTGAGCAGACTTTCCAGGAAAGCTTTTTTGCGATTCGCTTCATCCTCCAGACTTTTCAGGGCAATTCCTTGCTCGATCAGCAGGGAGACCGTCGTCTTCACGATCCGGCAGAAAGGGCTGACTTCCTCGGGATTTCCGCTGATTCCGATTACGCCAACGCGTTTATGATCGATGACGATCGGCTCGTTGGTCCCTTGTTTTTCATAGTGTCCGTCCTTCCAGATTTTCACCATTTTCCCGCTTGTCAGCGCCTGAACGGCCCCCTGGTGAACCGTACCGACCCTTGAAGGATTCCCGCTTCCGATAATGATCCCTTCATGATTCATGATATTGATATTGTAAGGAATGTCCTTCATCATTTTATCGACGATTTCCTGAGCTTGCTCCCTGGAAAGCTGAAACAACTTGAACTCCTCCTCTAGGATGGAATAATCAAAATGGAATCCTGAAATTGGAAATTTATATTGTGCAATTGAACGAAGCCTTTTGGTCAGATCATAGCATAATTTGCCTTCATCGGACATGCATATATATCACAAGTATTTAGCGAAGATGCTATAAATAAACGGGAAGGATTATTAAGCTGGGGAGAGTGTTAATTTATGGATATTAATGCATAGCAGGCAAACTGCCGTTATGATAAAGGTAGAAGTTCATGTTCAAAAGTGAGGCTCTCAGCACCGACGCTGATGCTTTCCATTTGCTTTTTTCAATACGCTTACGTGGGCTGAAGCTTGGGGGGCCCGGGAGCAGAACTGCACGTATGTTCCCAGAAAACGACCTCGACCTCGGTAGCATAGGAGGCTTGTAGGCGATAGGTGAGCACCTGAGATGCTCCGTCTGAAACATGATTTCGTAATCATTCGCTAAGGCGGGGCTGAATTCAGGATTCGATGCCGAATAAGGCTCTCAGTGTTACTTCGTGTCAGAGATAGGATTTATATTCCATCAGCTAGGCTGATGAAATGCTATTCGCAACAAAAATCTGTTGTTGAATCGCGGTTGCTCATCCTTGAATAGCCTTGTTGTGTTGAGGGTTTTATCAAAAGCAGACTTTTTGAACAACCTCTAGAAGAAATAATATGAATATGTTTAAGTATTAGAGGATAGAGAGGTTCATCGAATGGAGATGTCGTCGGTGCTAACGGAACTGTATGCTCTTATTAGCGTGGAAAGACATAGTTTTATTTTCTAACGGAACTGGAAGCGCTTAATTGCCTGAAAAGCGGTTGTTTTCTGGCCGAAAAAGTCAAATAAGGTATGCTATTTCCGTTACATTGAAAAAGAGCTTGATTTCATTCCAATAGCGAACTGTATTTCCGTTACATCGGAAAAGGGATTGATTCTCGTACCGATAGCGTACTGTATTTCCTTGAGGAGCTTGGGATTAGCAGTACGGGACGGTTGATTTTAGTTGGCAAGACACGCTGAGCGATTGAGCGAACAAGGGGACGGTTGCCGCAGTTAACTGGAACAGACCTGCAGGAGAACCACAATAGAGATAAAAATGGGGGATACAAATGAACATCTTAATTATCGAGGATGATCCCAGTATTCAGATGCTGTTGAAATTAAGTCTGAAGGTCGAAGGGTTTCATCCTGTTGTTGCGGGGACGGTCGCCGCTGGTTTGAAGGAGCTTGAGGCTGGAGCCACAGATTTGATCCTGCTCGATTTGATGCTGCCGGATTGCTCAGGCTTCGAGCTGCTTCAGGTGATGCAGCAGAAATATAAGACGGTGCCTGTAATCGTGCTTACCGCCAAAAATGAAATGAATGATAAAATATTAGGCTTCCAGCTTGGAGCGGATGATTATTTGACCAAGCCGTTTGAGACCCGGGAACTCATTGAACGAATCAAGGCTGTTATGCGGCGAATGCAGAAAACGGTTACAACATCTGAGACTATTCAGATCGGGGTCATTGAGATTGATAAAAATGAACGCTCCTGTACGATCGCCGGGCAGCCACTTAAGACGACCAGCAGGGAGTTCGATTTCCTTTGGCTGCTATGCAGCAACCCCAAGAAGGTGTTCACCCGTGAGGAATTGCTGGACCAGGTCTGGGGTTATGAATATTATGGCCAAACACGCTCCGTCGATATGATGGTAAAGCGCCTGCGCGAGAAGCTTAAGCCTCATGAGAATCTGGTAACAACCGTACATGGGACAGGCTATAAACTGGAGGTATAGCAGATGGAGATGGGGCTGCGCAACAAAATGTTCATACAGCATGCGGTTACGATCGTTATGCTGCTTACGGCGATGTACTTCATCGTCACTTATACGCTGAATAAGAGCATGATCGAGAGCGATACCCAGTCATTGAACCAGTATTCTGCACTGCACCGGATCGAAGCTTTGAAAATCGTCAACGATCAGAAGATCGATATCGAGCAGTTGTTTTCAGGCAAGTACGCTCCCTTTATCGCTTCTCATTTGGGCTCCAGCATTAATTTTCAGGTTCAGCTTTTCGCGCCGGATGAGACCATCGTGGGCAGCAGCAGCGATAAAGAGAATTTGCTGAAGCGAGATGATATCAAGTCTGCATTAGCTGGCGATACGGCAACGGTGATTGCCGAGGGGGAAGGGACCAGGTATTTAATTTATTCCGTCCCTTTTTGGTATGAGGGGAAAATTGTGGGCGGGTTCCGTTATTTGCTGGACCTTCATGAGAATATCGAGACGATGAATCAAATGCGTATCTGGTTTATCGGAGCCGCGCTGGGTTGTCTTGCCCTTTCACTCGTGGCGAGCTATTCCTTTTCCTCTTTTCTGATGCGGCCTCTGCATGCGTTGAAGCAAGCGCTCAAGCTGGTGTCTATCGGTGATTTCAGCCGCAAGATAGAGGTGAATACCCGAGATGAAATCGGCGAATTGGCGCGAGATTTCAACCATATGTCGGACGCACTGCGGCATCATATCGATATGCTCCATTATGAACAGGGCAAACAGAAGGCCTTTTACGATAACATTACTCATGAATTAAAGACGCCACTCACCTCTATTATTGGCTTCTCCGATCTGATGGCCAGAATAGACCGGCTGGAGGATGTTCAGGATTGCAATTTCTACATCCGCAAGGAGAGCACGCGCTTGTTGAATATGGTCGAGGATCTGCTGCAAACTTCACTTAAAGGCGAAGAAGCTTGGCATATTGCACTGGAACAGGCCGAGCTGGGCAATATTATCACGGACACCCTTCGCGTTCTTCAACCGACACTCAAGAAATCGAATATACTCACTTCCGTCAAAATATTGCCATGTACCGTCTACCTCGATCCTAAGCGTACGCAGCAGGTGCTGTTCAACCTGATCGATAACGCCATTAAGCATAGCGACTGCACTCTGCTTCATATTGAACTTCTTCATGATGAACGGTGTGGTACCGTTCGTATTGTGGACAATGGCAAAGGCATATCCGAGCAAGAGAAAATGAAGTTGTTCTTGCCTGCGGAGGAAAAGCAAGGGCGCGAGATCTCCGAGCATTCCCATGGCCTGGGATTGCCTATCTGCAAGCAGTTCATGGAACTTCAGGGCGGGAGCATATCCATGATCAGCGAAGTCGGGCAGGGCACAGAGGTGAAGCTGGAATTTTCAATTTATCCGCCCAATGTAAGCGCTGTTACAAAACTGATACAAAACTAAAATTTTTTTGATATAAGTGGAGGGTAAAGTTAATGCCAGAGGACAAGAAAGGGCTTTCATGGTTTCGCCTCATCCTGCTTCAGGTCATTATCGGATGCTTGCTTATTGGAATCTGTGCCTACTCCTTCCGGATTCCTGTCGATGTGGTCCAAATCGTGCCGCCTCAGCAAGATCAGTTTGAACGAGTCTCAGGCGTTCCGATGCGTGTCGATATCACCTATCCGGGGCTTGGTACAGTTTCTATTGAGGATCCGAAGGAACTGCTGAAATTGAAATCCTCATTCTCCGGGCTTCTATCCGCCGGTAAGCAGCGAGCACAAACCCAAACACCCAGACTGCTGCTGACGGGAAAAATGACTTATTTGGACCAGGAGGATATTCCATTTCAGGTAGAGACAGGTGCGTTCCAATTCGGTAATGAATTGGTCAACTCCCTCGATGTAAGCGCCGGGATACGCAAGCTACAGAGCACGCTAATCGATAAAATCCTGACCACCGCGATGATCGGTTCTGCGGTGCAGAACGGGAAGAACGATGTGTTCACGCTGGATGCCGGCAAGCTTATGCCTCTCTCGCAAGCGGAGAGGAACGATCTTGCCGCGCAGATTACCGCGTCCACGCGTATTATCGATTTCAGTCACTTCACAGATCTGCAGCAGCCACCGGATGCGCATTTTGTGATCCAGCTTAGCGGCGTTGAGCAGACGAAGAGGCACTGGATTCACCTGGATCGGTACAATAGCGCTTACTTCGTGGTGTACGACCTGTTGGATGAGACCAATCAAAGAGCCTATTTCAAGTTAAACGAGACCTCATATTGAACATGAAGGGATGGTTTACCGAAATGGCGAGAAATAAAAGAAACAGCGGCTCAGTCATTATTTTATCGGTCATAGTTATCGTATTGGTAGCGGGGTTCTTTATGTACAAATCCGGAGTGTTTGGCGGGAAAGAAAAACAGAAGATTACTGTCTACTCCATTTTCCAAGAGGAAGAAGCGCGTAAAATACTGGACAAATTCAAGGCGGAGACCGGAATTGATTATGATATTTTGCGTCTGCCTAGCGGCGAGGCAGTATCGCGGATCCAGAATGAAATGTCAAATCCGCAAGCCGACTTCCTGATGGGGGGGCCGGCCGATTCCCATCAGGTTTTGAAGGAAGCCGGTTCACTCGAAGCTTATGTATCGCCAAATGCGTCCGATATTGCTGACAATATGAAGGACAAGGAAGGACATTGGACCGGATTCTACTTGAATCCTGTGGCTATTGGCATTAATGAGAACCGCTGGAAGGAGAAGTACGGCGATGCCCCGTACCCTCAATCCTTCAAGGAGTTGACTGATCCGAAATTCAAAGGTGAAATCGGCATGTCCGACCCGGCGACTTCCGGTACGGCATATACGGCTGTAGCTTCCCTGGCACAAGTGTGGGGCGATGATGAAATGCTAAATTACATGAAGGAGCTTCTGCCTAACTTGAAGGAGAGACCAAAATCCGGGATTGAGCCGATTCAAAAAGCAGCCAAAGGTGAGTACACGATCGGAATTACATTCCTTGGCGACCAATTGAAGATCAAATACCAAGGTAATCCGATTACGAGCATTGTACCTGAAGCGGCTGGTTATGAGGTAGGCGCGTTGTCGATCGTGAAGAACGGCCCGAATACGGAAGCCGCGAAGAAGCTGATGGATTATATGCTTACGAAGGAACCGGGAGAGATTTACACACAGTCCGCTTATGCGGTGTCTGTGAAGGATTCCGTACCGATCCCGGAGGGCGGTATCGACATCAAATCAACGAATTACAACTCCTCCTATGACCTGTTGAAGGCTGCTGCGCAGCGCAAGGAATTGCAGAGCGCGTTGAAAGATTTGAAATAAGAGAGCCACTTAGCATACAAGGGGCATCGGACCTCCCGGAATAACCGATATGTCCATGCCCCTAATAGACAGTAGAAAGGTGGGAGTCGCCCCCTATGATGAAAGAAAAAAAAGGCATTGGGGAGTCGATCAAGAGGCTCTTCAGGGATCCTTCAACGCTCGTACTCGTGTTAACCAGCTTCATATTCCTTGCCTTATTTGTAATTTACCCGTTGATTGTTGTCGTGTTCTCCTCCGGCTTTGACAACTGGGGAACGTTCTTTAGCAAGCCGCGTTATGGCAGAGCTTTGTTAAATACGGTAATCAGTTCCTCGCTTTCTGCCTTTACAGCAACGGCGGTCGGATTTATTTACGCTTATGCGATTCATTACAGCAATATTAGGGGGAAGAAGTTCTTCCGTTTCATCGCTTTTCTTCCATTATTAGCGCCATCGGTGATGAGCGGTCTTGCTTTTCTGCTCTTGTTCGGCCGCGGCGGCATGATCTCGCAATGGCTGAATACAAATTTCCATTTCGAGCTTGATTTGTACGGCTTGCCGGGATTGTGGATCGTACAGACCATTTCCTATTTCCCGCTGGCCTATATGACGATTACCGGTGTACTTCGTTCCATCTCGCCGAATCTGGAGATTGCTGCCCAAAATCTCGGAGCGCGCGGCTTCAAGCTGTTCCGTACGATTACACTCAAGCTGGCTTTTCCAGGCGTTCTTAATGCTTTTCTGCTCGTGGCAATCAATTGCTTTGCCGATTTCGGGAACCCGAAGCTGATCGGTGGCAACTATTCGCTGCTTGCGGTTGAAATCTACGGGGAGATTATTAATAACGAGCCTGGACTTGCATCCGTGATGGGGATCATCCTCGTTATTCCGGCACTACTTGTCTTCTGGGTACAGAACAAACTGTTATCCAAGGGCTCTTATTCGACGATTACCGGCAAGCCGGTATCCGGTCTGAATCGGATCACTACCTCCAAGAAGATGGATGTCGTACTCTTTTTGTTCAACAGCCTGATGTCTTTGTTCATTATTTCCATGTTCGCTGTGACGATCCTGTTTGCCTTTACGGAAAATTTCGGTCGCAGCAACAGCTTTACGCTTGATCATATCCGCAAGGTCGTATTCAGCTCCTCCAGTCCTGCCGTGATGAACAGCTTGGTTCTGTCGCTCATCAGCGCAATTCTGGCCGTAGCCTTCGCCCTTGTTCTGGCTTATATCGTTGTTCGCAAACCCTTCCCGGGTAAGAAGCTGCTCGATTTCAGCGCGGTGTTACCAATCGCTTTGCCGGGTACATTCGTGGGTCTTGCCCTGATCGTCGCGTTCAGCAAGGGGCCGATTGTATTGCAGGGGTCAGCGGCACTAATCATCATCGCCATGCTGCTGAAGCAGATGCCGGTCGGGTATCGCGGCTTGTCCGCCTCCTTTAAGCAGGTTGATAAATCGATCGAGGAAGCGGCGACAAATCTCGGCGCCAACAGCCGTAAGACACTGACATCAATTGTCTTCCCGATGCTGCAGAAGACTGTCGTAGCCAACTTCGTCTATGCGTTTATGAAAAATATGAATACGCTAAGTACAATTATTTTCTTAATTACCCCGAAATGGGTGGTCGCATCTGTATCGATCTTTAACTATGCGGAGACGGGCACCTACTATTGGGCAGCAGCCGTAGCGGTCGGACTGATGGGCGCAACGCTTGGCACACTTGGGGTAATTAAGCTGATTTTCCGCTCCAAAGTAAAAATCTTTGATTTTTAGAGGTAGTTCAAAAAGCCCGCTTTTGATAAGAAAATCAGATCGAAGCAATTCAGGGATGAGCGACCGCGGTGCAAAGGTAGGTTTTCTTGCGATATAGAATTCATCAACTTCGTTGATAACTTATAAATTCTATATCTAACACGAAGCTAATCAAAGAAGTAAACTCAACATTGAATCTTGAATTCAGCCGGGCCCTAAGCGAATGCTTACGAAGTCATGTTTCCTCCGGAAACATCTCAGGTGCTCACGTACCCAGACCGTACGCTGTGCTCCTCGGACCCTAGCTTTGTTCAACCTTCTCGGTGTTGAAAACCGGAATTTATGAAAATATCTAAGTTCATTTATATAAGGTAGTTAAATAGAAGGGAGTGGGCATGATGGAATCCAATATTCTGCTAGATTTGAAAGACGTAAACAAGGTGTTCGGTACGAACCATGTCCTGAAAAATATAAACCTGCAAATCGAACGTGGCAAATTCATTACCTTTCTCGGTCCGAGTGGCTGCGGTAAGACGACTTTGCTGCGGTCCATCGCAGGCTTCTATACCATAGATCAAGGCGAGGTTTGGATCGATGGCAAGCTGGTCAATGACTTGCCGCCTTATAAGCGGGGCACTCCGATGGTGTTCCAGGAGTACGCTCTATTCCCGCATATGACCGTCTTCGATAACATCGCTTATGGTCTGGATATTCTGAAGCGGCCGGAAGGGGAAATCCAGCAGCGGGTGGAGGCTGCTATGGCTCAGGTCAAGCTTACCGGGCTGGAAGAGCGGTATCCGCATGAAATGTCCGGGGGGCAGCAGCAGCGTGTCGCCATGGCTCGGGCCTTGGTCATGAACTCGCCGATTATCCTTCTGGATGAGCCGCTGAGTAACCTTGACGCCAAGCTGCGTGAAGAAGTGCGGGTCGAGTTGAGAACGATCCAGCAGGAGCTCGGATTAACGGTCATTTATGTTACGCATGATCAGCTCGAAGCGCTGTCAATGTCGGATCAGATCGTAGTATTCAACCGTGGCAAGATCGATCAATATGGTACGCCGCATGAAATTTACTATGAGCCTCGTACCCAGTATGTGGCGGATTTTATCGGTACGACAAACTTTGAGGAAGCCAAGGTTGTAAAAATAGAGGGCGGATTGGCAACGGTACAATACGGGCAGGCTGGAGATACAGTGACTATCGAAGCCAAGGAACAGCTTGCTGTCGGTGAAGAAGTTCTCCTGTGCGTTCGGCCGGAATCACTGCGGATTGAACCGTCGGAGAATAGTGATTTTCATATAACAGGTATCATCAAATCATCCATGTTCCTCGGTGAGAAGCAGCGTTATTTCCTCATCGATGAGGTCGGCCAGGAGTGGATCGTAGATGCTTATGATATCGGCAAGAAGGTCTATGACGGCATTGTGCAGATAGGTGCAGCCGCTGACAAGATTCATATCATTAAGAAGCACGGCTCATAGTGCATGGCTAGAAGCGCAAATAGGTTCAGCAAATAGGCTCAAAAAAGGAAAACGACGGTTTTCCTTTTTTGGCGTCTATTCAGACTTTCAAGGAAGCTGTTTGGAGAAGCTTGTCCAGACTGCTCAAGAGGGGAGTGGTCCGTTTGAAGAAGAAAGGCCTGATTGTCGTATTGATCGCACTTACTGTGGCAGTTATTGTTATGCTCTATCCAGGGCAGCAAAGCAGTCAGCCGCTGAAAGTCTATGTTATTTTTCAGGAGGATGAGTCGCGTATCCTGCTGGAGAAGTTCAAGAAAGAGACGGGTGTATCCTATGAGGTCATCCGAATGTCTGGCGGCGAAGCAAGCTATCACCTTCTAACGATGAACAAAACGGGGATCGACGTCGTCCTGGGCGGACCGGCGGATTTGCATGAGCAATTGAAGAACAGCGGCAAACTGATCCGTTATTCTCCGCGCCTCAGTGATCAGGTTCCTGATAAATATAAGGACAGGCAGGGGTACTGGACAGGCATGTATATGGGACCGCTGGCGATTGGAGTTAATGAGCAGGTATGGAAGCAGGACCCGTTGCTGGCTGACTTGCCGTTGCCGGAGCGTTATGAGGATCTGCTGCGTCCCGAGCTGAAGGGCAAGATCGAGATACCTGACCCGGAGACGTCTGGAACAGGGTATACGCTGCTTGCTTCGCTCGCCCAGGAGCGAGGGGAGGATCAGGCGATTGCCTTGGTACATGCGCTGAAACAGCAAAGTGCAACGACTACTTTTTCAGGAATCAGCTCGGCACAGCGGCTGGCCCAAGGTGAGGTCGCCGCCGTCGTCAGCTTTATGGGCGATCAGCTGCGGTTCAGGAATTCAGGTTATGCCATTCATTCCGAGGTCCCTCCTCAGGCTGGCTGGGAGATTGGGGCGGTATCGATCCTAAAGAATGGAAATAATAAAGCAGCAGCGAGAAAACTGGCTGATTTTGTTCTATCGCGAAGCGCACAGACGGATTATATGAATTCGGCATTTTCTTTTCCCGTGCTTCCCAATATTCAGGTTCATCCCCTGCTGACTTCCGTTAATCTGGAGCTTCTCTTACCAACGTACCGGTTCGACATGGCTGCTGAGCATCGCGAGCAATTGCTTGCCAAGTGGCGGAAGGAGAACGGATAAGATCGTGTTCAGTAAATGGCTGACGAATATCAAAATAGTGCAACAAGTAGGCATAATTATGCAGGAGCAGCCTATACGAAAAGTAATATAATTAAATTGTAAACGCTTTAATAGAGTGTATGGTGCAGATGAGTTTACCGGTTATCCGGCAAGTGGTGGCTGGAATCACACTGAATTGCATATTCCGCTGGGGGGTTTTGGAATGTATAAGGTGCTGATTGTTGATGATGAGCCGAAACAAAGAGAAGGGCTCAGGATGTTTATCGAGTGGGAGAATTACGGATTCCGCGTGGTGGATACAGCGTCCAATGGTGAAGAAGCCTTGGAGAAGTATCAGACTTATTCGCCGGAGCTGGTGATCGCGGATATTCGTATGCCGGGGATGGACGGCCTGCAATTAATCGAGAGGTTGCGTGAGCAAGATCCGCAGCTGCATATTTTGATCTTGAGCGGTTATGCGGATTTTGAATACGCCAAGAAGGCAATGACGAACCGGGCAGACGGTTATTTGCTGAAGCCGGTGGATGAGGATGAGTTGATTCAATATTTGTATCGCATTGAGCAGGTGATTGATGAAGCGAAGAAGGCTTCCTTATGGCAGAATGTCTCAAAGGAGTGGACACGTGAAGCGTTCATTCAATCCATCTTGTCCGGGTCGATGGAACATGATGAATTTACACTTCACGAGCAGGCGGATCGACTCGGATTGCTCTGGAGGAAGTATCAGATCCTGCTAGTGGTCTCCCCGAAGGATGAGAGAAGCGATGTGAATGAGGCTAATAGGCTGAGGAGGAAGCTTGGCGCCCGCTTTGAAGAATGCGGCCGCGGTTATGTATTTAGCCATCAAGGTTATGTTGGCGTATTGTTACAGGAACCATTGCTCGAAGTGGAGCATGATGATGTATATCAAGAACTGCAAGAAAGCGGCGCAGCCGAGTTCACTGTCGTGTTGGGAGAACGGGTGAGGGAACTAGGCGATATTCCCCTGTCCTATACTTCTGCACTGGAGTTGATCAAGCAGCAGTTTTTCTTTGAACGGGGCAGAATTCTATCAGGGGAGCTGTTAGACAAGCTTCGGAGTCATGCAACTGATATAGAGGCTGAAGAGAAAAATACCAGTAACGCGGAAGAGCAGCTGTATTATGCTGTAGAAGTTGGCAATCTGGATGCGATTAAGCAGTTTATTGTTGAATTTGGTCATACGTTGATCCGTCGTCATTTCAATGAAGGAGAGATCAAGCAGCGTTTTGTGGAGTTATTGACACTCATCCATGGGAGGGAATTAAAGCAAAGACCAGAGCTGCAAAGCCAGAGTAAGGGATATTGTGATCGGGTCGCGGATATTTACCGCGTGCGTACAATCGGAGATATGTTCGAGCAGGTTGGATCTCTGCTGCAATCGATAGCCCCACCAATGAACGAGGATACGGGCAGGCACCGCGAGGTGCGAATTATGCTGGATCTCATCCACCGAAATTTCCGCGACAATTTGAAGCTGGAGACCTTATCGGGAATTTTTAACTATAATAGCGCTTATTTGGGGAAATTGTTCAAGAATGAGACCGGCGAGTATTTCAATACTTATCTGGATAAAGTGAGAATCGAAAATGCAAAGGGGTATTTGGAGGAAGGACTGAAGGTTTATCAGGTAGCCGAGAAGGTCGGGTATACCAATGTCGATTATTTTCATGCCAAATTCCGAAAATATGTAGGCACATCTCCTTCAGCTTACCGCAAAAAGGCCGGAAATGAATAATTTGTTGTCTTAGGAGCAGGGCAGTCTGAACGGACCGTCCGGCTCTTTTTTACAGAAATTTATAGATTTCTATATGAAAAAGCCTCTAATTATCCCTGTATGAAGCTCCATGAAAGCAAGGTAAGATGGCACTACAGTGAAACGCTCTCATAAAAATATAGAGACGAGGTTAGAGCTATGAATATGGACGGGCGTTATTCTTATCAGAACCCGGATTTGCCGCTGGAAGAGCGGTTGGACGATCTTCTATCCAGATTTACGCTGGAGGAGAAGGTGCAACTCATGTGTCAATATCAGGTAGAGATTCCGCGCCTCGGCGTAAAGAAATATAAGCATGGTACAGAGGGAGCGCATGGTGTGGCCTGGCTTGGCGAAGCGACGGTATTTCCGCAAAATATCGGGCTGGCCTGTACATGGAACCCTGAACTGCTGCGTCAGATCGGCTCGATCATCGGGGACGAGGCCCGCGTCTATTATCAGCGAGATCCGGCTATTAACGGCCTCACCATCTGGGCGCCTACCGTGGATATGGAGCGTGATCCGCGTTGGGGGCGGACCGAGGAAGCTTATGGAGAGGATCCGTATTTAACCGGTGTTCTCTCTACCCAGCTCGTGCGAGGGATGCAGGGAGAGCATCCCTTCTATTACAAGACAGTTGCTACGCTCAAGCATTTCTATGGCAACAACAATGAACTGGAGCGCGGCAGCGCCTCAGTCAGCATCGATCCGCGAAATAAGCGGGAATATTATCTCAAGCCTTTTGAGATGGCGTTCCGGGAGGGCAAGGCAGGTTCAATGATGACCGCCTATAACGGAGTTAACGGGAGACCGTGCAACTTCAATGATGAAGTCAACAAGATCGTGAAGGGCGAATGGGGGATGAATGGCTTTATCGTCGGCGATGCCGGAGATGTGCTTGGAACAGTAATCGATCACCACTATGTGGATTCCTATGCCGCAGCCGTGGCCGGATCGGTCAGAGCGGGTGTCGATAGTATCACAGATGAGCAGGATATTTCCTATCAAGCGCTGCATGATGCTTTAAGCGGGGGATTGCTGCTTGAGGAGGATCTTGACCGGGCGCTTCGCAATACGTTCCGCATCCGGTTTCGGCTTGGTGAATTTGATCCGGCTGAACGGAATCCGTATAGCATGGTTCCGGAGTCGAAGCTATGCGCGCCGGAGCATTCGGCTTTATCTCTCAGGGCAGCGCAAGAATCGATCGTTCTATTAAAAAATAATGGTCTGCTGCCGTTAGAGCGCGATATGCGCTCCATCGCCGTGGTCGGACCTCTGGCGGACGAAGCATTTACCGACTGGTACAGCGGCACGCCGCCGTATCGGGTCACCCCGCTGCAAGGCATCAATAGGAAGCTGAACGGGGGCTCCGCACGGTTCCATTCCGGACTTGATCATGTCCGGCTTCGCTCGGCGGCGACAGGCCAATATGTAGTTGTTTGCGGCGAGCAAGCTCGGCTTGAAGCGGTCTGCCCAGATGCCGAGCAGGCCGAGGTGTTCGAGCGGAATGATTGGGGTTGGGGCAATGTAACCTTCAAGGCGCTTAGCTGCAGCAAGTTTGTGACTGAGACCGATAGCGAACTTTTGGCATCGGCGAATGAAGCTCGCGGCTGGTTTGTGAAGGAAGCCTTCGATGTTGAACCGTCGGTGGGAGACAGCGGTGGTGTTGTACGAATGAAGTCGTGGGAAGGTCGACCGATTATGGTGGATGAACAGGGATGTGTGATCACGGACTGGAGAGATCAGGATGGCCAAGCGAAATACAGGGATCAAGATAAGCAGGAGGATCGGGACGGACAGAAGGCGAAAAATCTTGTCTCCTCAGATTTCGCCATGGATGAATTTATCATCGAGGTCGTTGCAGATGGCATTGAGCAAGCGGCATATGCAGCCAGCCAGGTAGAGACTGCGATCGTTGTTGTCGGCAATAGTCCATTTATTAATGGAAAAGAAACGATCGACCGTCCGGATCTTGTCCTGCCCCCTGCTCAGCAATCTCTGATTCAGGCTGTTCACGCCGCGAATCCGAATACCGTGGTCATCATCGTCGGCAGCTATCCGTTCGCCGTGAACTGGGAGAAGGAGCATATACCAGCGATGATATACACATCCCATGCCGCTCAGGAGCTTGGGCAGGCGCTGGCCGATGTGCTGTATGGGGATTACAATCCAGCGGGTCGCTTGAATATGACCTGGTATAAATCAGTCTCGCAGCTGCCGGAGCTAATGGACTACGACATTATAAAAGGAAAACGTACCTATCAATATTTTGATGGGGAGGTGCTGTATCCATTTGGACACGGGTTGAGTTACACCCGTTTTGCCTATGAGGAGCTTTCCCTGGATCAGATGGCGATCCAGGCGGGCGATGCTGTGTCAGTATCTGTGAAAATTATAAATACAGGAGAAAGGGCCGGGGATGAAGTGGTTCAGCTCTATGTTCGAGCCAGTGATTCCCGTGTGGTTCGTCCGCTTAAGACACTCAAGGGCTTTCAGCGGATTCATCTGGAAGCCGGAGTCTCGCAAATCGTCCGCTTCGAATTGAAGGCGGAAGACCTGGCCTTCTGGGATGTCACCCGGGAACACTACTGCGTTGAGAGCGGCGAATATATGCTCGGAATTGGCCCTTCTTCGCAAGATATGAAGCTGTTTGCCCGGCTGAGCGTGGAAGGAGAAACCGTTCCGCCCCGTTCGCTTCGTGAACCGGTCAGAGCAGTTAATTATGATGATTATAACGGCGTCTATATCGATGAGTGCCGCGAGGGAGGAGAAAGCCTGGCTCTTCGGCAGGGAGCAGGCTGGATCGCATTTCATGATGTGGACTTAGGGACAGGGGCTTCCTGGTTGGAAGCGAGAGTGTCAGGAAATATCAAAGGCGGAGAGATCATTCTGACGCTGGATCGTCCTGACGGATCTGTCGCAGCCAGCGGGAAGGTGATGGCGACAGGCGGCCGTCAGGCATGGTCAACAGTGAGAGTTCCGATAGAATCATGCAGCGGCAGACATCCTGTTTATCTGACACTGAGGGGGGAGGTCCAGTTAAGCTGGCTCCGGCTAGTTTAACATAGGCCTCTCATTGAATAATGCTACAGCGCCGGGCCTTATTATAGAAGCCTTGGACTAATGGGGGGATCGTTACTCTGGTCCCTCCATGGAGTCCTGCAGCTTCTTGCGGAATTCGGAAGGGGAGCTGTTCATAGTCTTTCGGAATACCCGAATGAAATAGCTGATATTGTCATAGCCGACCTCCAACGCGATATCGGATATTTTCCGATCGGTACGTCTAAGCAGCTCGACCGCCTGACGAATCCGGTAGGAGTTGATGTAATCAACTGGCGTCTGTCTCGTCATCGATTTGAAGAAACGGCAAAACTGCCCTTCGCTCATCGGAATCAGCGCGGCCAGCTCAGCTAGTCGGATCGGCTGCCCGTGATGGTCCTGAATATATTGGATGACTGTTTTCAATCTTTCGATTTTGGAAGATTCGCTGCGATTGCTGCTCGTCCGGCTGCAAGCCAGGTTTCTGCTGTGCAATCCGGACAGCATTAGATAGAGATGGCCTTTGACAGCCCCTTCATACCCGGAAAGTCGATCTTCACAGCATTTCTTAATCGCTGTAATATGCTCAAGCAGCTCAAGCTCGTAATCCTCTTGCGGCTTAATCCATCTCGGCAGCGTCGCTCTTCGCTCCTGCAGGGGGATAATGATATTCTCCTGAACCGCGTCATATTGGGCACTAGCCAGTAGATTTGTATTAAAGACGAAAGAGAAGAAGCTGCAGCCTTCATCCCCGTAAGCATGAGCGGCATGGATGTCTCCAGCGTCGATATAGACCGCTTCCCCAGCTTGAACCAGAAAATAGTCAGTGTCGACCTGGAATAAGGTACAGCCCTGAGCACAATAGAAAATCTCGGCTTCATCATGCCAGTGACAGTCTATCACATGCTCGCCGGGCCCATAGCTGTACCAATAAGTGCCGAAGGGAAGCAGTTCACTGCCATGTGTTCTGACCTCTTTGAGAGAACGGCGTTGTGCTTGATCCATGATTCTTCACCTCATCAATATAGTGTTATATATGAAGCGGATTATATAAGTTTATTTCTATTGATATCAGTATAATGCAACTAGAACCTTATTTGAAGCATCTAACGATGCTGTGGACAGAAAGGCGGGCAAACTTATGAAATTTACAGATGGCAATTGGTTGATCCGCAAGGAGTATACGCTGGATTCAGCTGTACAGGCTCATGATTTTAGGGCGGAAGATGATAAATTGACGGCTTACGCTTCGACAACACCGATTCGCAGTCGCGGAGATATGATTAACACGACGCTGCTAACTGTGCAGTTTCACTCTCCGCAGCCGGGAGTGATTGGTGTAAAGCTGGTTCATTTTGCCGGCACAGTAGACCATGGTCCTCGTTTTGGGCTGATGCAAGGCGGCCAGCATAGCATGATTACGGAGACGAACGAATACGCCGAATTGAAAAGCGGAAATTTGAGCGTTCGGATTAGCAAAGGGGCCGAATGGTCCGTTGATTTCTACCGGGGTACGCAGCGGATTACAGGCAGCCGCTCTAAATCGATGGCGCATATTACGGAGAACGGTGGACAGACCTATATGCGTGAGGAGCTTGATTTATCGGTAGGTGAACTCGTGTATGGGCTGGGCGAACGGTTCACAGCTTTTGTGAAAAATGGTCAGGCCATTGATATTTGGAATAAGGACGGCGGTACTAGCTCAGAGCAGGCCTATAAGAACATTCCCTTCTACATTACGAATCAAGGATATGGCGTATTTGTTAATGACCCGGGTGCAGTCTCATTCGAAGTTGCCTCGGAGAAAGTAAAAAAGGTGCAGTTCAGCGTTCCCGGCGAATCGTTGGAATACTTCGTTATCGATGGGCCTGACCCCAAGGGCGTGCTTAGCAAATATACGTCATTGACTGGACGCCCGGCGCTGCCTCCAGCCTGGACATTCGGGCTTTGGCTAACAACCTCCTTTACAACGAATTATGATGAGGCGACGGTCAATTCTTTCGTGGATGGTATGGCGGAGCGGGATTTGCCGCTGCATGTATTCCATTTCGACTGCTTCTGGATGCGCGGCTTTCACTGGACGGATTTCAAATGGGATGAGGAAGTATTTCCCGATCCGGCCGGAATGCTCGGGCGCTTGAAAGAAAAGGGGCTGAAAATTTGCGTCTGGATCAATTCCTATATCGCCCAGCGCTCCCGCTTGTTTGAGGAAGGCAGAGAGCGAGGTTATCTGGTCAGGAAGGCAAACGGCGATGTATGGCAGTGGAACTTGTGGCAGCCGGGCATGGCGCTGGTTGATTTTACAAATCCGGATGCTTGTGAATGGTATAAGGACTGCTTGCGCGAGTTAATCGATATGGGTGTGGACAGCTTCAAGACCGACTTCGGCGAGCGGATTCCGACGGATGTGGTCTATTACGACGGCTCTGACCCTGTAAAAATGCACAATTATTATACTTATCTGTACAATAAAGTGGTGTTTGAAGTGCTGGAAGAGAAGCTGGGCAAAAATGAGGCGGCATTATTCGCCCGTTCAGCGACGGCTGGAGGACAGCAGTTCCCAGTTCATTGGGGCGGCGACTGCTATGCCGACTACGAGTCGATGGCGGAGACGCTGCGCGGCGGCCTATCCTTGGGCTTATCGGGCTTCGGCTTCTGGAGCCATGACATTGGCGGCTTCGAGAACACGGCTCCAGCCCATGTGTTTAAGCGCTGGCTCGCCTTCGGGCTGCTGTCCAGCCACAGCCGACTGCACGGCAGCAGCTCTTACCGGGTGCCTTGGGCGTACGATGAGGAAGCGGTGAACGTAACAAGATATTTCACCCGGTTGAAATGCCGTCTGATGCCGTACCTGTACGATACAGCGATGCAAGCGACAGAACAGGGACTTCCCTCGATGCGCGCCATGCTGTTGGAGTTCCCGGATGATCCGGCAGCTGAAGTGCTGGACCGCCAATATATGCTGGGCGATTCTCTGCTGGTAGCTCCTGTGTTTAGCGAGAAGGGCGAGGTATCTTATTATTTGCCGGAAGGCAAATGGACCCATTTCCTGACAGGCCAGGCGGTGGAAGGCGGTAAATGGCGCAAGGAAACTTATGATTTCTTCAGCCTGCCGCTGTATGTGCGTCCCAACTCGATCCTGCCTGTTGGCGCTAACGATGCTCGCCCAGACTACGATTTTGCGGATGGTGTAGAGCTTGGGATTTATCAGCTGGAGGATCATGTCACAGTTACGAGGACTGTACGGAATAAAAGTGGCGAGACAGAGCTGTCAGTGCGTGTTGCCCGTACAGGTGCTGCTGTGTCCTTGCAGGCTGAAGGAGCAGGCAAAGCCTTCAAAATATCTCTACATGGAATAGGTGAAGTAACGCAGGTCCAAGGGGGGCAATGGAACGGGCAAGGCATCATCGAAGTTCCTGTTTACTCCGGAGAGGTGGAAGTCTCTATACAACTTAAATAATGGACATCGCTCCTGGCAGTGCAGTAATCTTGAAGTATATATACAATATCGAATATTATGCTAGTGTAAGCCCTGATTAGTTCAGGCCCGAAATATCCCCTCTTCGAAGAAGACAGGGGATATTCGGTTTTTAAGGAGGCGATGATTTGTGTTAAGCAAGGCGATTCGTATGACCAATAATTTGAAGCTGAAGCATAAGCTGATTATTTCATACCTTGTCGTTGTCATGATTCCTGTATTGCTGGTGGGCGGTGGGGTCGTTAGTTATTTCAGGGCCCAGGCAATGGAACGGGCGATTGCCCAGACGACCAACAATGTTCAGAAGATCAAGACCCAGCTCAGCAATATAATGCGCATGCCAAATGATGTATCGAATACGCTGCTCATGGACAAATCGTTGGAGAAGGTCGCCTCGACCCATTACCCGAGCGTGCTTGAATTAACGAAGGCTTATCTTTCCTTTGACAGCTTCCACCGTTACATTAACATGTATCGCGAGATCGCCGAGATTCGCTTCTATTACCGAAATCCAACTTTGATTAATAATCTGGAGCTTGTTCCAGTTGATGCCAAGATTGAATCTACCAACTGGTACAGGGAAGCGATGGAGAGCCGAAGAGCCATCTGGCAATACATCGATGATGAGGAAGAAATTCCGATTCGCAAGCTCAGCCTGGTCCGGCAGGTAAACTTTCCGGAGACCCATACCAGCGGAGTGCTGATTGTCTCGTTGGATCAGGAGGAATTGAACCGGATGCTGCGCCAGGAGCCGTTCGAGACGCTGATTGCCGATGAGCGGGGATATATCGTCGCTGCCAAAAATCCGGCACTGGTCGGCTCAACCCTGAATGATCTGGATTATGGAGTAAATTTGAATGAACAGGGAAAAGGGGCCCACAAGCTAGATATTCATGGTGAATCCTCCTATATGATCGTAGATCAGCTCATGCCTGAAGCAGGGACAAGCATTCTTAAAATCGTCTCCATTTTCGACACGGCTTCCATTATGGAGGACGCTAACAAAGTCAGCTTTATCGGTCTGCTGATCATTTTTCTTGTGCTGATCATCGCCCTATTCTTCGTCTATATCGTCTCTTTCCTGACGACCAATCGTCTGCTCCAGCTAAGCCGTCAGTTCAACCGGCTGGCGCTGGGAAATATGAATGTCGTGTCCCGGATCGACGGCAATGATGAGATCGGGCAATTATCCCGTCAATTCAACTATATGGTCGACAGCATCCGGCAGTTGATGGACCAGATCGTAGAGAAGACGGAGCAGAACAATACGCTGGAGCTGGCACAGCGGGAGATTAAGCTGAAAATGATGGCCAGCCAGATCAATCCGCACTTCCTGTTCAACGCGCTTGAATCGATCCGTATGAACGCCCACATGAAGGGGGACAAGGAGATTGCCAATGTCGTCCGCCTGTTAGGAAAGCTGATGCGCAAAAATCTGGAGGTCGGCAGAGAGCAAACGCCATTGAAGGAAGAGATTGAAATGGTGCGCTCCTATTTGGAAATCCAGAAGTTCAGATACGAGGACCGACTCAGCTTCGAGGTCAAGGTGGACCCGGCGGCAAGCCACATGATGATTCCTCCACTAGTGATTCAGCCGCTCGTTGAGAATGCGGTCGTTCACGGTGTTGAAGGCAAGATAGAAGGCGTGCATGTTCAGCTTACTGTTGAGCTGTGCGGTCCAGCTATGCGTGTAACCGTGCAGGATGACGGACTGGGGATGACCCCGGAGCGGCTGGCGGAGGTGATTCAATCGACGGTGAATCCCGAGGAGTCGGAGCAGAAGCGAATCGGCCTGCGCAATGTGCATCAGCGTCTGGTTCTATCTTTCGGTGAAGAGCATGGCCTGGTGATTGCCAGTGAGTATGGGCAAGGGACGCGGATTTCCTTCACGGTACCGATATTAAACGGTGCGGTATAAGCCATTTGCATGTAAATAGCTCAGGTTATGTATTGGATGTCTAATTATTATATGGTTTTGTCTGAAATCTATCGGGTATTTCCTCTCTGGGCGGTATATTATCATTGGTTTATACAGAGGAGGGAATGGATAGATGGAAACGCTGTCAGCTAGAGCGGATACGGAAAAAGAGAAGGCAGTCACCACTCCTGAGCCGCCCGGAAAACGGATGAAAAGGGTATGGCGGAGCATCGTTCAACAGAAATATTTATACCTGATGTCCATGCCGTTCATCATTTGGGTATTTGTGTTCAGCTATTTGCCCGTATGGGGGTGGACGATGGCTTTTCAGAATTATAAGCCGTCCAAATCTTTCTCCCAGCAGAAGTGGGTCGGGTTTAAAAATTTCGTAGAGCTATTCCATGACGACAGATTCTATTTGGTGTTAAGGAATACTTTGGCGATGAGCTTGATGGGCTTAGTAGCCGGCTTCATTATTCCGATTTTGTTCGCAGTACTGTTGAATGAGTTGCGCGGCAAATATTTCAAGCGTACTGTACAGACGGTTTCTTATTTGCCTCACTTCGTCTCCTGGGTCGTTGTAGCCGGAATCATTACGAAGATGCTGTCGATGGACGGCATCGTGAATGAACTGCTCATTCAGCTTCATGTAATAGATGGCCCGATTCAGTTTATGGCTGAGGGCAAATACTTCTGGGGAATTGTAACCGCTTCCGATGTGTGGAAGGAAACCGGCTGGAATGCGATCATTTATTTGGCGGCCATTACCGGCATCGACAGGGAGCTTTATGAAGCTGCGCGAGTGGATGGAGCAGGCCGGTTCCGGCAAATCTGGAATATCACCCTGCCGGGCATTCGCACGACGATTTCAGTGCTCCTGATTATGTCGCTCGGCCACTTAATTGGCATCGGCTTCGAGAAGCAATTCCAGCTGAGCAACTCGCTTGTCACGGATTACTCTGAGGTGCTGGATTTATACGCTCTGAAATACGGCATTCAGATCAGCCGATTCTCCTACGGAACCGCGATCAGTATGTTTACTTCAGTGGTGAGCATCATTCTGTTGCTTACAGCTAACGGGATCATGAAGAAGACGACGAAAGAAAGCATCATGTAGGGGGGAGCAGAATGGCTGCGACAAAAGCATTTAATTCCACAAGATCAGATAGGACCTTTGACATTATTAACGTAGTTATTCTAAGTCTCGTGTTGATTATTACGTTGTATCCGTTTCTGAATGTGCTTGCTATTTCGCTAAATGATTCTACAGACACCGTTCGGGGCGGGATCTATATATGGCCACGGGATTTTACGCTAGAGAATTACCGTACGATATTTAGTTACTCCAGCTTGAAGCAAGGCTTCCTGATTACGATATTGAGGACATTATCAGGCACGCTGCTTGGGCTGATCAGCTCTTCAATGCTGGCTTACACGCTAAGCCGTCCTGACTTCAAAGCACGCAGATTCGTCTCGGTCTTCCTGGCCCTAACGATGTATTTCTCCGGCGGCATGGTTCCAACCTATATGCTGATGCGTCATCTGCATCTGATCGGGACGTTCTGGATTTATATCCTGCCGGGGATCGTTAGTGCATTTAATGTATTCATTATCCGATCTTTCATCGATGGTCTGCCTTATGCATTGCAGGAATCAGCGAAATTGGATGGGGCCAATGACTTTAAAATTTATTACAAGGTCATCCTCCCGTTATGTAAGCCGGTATTAGCCACGATCTCGCTGTTCTTGGCCGTAGGCCAATGGAACTCCTGGTTTGATACTTATCTGTACAACGGAAATAAGCCTCATCTGACGACGCTGCAATATGAGCTGATGAAGATTTTACAGAGCACTAATCAGGGGGCGAGCATGGTTAATGCTAATGATCTCGCCAATCAGATGGCCCAGGTATCGCCTGAATCGATCAAGATGGCGATTACGATTGTCGTTACCGTTCCGATTTTGGTCGTATATCCGTTTCTGCAGCGTTATTTTGTTGACGGTATGACATTAGGCGCGGTGAAGGCTTGATACTAAAATAGTGCAGCGGTATTTGCAGGCTACAGCCTGTTATACGATATAACTTCTATTTCTATGAGGGGGATTGCAGAAATGAGATGGAGAAGTCCTAAAATGTTCGCGGCGCTTCTGCTGGCGACTACGCTGCTGATTGGCGGCTGCGGTAATTCCGGAAGCAATAACCATAGCCAAGCGCCTGATAATACGGGCAATAATGGAGGAACGAATGCGGGGCAAAACACCGAAAATACCATGGACACCAGCCCGATGACCTTCACCTTCTTCGGTGCCGATGCGAGCCCGAACTGGAACAATATGCAGGACGATGTCGGCAAATTGATTACGGAGAAGACCGGGGTTACGATCAATGCCGAGTATGATGTTGGCAGTGGCGGCGGAGATCAGAAGGTTGCGATGATGGCGGCGAGCGGCGAGGTACCGGATATTATTTTTGCCAAGGGCAGCTTGTCCAAATTGGTAGATGCGGGCCTCATTATCGATCTAACGGATTTAATTGATCAGCATGCGCCAAATATTAAGAAGATTTTCAGTGAAAATATGAACCGCTTGAAGTACAGCAATGAAGATCAAGCGATTTATGAGCTTCCTACGAATGTTGGTGTGGATCAGCAGTATTTCGATGCCGGCGGCGGATTTGAAATTCAGCAGCGTGTGCTTAAAGAACTTGGTTATCCGCAGGTCCGTACTGTGCAGGATTTCGAGAATGTACTGAAGCAGTATGTGGAGAAGCACCCAACGACAGACGGTCAGCCGACGATTCCGCTTACGTTGAATGCCGACGATTGGAGAATTATGATCAGCGTGACGAACCCGGCATTCCTGGCCACAGGCGCACCGGATGACGGCGAGTACTATGTTAACCCTGAAACCTATGAAGCAATGCTCCATTATAAACGTCCGGAGGAGAAGGAATATTTCCGCTGGTTGAACCATATGTACAACGAAGGATTGCTGGATAAGGATACGTTTGTCCAGAAGGATGACCAGTACAAAGCGAAAATCGCCAGCGGCCGCGTACTTGGTCTGATCGACCAGGAATGGGGTTATCAGGATGCGGAAAATGCGCTCAAGACGGCGGGCAAGGATGAATACACTTATGCGCACTTCCCGGTCACGCTGACAGAAGAGTATGAGGATCATTCTTTCCAATCCGCCGGAGTTGACGGCTACGGAATCGCAATCACCACGGCTTGCAAGGACCCGGTTCGGGCGATCCAATTCCTTGACTGGATGTCGTCTGACGAGGGACAGGTGCTTCGGAACTGGGGCATTGAAGGCAAGCATTATACGGTGGACGGGAATGGACTGCGTGTGATTCCGACGGAAATTCAAGAGCGCAAGACCAATGATTCGACGAATTTCACGAAGGAATCGGGCGTTGGCTTATACTTGACCTTTGGTGCACGTTATGGAGATGGTGTGAAGGATCCATCCGGCAATTACTATACCACCAGCTTCCCGGAACAGATCGTTGCAGGCTATACCGCTGCCGAGAAGGAAACGCTGGGCGCCTATCAAGCAACAACCTGGAAGGATCTCTTCCCGCAGGAGAGTGACTTCCCGGCCAAGGAATGGGGCGCCTTGTACAACATGCCGGTGCCTACAGATGGCGACTATCAAGTTATCTACCAGAAGACGCAGGATATTATTCGCAAGAAAATTCCGGAGGCTGTTCTGGCCAAGACAACGGACTTCGATAAGATTTACGATGGGTTCCTGGACGATTTAGATCAGGCGGGAGCAGAGAAGATGGAGGCCGAATATACAGAGCTTGTAAAAGCGCGGGTTGCACTCTTTACAGGTAAAGATATTCAATAGCAGTTCGTTCGGGTGGCCTATCAATGCGAGAAAGGACCTCAGATTCCACGTTTTTGTGGAGGATGAGGTCTTTTCTACAGGGATCTGTAATGGCATGAAGAATTAAATATGAATTAGCTGTTGATGAAAACAATGAGGGCGGTGACAGTATTGACGGTGAACAGTGACAGAGAGACTTCCTGGAAATTATGGTATAAGCAGCCGGCTTCCTGCTGGGAGGAGGCCTTGCCGGTCGGAAATGGCAGGATCGGTGGCATGGTTCATGGCGGGGGACAAAGTGAGCTGATCTGTTTGAATGAGGACACATTATGGTCCGGATATCCTCGTGATCCGCAAAATTATGAAGCACTTCGGCATTTGCAGCCGGTCAGGGAGCTTATATTTTCCGGGAAATATAAAGAAGCTGAAGCTTTGGTAGAGAAAGGCATGCTCGGCCCACGGTCAGAAGCCTATTTACCACTCGGAAATCTGCGGATCGATCAGCTTGGGCTTGAAGAAGTGACGGACTATGAGCGTGAATTGAATCTGGATACGGGAATCGCTTCCGTTCGCTTTCGAAGCGGGGGCATAACGATGACACGCGAGGTGTATGTCAGCGCCGTGGATCAGGTATTGGTTGTACATATAGACTGCGAAGACCACTCTCCGTTCACGGTTACCGTAGCGCTGGACTCCCCGCTGAAGCATGTTGCAGAAGCTGTGGAGAAAGCTGGATATCTAATGATGCGTGGCTCATGCCCAAGCCATATTGCAGACAATCATAGGGGAGATCATCCGCAGTCTGTTCTATATGAGGAAGGTCGTGGATTAAACTTCGCAGCACAGGTCAGTGTCAGGCATGAAGCAGGCAGGCTTAGGGCTACAGATGATCATAAACTGCGAATAGAGGATGCACGGAGCATCACGCTTTTATTGGCAGCGGCTACTGATTTTCAAGGTTATGATGTAGTGCCCGGGCAGGGGCAAGGCGCAGATTCAATACCGGAGGAGTGTTGTAAATCAGTGATGCAATCGGCATTCATGCGCCGGGATGCTGAACTGCGCAGTAGGCATATCAAGGAGCATCGTGGATTGTTCCGCCGGGTGGAGCTGGAATTAGACAAGGGTCAGGAGTCAAAATTACGGGCCGAGGAGGCTTCAGATAAGCAGTCTGTTCCCGTAATGGATAAGGGGATGATGGCATTAGCCGCAGCAAAACCAACAGATGAACGGCTGATTGCGTACCAGGCGGGAGCATGTGACCCGGAGCTGGAGGCGTTATATTTTCATTATGGGCGATATTTATTGATAGCTTGCTCCAGGCCGGGCACGCAGCCGGCTAATTTGCAAGGGATCTGGAATCCACATATGCAGCCGCCCTGGAACAGCAATTATACGACAAATATTAATACGGAGATGAACTATTGGCCTGCGGAAGTATGCAATTTGAGCGAGTGTCATGAACCGTTGATCAATATGGTGCAAGAGATCAGCGAAGCCGGAGCCCGGACTGCAAGGATCCATTATGGCTGCAATGGTTGGACGGCTCACCATAATGTAGATCTATGGCGAGTAACGACGCCCTCGGATGGAAGTGCAAGCTGGGCTTGCTGGCCGATGGGGGGAGTGTGGCTTAGCCGTCATTTGTGGGAGCACTATGCTTACATCTTGGACAAAGTCTATCTGGAGGACACGGCTTACCCTGTCCTAAAAGGAGCTGCCGAATTTTGTATCGATTGGCTCGTTCCGGGCCCGGACAGTTTACTGGTCACAGCTCCTTCGACTTCTCCCGAGAATATGTTTCTGACGGAGCGCGGGGAACCCTGCAGTATTTCCTATGCGTCAACGATGGATCTGTTCTTGATTCGCGAGCTGTTTGGGCATTGCATCGAGGCTGCGCAGCTCCTTAAAGCGGATAAAGCATGGGTGGAGCTTCTTGAAGATACGCTGGAAAGAATGGCCAGTCCACGGATCGGGGCCGATGGGAGACTGATGGAGTGGATCGATTCATATGCTGAGAGTGAACTGGGACATCGACATGTCTCTCATCTGTATGGCCTGTATCCTGGTTCAGCAATAACTCCGGATGGTACCCCGGAATGGGCTGAAGCAGCACGGCGTTCGCTGGATTACCGAATTTCACATGGAGGCGGACATACCGGATGGAGCTGCGCCTGGTTGATCAACCTATACGCCAGGTTAAGGGATGGGAACGAAGCCTATCATTATGTCAGGACATTGCTTTCACGCTCTACCTATCTTAATTTATTCGATGCCCATCCCCCTTTTCAAATCGATGGCAACTTTGGGGGAACGGCTGGCATGGCCGAGATGCTGCTGCAGAGCCATCGGGGAAGAATAGATTTGCTGCCGGCGCTGCCCTCAGCTTGGTCTTCAGGGCATGTGACAGGCTTAAAAGCCAGGGGAAATTTCACGGTCGACATAGCTTGGGAGAATGGCAAACTAAGCACTGCCTCCATTCTTGCTGCTGAAGCGGGCTGGTGTAAAGTAAGCTATGCCGAGTTGTTGGATATTTCAAGCCAGGATGGAGAGGCCAAGCGAGATGGCGATCGGGTTTGGCTTGAAGCGGGCACGCGTTATTTGGTGAAGTGTGGGGGTTAATTGTAAATCCTACAGCTATACAGGATAGGAATCATAGGATTACCCTGCCTTTTTGCTTCGCCGGAGTTAGTGGAGCTTGCGAAAATGCTGTGGTGTCATGCCGGTGTGCTTGCGAAAGGTAGCGATAAAATGGCTGACATCACGGAAACCGGTATGATGAGCAACTTCTGCGACGGTTAACAGGGAATCCGCAGCCAGCTTTTCTTTGGCTTTATGAATCCTCATTTGCACTAAATAGGCGTAAGGCGAAAGATCGAAAGTATTTTGGAACAGCTGGCTTAAATACCGCCCTGACACATTCAGCACATGGGCCAGATCATTCAGCCCGATATCGGCGTTGCTGTAATTGTTCTCCATCCACCGGAGCAAAGGGGCTAGCTTCTCCATATTACGGGTTACGGACGAATTGCTGACCTGCCCGAATTTACTAAGCAGGCCGAGGAAGCGATAGGCATTTACGGATGCCTCCAGGCCGAATATGTCAGGGCCTTTCCCGATATTTTCGATCATTTCGCCCAGAAAATAGGCCAGCGGGGAATCCTGCTCCCAACGGAAAAAGTTTGATTCACGGATACCGAAGGCGGACAGTATCGCTCCGGCGGCTTCTCCGCCAAAAGTTAAATAGACGGTGGCCCATTTAGCCTCGCCCATTGATTCATAAGCATGCGGAATGCCGGGTGGAAGCAACACGCCGCTGCCGCGAGCCAGCGTAAAGCTGCCTTGGCCATATGAGAGTACGCCTTCCCCCGCCTCGGTTTGCAGCCAGTGATAGCAAGGGTAGCCTTCCGGACGATTGATTTTCTCTTGATTCGGATTGCATCCGATGCTCTCAACCTGAAGCGGAAGCCGCAAATTGCCAGATGGGGCGAAGACGAATCTTTGCCAGGCAGGTTCATCAGCAAGCCATGAAGATCTATTCATAAAGTTACCTCGCTTTTTCTATATGCATGTTTAAAAAGACCAGTTTTCAGCACCGAGAAGTTTGGATGAAGCTAGGGACTGAGGAGCGGAGCGTACGTAGTTTGTACGTGAGCACCGGAAGGCCCGGCTGAGTTCAAGATTCGATGTCGAATAGCTTTATAAATGGACTTTTAAAACAATCTCTTGTAGTTCCATATTATCATATTAGGTTTCGGTTTTATTATATATAAAGCGGAAAGTAATAAAGTTACAATTGAAATATAATTATATTTCTGGATAAAGGATGTGCTTGCAATGATCAATAACAAGCTTCCAAAGATTTGGTACGGCGGAGATTATAATCCTGAGCAATGGGACCCGGAAACCTGGAAAGAGGACGAGCGCATGTTCAAGCTGGCGGGGATCGATGTGGCAACCATCAATGTATTCTCGTGGGCGATGCTTCAACCGGATGAAGTCACCTATGATTTTTCAGCCCTGGATGAGACCATGGATCGCTTGTACAAAAGCGGGGTGTATGTATGTTTGGCAACAAGCACCGCTGCTCATCCGGCATGGATGGCCAAGAAGTATCCAGATGTAACAAGAGTAGATGGGCAGGGAAGAAAACGCAGCTTTGGCGGACGCCATAACTCCTGTCCTAACTCGCCAACTTATCGCAAATATGCAGCCCTTATGGCTGGGAAACTGGCTGAGCGTTATAAGGATCACCCAGGACTGCTCGTGTGGCATGTCTCAAATGAATATGGCGGCTATTGCTATTGTGATAACTGTGCAAAGGCCTTTCGCGTCTGGCTCAAAGAGCGTTATGGAACGATAGATCGATTGAATCATGCCTGGAATACCCGGTTCTGGGGACACACCTTTTATGATTGGGACGAAGTTGTTCCACCGAACGAACTAAGTGAGGAATGGGACGGGAACCGGACAAATTTCCAAGGGATTTCACTTGATTATCGGCGTTTCCAATCGGATAGCCTGCTGGATGCCTATAGGCTGGAGTATGAAGAAATCAAGAAATATACACCGGATATTCCGGTAACGACGAATATGATGGGATTGTATCCCGAGCTTGATTATTTTAAATGGGCGGAGTATCTGGATGTAATCTCTTGGGATAACTACCCCGCTTTGGATACCCCGGTCAGCTATACGGCGATGACGCATGATTTGATGCGCGGATTAAAGAGCGGTCAACCGTTTATGCTGATGGAGCAGACACCAAGCCAACAGAACTGGCAGGCGTACAACTCTCTGAAGCGGCCAGGCGTAATGCGCCTCTGGAGCTATCAGGCTGTCGCGCACGGCGCGGATACAGTGATGTTCTTCCAGCTGCGCCGTTCGATAGGGGCCTGCGAGAAATACCATGGAGCGGTCATTGAGCATGTCGGTCATGAGCACACCCGCGTCTTCAGAGAGTGCGCAGAGCTTGGGCAGGAATTGCATGTGTTGTCTGATAAGCTGCTGGATGCTCGGGCTCATGCCAAGGTGGCGATTTTATTTGATTGGGAGAACCGTTGGGCGGTCGGATTGTCGAGCGGGCCATCCGTAGCTCTCGATTATGTGAAGGAAGTCCATAAGTATTATGACGCTCTTTTTGAGATGAATATTGAAGCAGATATGGCGGGTGTTCATGAAGATCTGAGCAAGTACGATATCGTAATCGCCCCAGTGATGTATATGGTGAAGGAAGATTTTGCAAAGAAAATGGAGGATTATGTAGCTGCCGGCGGCACGTTTGTTACTACATTCTTCAGTGGGATCGTGAACGAGAATGATTTGGTTACGCTTGGTGGTTATCCTGGAGAACTGCGTCCATTGCTTGGTATCTGGGCAGAAGAGATCGATGCCTTGTTTCCGGATCAGCATAATCAGATCGTGATGAAGCAGACTTGGGGAGAATTGCAGGGGAAATATGAATGTGGTTTGCTCTGTGACTTGATTCATGCAGAGGGGGCTAAGGTTCTGGCCGAGTACGGTTCGGATTTCTATCAAGGCATGCCGGTGCTGACCGTAAATAAATATGGCAAGGGCAAAGCTTACTATGTGGCAAGCAGTCCGGAAGCTGCGTTTCTTAAAGGATTCCTGGCCAATTTGTGTGCGGAGAAGGGCATTGAGCCGCTATTAAATGCTCCGGCAGGGGTTGAGACGACTCAGCGTGTGAACGAGGGCGTCTCCTATCTGTTCGTGTTGAACCATAACGCAGCGGATGTCGAGGTGGATCTGGGGAGTAAGAAAGCTGTGGATCTACTAACTTCTGAGAGTGTGAGCGGCCGGATGGTTATTCCGGGCCGAGGGGTCAAAATATTGGAGCAGCTTTAAAATCTATTGAAAAATTTACAATAAAGAAGTATTATCCGTATACACCGATAAGCCACTCGTCATCCTGCGAGTGGCTTCATCGATATGGGGAGGAATGAAATTGCAGAATGCAATTCGGAGAAAGATGGCGCGCAGTGAACTTAATCAGGCTATCAGGACAGCCTTTGCAGGCACTAAAAGCATAGCTTATGCGGAAGAGTTAACAGATGGAATGTATAACACGGCGTACACCTTAACCTTGAACGATGGAAAGAAGGTCGTACTTAAGGTTGCTCCCGATTCTTCCATACAGTCGATGCGTTATGAAAAAGGAATGATGCGCTGTGAGGTGGAGGTTCTTCGTCTTTTGCGGGCTCGGGGAGATATTCCGGTTCCCGAGGTGTATTACTATAGTGGCGATCAGACGGATCTGGAGTATTTTATTATGGAATATATGTCCGGTGTAACCTTTGTTAAGGTGAAGAAATCGCTGCCTCAGGAAGAGAGAGAAGTCATTGAGGCTGAACTAGGCCGTCTTAATCGCTTAATTAACGATATTGAGGGGGAACGATTTGGCTATTATGCTCTGCAAGAGCAGCAGGGGACGGAGTGGCCGGATGTGTTGAGATCCATGTTTGGTGGAATTCTTGCCGATGCCCGGGATGCCGGGGTAAGCTTGCCTATGACAGAGGATGAGATATGGTCAGTGCTTGATCAAGCGCAGGCCAGCTTGGAAGAGGTGAAGACCCCTTGTCTGGTCCATTGGGATTTATGGGATGGCAATGTATTTATCCGGGACGGCCGCATTACAGGTTTGATCGATTGCGAGCGGGCACTCTGGGGCGATTATTTGCTGGAATTTAACTTTCGCACAGTGTCGGGCCAATCCGCAGCTTTTTTACGGGGCTACGGTATTGAGCAATTAACCCCGTCCGAGAAGACTCGGAGCCAAATCTATGATTTGTATTTGGTTCTTATTTTACATATTGAATGTGCTTACCGAAAATATGAGGATCAGAGGCATATCGAGTGGGCCACAAAGCTTCTGAAGACGACCTGGGAGGGATTTACCAGAAGCGAAGACAAGTAGATTCGGTCAAGTTTCCTATTTACTAATACCCATAATTTCTATATAATGGAACCAGTGAAGCACACTTCTACTTATTTTTGATAATAGAGGTGTGCTTTTTTGTTGTTATATAACTAGCTTTGGACGGGCTTATTGGGTTTGGCTATTCATAGAAGTTTGTTCGAAAACCAGTTTTCAGCATTGAGAAGGTTGGATAAAGCTTGGACTGAGGAACGGAGCGTACGTAGTTTGTATAAGAACACCGAAAGGCTGGGGTGAATTTAAGATTCAACGCCGAGATTTCTTCTTGGCTTACTTCGTGATCAAAAGTGGACTTTTGAATTACATTTAAAAAAGAAGATAAGGAGAGTGGTTGGTGATGAAGAAACTAGTAAAAGTATTGTTGGGGATAAGTCTTGGAATTAGTGTGATCTATTTGGGAGGTTCTTCTGTAACATCACCTGTTGGTGCAGCTGGCAAACAAAGCCCTGTAGTCTTTGGAGCTCCTAAGCTTGCCGTCATCGTTAACGGTAAAAAGGTTATGTTCGATGGCGGTGATCCGGTGATGGAAAATGGGCGTGTTCAAGTTCCTTTGCGAGGTGTTAGCGAAGCGTTAGGAGCAGAAGTGGGTTTCCAGGGGAAATCCGTCTCCTATACCAAGGGAGATAAGACTATTTCATTGACCCTTGGAAGTAAAGTTGCGAAAGTAGATGGAAAATCAGTCACTATGGATACTACAGCCAAAGCAGTAAAAGGTCGGACCTATGTTCCTCTGCGTTTTGTCAGCGAGAACCTTGGCGAAAAGGTAAGCTGGGACAAAGCTGGTAACTGGGTCTGGATCGGGGAAAAGACCATCCTGAGCACGGACGATGAGCAGTTTAGGATGCGGGAATTGGGGGATTTTAGTAAGTACTATAAGAAAAGCGCGTATCTACTGAACAATGTCTCAGACGATCCATATGAAGGGATTAAGATATTTAATATTTCGCAGCTCCCAATCCAAATGGCCGATGATTTTATTCTATACGATATTTACTTGGTCAAAATATATGGACAAGATTATATAGCTATTCGTAGTAACGAAAATGGTTCGCCTATTTATCATATGGTTGCTAATAGTAACGCAAAGTACCGACGTGATGGATTGGATGCTGGTACTAAGCATGGGGATGGAACGATCACGAATTATTATCCGGTACTAAGTGCTTCGGATAAATTTGTGAATGGGATCTACACGGATGTTAATTGGGAGAAATATGATCTCAAAACAGCTGATTACATTGCATTTGATTCAACCTACCCTAAAAATTATATCGTCGCGTTTACTAATCCTTTTAGATGAGGGAAGTGGGTGAACACGGATGACAAAACTAAAGAAATGGATCATGTCAATATTTGTAGCCATATTACTTTTTAGTTTTATAGTTATGATTTATCCTGACAAAGCTGAAGCGGCCATTGGCCCCACTCGAATGTATCAGGATCCGGGAGATGAAAATGTATATTATTTTCTCGGAATGGTGTATTACGAGGTTTGGAAAAATGCTAGTGGTATGTGGACAAATGGAGTAGGACCAGGAATGTCTCCAGTAATTGATGGGTTCGACTATACATTTCAATTTAATTCTAACAGGAGAATTAAGAGTATTGTTCCTAGTCAGTTTACTTACTCAGGAAATAACTGGGAAGGAGTATTTAATGCGGCAAGGACAGGTGAGCTAGAAGAAAAGCCTCTTAACTACTATAAAAATGCAACTTCAAAAAAAGGCTACTCGTATACACAATATACTCCAGTAGGAATCGGAACCAATATTGCAACTTACCCAGTGTATATAACAAGTGGTTTTCTAGAAGCGGTTGAACCTATTGACAGGAGGAAGGAAGAAGAAGCCAAGGGCCAACAGTTTTCCAAAGGTGTGGAAGGTTGGCGCTACTACTTTCCAACCTTATTTACCATTACCCTTGAACCGGCAGAAGGAAAAGCGGTCATCAAGCACTTCACAACTAAAGGTGATCCTCTTAATGGGATAGATGGGTTTAAGGACTATGAAGTAAAGCTTGAAAAAGATCAACAATATGTTTTCGAAGCAACGCCTTCAACAGTTACATGGGAATATCAAGGGTATAAAGCAAGTAATCAGAAAGCTCCAAGCGGAGGGGAAATCAAACCAGGAAAACCACCGACCATCGTTTATAGTGGGACATACTCAATCTATTACCTCTATTTATACTATGCAGATGAGCCTGATTCTTGTGTGCTTGATCCGAATGAATCTGGGTGTGGACCGCCACCACCTCCTCCTGGGAGTGTAGATTGTACAGATCCCCTTCCTGGTCAATCGATCGCTGGGGAAGATTTATACCCTAACGTCAGTGCTGTCATTAAAGCGGATAGCCGCGGAAATGAACGCTTCAATGTACTCGATGGCGTTCCTACGACAGAAAGCTTGTACGGAAATGTATGGTCGAAGGATTACCTTAGTAAATATGAATATCAACAAATGGTAGGCAAGTGTACTTTTGAAGTGAATGTGACGGTTATGCCCTCGCCCTCAGCTCCGAGTGAACCTACTCCTGACCCGAATCCAGATCATGGGGAAGATGCAGGAGAGTCGGGAACCACAGTTCAAGTCATCGTAGAGAAAGAATATTCGTACTGGACGATAGAGAGAATCAAGATTTATCAGATTAAGGAATCCGCGTTGTGGAACTATGCCTTTAATAATGGAGGTATTCGGATTCAGCCAAGTGGGTATAACGCTCCGTATTATTCAACAGCGCAGACTGCAGGTTATGAACCGTCTTCTGTTCCAGAAGATATTACGGTCAACTTTGATGCAGATCCACAGGCAGCTGCAGAGTCAGCCGTGTATGTAAACGTCAATAATGATACTTTTATTTTTTATAATCAGACGTTAATGAGCGGATCAACCACAAGTAATCATGGACCAACACCTAGGCCGATTCCCATAGCTACCATGACAGGAGACAATGTTATTTATAGTCCTAACAACGTCATTCCAATGAGCAAGACAAATAAAGCAAATGAACCCAGTTCAGGGACCATTTATTATGAACAAGTTAATGGGTCCGATACGATGAACTTTGCCATCTATGGTATTAATCCGGTTACCGTACATACTCCGGTTGTTATTTATCCGGGAGTATCGGATGATAAGGCTCATAACCAGAAGACGAATCCGGCATTAAATCGTTCGGCAGTTATTCTGGAGCGTCTCTTTACGGTACAGATGCCGAATAGCGGGCAGCATGCCAAATATCTGGGGTATGGGAATCGTGATTATTTAAATTACATAGGAAGTAAACAGATTCGTTTCCCATTTGATGTGTATAACGAGGCGAAGACTAAGTTTTATCCGAAGAACACCTGGATTGAAGTTGAAAAGTCTGAGGAGTTCTTTACCTTTTATTTGCCGGTATGGGTGGATGAAGGTTTTTACGATGTGGAGTTTCAAACGGTTGCTCATAATGCTCCAACTGGGGCCACGCATGAGACGAATGCAAACCTGAATTTATCGCATCATATCGCCTATGCTATAGTACCTGTAGATGTAATCGGGCGCGTGTATGATTTTCATGTTACCGATATTGCCGATTACAACTGGGAAAGCGTCTTTCGGACGGAGATAGGACAAGCGTTATCAACTGGGGTTTCCTATTGGGTAGGTCTTAACGGTATAGATGGGGTTACGCGTGGCAATACGGAGAGGTATACGTTACCGATTCGCCCTGGGAGTCATCCTGTTTATAAAAATGCGGTGATCAAATCAGGCTATCATTTTAAGTTTGATTTGAAGACGAAGGGCAATATGTTCGGTGCTCAGGATCAGATTCGCATTACTCCGACTTTTTATTTTGTTAGTGCTCAGGATGGTAAGCGAACCCCGGTGGATCTGTATTATCATACTGGGCGCAGCAGTTATGTTAGGATCGGTTCACCGATGGATGAGGTGGAACGTTATGTTGTTCTGAATGAACGGCTACGGAATGTTCCAGACGAGGAATTAACAGATACGGCGCTCTATAAATATGATCACGAGTATACGTTTGGACAGGTTGCCAATATTGGACGAGCTCAGTACGTTCAGTACTATAAGGAAAAGATGACTAAGCAAAAAACAATAATCGGTCGTCTTAGTCTGTTACAGCTTCCTGCGAACGTTCGCACCTTGCTGGGACCGAAAAATGGTCTGCCTGTTGGCGTGGATTCAGCACGGGCCAGTGCATCGATTCAACGATGGTATGGGGAGTATAGTCTGCCTGCAGAATTGTTCGCGGTAGAGGCAGGGACAAATGTAGCAGAATATGGACGTACACATCAAGGTTTAACGGATAAGTCTCCGATTTTTCTGAAAGAGGGCTATATTGTCGTGAATTTTAACAGTGAGACGATACGCGATGGGCAGATAGACAAGCCATATTTACAGTATGTCTATGCTCCGCTGATGAATCAGTGGCAGCAGATGGAAGGTTTCCGGCGCAAGATTACTGATCCGTATGGGCGTACCTTCACTATGATGGATGGAGATATAGTCTTTTACCACGCTGATCAATCCAGCCGAGATGATTTTCAATCAATGGTAACTCATTAAGAATAAGTTGCCTCATTTTTATGATGAAATAGAGGAAATTTGAGCAGATGAGTTGAATATTATTTTTATAATATTTGTCAACAATTTGGTGCGAACCTCAAGCGAACATGAAATCCCTAGGGGATTCGCACCATGAATATCATTGTTTTTATCCATGATTGGATTAAAATGTAATTTGTTAACCCTACAAATTAATTAATTCAATAAGAAATTACCGATACGTGGACATTTTCTCCCCAAAATCGGAGTCGCATCCTACACGGATGCGTGGATTGAAAGTTTGATCCGGCGCTGCTGTTAGCAGAGGAGCCGGGTGTCGCATCCTACACGGATGCGTGGATTGAAAGCAATACATTGTAATGATGCTCTCTTTCTGCCGCCGAGGTCGCATCCTACACGGATGCGTGGATTGAAAGTCATTATGCCACTTATCTATGTTGTTGTTATAACGGTCGCATCCTACACGGATGCGTGGATTGAAAGTCTACGCCAACGATACCAATGCGACCTTGACCATGTCGCATCCTACACGGATGCGTGGATTGAAAGTTCTCATCCTGCAATGCTTGCTTTTGGTCTTCAAGGTCGCATCCTACACGGATGCGTGGATTGAAAGCTTTACTTTTGTTGCTCCCTGAATCTCCTATACGTCGCATCCTACACGGATGCGTGGATTGAAAGTCCTTTCTGAATGTAATAAATGTGTACCGGACCGGATGTCGCATCCTACACGGATGCGTGGATTGAAAGCAATAACATTCAGTACATGAACATTGCCCATCCGTCGCATCCTACACGGATGCGTGGATTGAAAGTCCATGTGCCAAATTATCCTTTACCTCTCTTAATAGTCGCATCCTACACGGATGCGTGGATTGAAAGAGATCAATTCACGATGTCATACAGTCGATCTTTGGTCGCATCCTACACGGATGCGTGGATTGAAAGCCGTCTCAGATGGATAATGCAACGGAGTTTGCGGTCGCATCCTACACGGATGCGTGGATTGAAAGTGTACGGTCTTCGCGTTTAATGGGGTGGTACATAGTCGCATCCTACACGGATGCGTAGATTGAAAGCCGTCAACTGGCGTGATCTTGCAGTATATTTCTGTCGCATCCTGCCCGAATGCGTGCATTGAAAGCCGTAAGGCCGCAGCGATTGAAAATAGCGCCCTTAAATCTTGTGTATCCCATTGGATGCGTCATTCAAACAACAAATGTCAAGCTAAACGATTCGCTTCAACCAAAAAGCTGATGCCCTTTTTTTCGGCATCAGCTTTTTTTCTGGATTTCATTCGGCTTTTTTATAGAATTACCAAATGCTTACGCGATTCTCGGGAGCCACGTACATGGCATCTTTTTCGGTTACTTCATAGGCTTTGTAGAACTCTGGGAAGTTTGAGACCGTGCGGTTTACACGTACCTTGTTCGCAGAATGGGTGTCGACGGTTGACATATACTTAGCGATTTCTTTGTTCATTGTAGTACGCCAGATTGTGGCATAACCTTCGAAATAAGCTTTGTAATCCGGATTTTCCGTTTTGGACAACACCTGAAGTGAAGCAGCCATACCGCCGAGATCGGCGATATTTTCGCTTACGGTCAGTTTGCCGTTGTTATACACGCCAGGAACGACTTCAACGCCGTCGTAATAAGCAATCACTTGCTCACATTTTTCCTGGAACTTCTTATAATCTTCTGTTGTCCACCAGTCGACTGCATTTCCGTTCTCATCATAGGCGGAGCCCAGATTATCAAAAGCGTGGCTGATCTCATGCGCAATAACCATGCCGATTGCACCCAGATTTGTCTCATGCTTGGCCTTCAGATCATAGAACGGAGCCTGCAAGATTCCTGCCGGGAACACGATTTCGTTGTTCAACGGGTTGTAATAAGCATTTACGTCGTAGACGCTCATCATCCAGCTATTCTTGTCAACAGGCTGGCCGAGCGAAGCAACCGCGCGTGCTTTACTAGCCTTGGAGATGGCCACAATATTTTCGAACAACGATCCACCATCCTCGTAGGATTTAATAGTTACGTTTTTAAGTGAATCGTCCCATTTATCCGGATAACCGATTTTGATCGTCATTTTATCAAGCTTTTTAATTGCCTTGGCATTGGTTGTCTCGGACATCCAATCGAGGTCTTGAATTCGTTCTTTATAAACCTCAATAAACTGTTTGACCATTTGCTCGACATCTTGCTTGGCTTCTTGGCTGAAGTAGCGTTCTGCGAACTCTTGGCTAAGATAATCGCTCATCACTCCTTGAGTGATCATCAGGGCGATTTCCTCATTTGTTTTTTCACCTTCTACACCGAACATTTCAGACTGGAACTCTTGGCTGATTTTAACGAAGTCTTCTGACAGCATACTGCCTGTATTCATTAATAATAGGGCTTTGGCATAGGTTTTGAGCGTGTCGAGATTTGGATCAGTTAATATTTCAGCTGTTTTATTAACCAAACCGATATCGGTTACAATCACTTTATCCGTGTTGTCGAAGTGAAGCTCTTTCATCACCTTCGCCATATCAAATGACTTAAAGAGTGCGACAAATTTGTCTTTGCTGTAGGCATTATAGAAGTTATTTACGTTTCCTTGATCCTGAATGTCCATGGTCGCTGCAGCCAATTCTTTTTCGAAGGAATACATAACTTCAGCCTGTGTTTTTGCAGATTTCTCATCTGCTCCAGACAGTTTGAACAATTTTGTTAAATAACCAATATATACGTTTTTGGTCCGCTCATCTCTGGAAACATAGCTGTTCTTATCAAGTACGGTGCCTAGGCCCGAGAAATACAAAGTGTTGACATTACTGTCTTTGGCATCTCCCATAACGGCAAAAGAAAGCAAGGAACCGTTCGACATCGCACTCTCCATTTCTAGAGTTGTATCAAGCAATTGCTGAATGGAAGAAGCTTTATCAATCGCGGTCAAATAAGGAGCGATCGGCTTGATTCCCTGTTGGTTACGATGCTCCACATCAAGAGCGGTTTTGTAAAAGTCGGCAATTTTTTGCTCTATGGAGCCTGCCTGCTGTGGTTTCTGCACGATTTCATCGATGATGGTTTTGACGCGATCCTCGTTCAAGGTTGCCAGTTCATTAAATACACCATTAGTCATTTCTCCAGCTGGGATAGTGGATTGATTCAGCCAGGTCTTATTCACGAATTCATAATAATCATCGCGTGGATTCGATCCTTTGAGGGCCATCAAGCGTTTCGTTAAGGTATTTAACTGCTCCATGGTAATGTGGTCGGAAGCTCCAAGCTTTCCGTTTGGATAACCGTTAATGATACCCGTCGCTGTTAGCTTGGCAATTTCATCCTCAGCCCATTTCGGGATGTCAATGAATTCAGCAGTGATGTTGGCAATACGCAGATCATTGCCTTTTGGCTCAGGCAGCTCGGAGAACGCTCGACTCAGCATTATTAAAGCTTCAATTCGGGATACATCTTGGTTTTCCTTTGCATCTCCTTGGCCATAGCCTTTCAGAATATCTTCCTTTTTGACACCAGGATTGTAATCATCTACGACTTTCAATAGATAATTTACAACTTCTCCCCGGGTCACATTTGCTTCTGCTGCTTGGGCAAGCCCGCTTGGAAGTGTACTTAATAAAATAGATGAAGATAGTAATACGGCTGCAAGTTTTTTCACGCTGTATCCCCCTATAGTTTAAATGAAAATTATGTAATTCGGTAAATACGCAAGCAGGTTATGAGCTCCTGTATGGTATTATTCTCCTTATTGTATACGGAATAGAACCTTGGAGGATTCAAAAAATGTAAGCATAGGCAGAGGATCAATAAAATTTCCGGCGATAATTTGCAGCTTAAAGAAAGAAAAGTTATTTTTTTTATCTTATAAAGGAGGAATTTTTCTCCCAAAGAAGAATATAAGGAGGAGTATTCCAAAATAAATATGGGAGGTGATGCTCGTAAAAAATTCGCGAACGAAAATAGAAATTTAGACGAGATGAGCTGTATGAAGAGGGAGTGCTGGGGAAGCTGCTTTTTCATGAATCCTATGGGGAGGTACGGTAATGAGATTAAAGAATACGCTGTCTTTCATCTTATGTTTTGCTCTCTTTTTTTCTGGAATGACGTTGAATGTGTTGGCCGATGAAGCGGAAGCTATCACAGCGAAAGCTGCAAATGGCAGCACCATTAGCATTACAGCAGTAAATCGAGCCATTGCAGCCTCGGATGAAATGATTTTGTTTACTAGGGAAAACAGCAGTAAGCTCACGGATCCCAATCCTTACGCGGCCGCCGCAGTTGTAGACTACCATGAAGGTACTTACAGCGTAACGGAAGTCACTTATCGTGCAGGTGCTGTAGAAATACCAACGAATGGCTTTGTATTGTTTGGTCACGGATCGAGTGAACAGTGGATTAAAGACAATATGAGTCCGGGAGACCCGGTTGAGATTATTGGCTACACGCTACCTGTACCTGTTGTCGGAGGTCCACAGCTCATCACAGAACAGGGCATCCTACCGATCGACGTCGTGGATCAGGATCAGCCGGCCAACACCATCGCGGTTTATACACGACATTTTGGCGAGATGACAAGACCATTTTCTGAAGATACCGTTCAATATATCATTACCAATGATGTGTCGGTGGTGAAAAGCACCTATGATGTTCATGGTCAGAATGGAACCTATATTCCTGCAAATGGTTATGTCATTTCGGTTTCTGGCAGCGCTGCGTCATCCTTGAGTTTAGTGGTGGGGCAGTCCGTGCAAGCAATTAACATAGATATTCCGATTTTGCCCAGCAAATATTTGAAAGTGAATGGTATTGCGGTAGGCATTGATAAAATAAATGGACCGCGTGGAACGGGAGAAGTGGTGTTGTACCAGCCTACGTATGGCGCAACCACTAATCAGAATGCTTGGGGAATGGAGCTTACTGTTGTTGGCAATAAGGTGACCAATACCGTGGCGATTGCAAGCGATCCCAATACAGGGGGGTATCTTGATAATAACTCATCCATTCCAGCGGATGGATATGTGCTGTCGATTCAAGCGTCAAGTCCATACTATAACCAACTAGCGGATAAAGTGAGTATCGGCACAGAGGTTGAGCTGGTAACGGATAGTTTAATTTACCAAGCCGCTAGAACCTCGTATGATGCATTTAATCCGAAAGTAAAAGAAGATAATCCCGCAGGCTGGGACGATGTCGGCAATGTGCCTTATCCAGGATTCCGTGGATCGGATCAGTTGATCGTCTATGATCGTAATTATGGCGAGGAGACTGGCACGAACCCATGGGGCAATGAAGTCATTGTTAATGCGAATGGATATGTGACGAACAATGGCGGGAACAACAGTAAAATTCCTGAAGGCGGCTATGTATTATCCGGTCATGGGGTTAAAAATACATGGTTAAAGAACAACGCCCTGGTCGGAGCTAAATTGAGTCTGGATTTTGCAAAAAAAGAAGTGTTGGTGATTTTTACGCCGGAATCTTACTTAGATAAAGCATCGATCAGTATCGATAGTGCAGAGAGAGCGCTCCAATTATCCAAGGATCATTTTATGGATGTGCCTTATGCCGATATTGAACAGAAGATTGTAGAAGCGAAGGCCGTTTATGAGTTGGCCAAACAACGATTAAATGAAAGCGGTACCAACGGGTTGATGGATTTACTGAATGACTTGGATCAGAAGGTGACGGATGCAAGTTATATGAATTTTGAGTCTCCAAAAGTACAAACCAGGGGACTCTGGATGAGGCCGAAGGAAAAGAACCTGGAGCAGGTTCGAGATCATGTGAAGAAAATCAAAGAGACCGGGATCAATACCATTTATCTGGAAACGTGGTGGAATGGATATACCACTTGGCCAACGTCTTTGCCGGACACCGAATTAAATCCTTTGTATGAAGGCTTTGATGTGCTTGGAGCATTTATTGAGGAGGGCAAGAAACAAGGGATTGAAATTCATGCCTGGGTAGAGAACTTCTTTGTTGGCGGACCGGTTGTGGTGAATCATCCCGATTGGCGTATGATCAGCAGACAAGGTATTGATTATGAAGTGGGCTTGAACAATGCCAAGTGGTATTGGCTTAATCCAGCGCTTCCGCAGGCTAGAGATTTCGTTGCCTCTGTATACAATGAGCTCATCACAAAATATGACATTGCATCACTGCATTTGGATTATGCGAGGTATCCAGATTCCAAGGATTACACGAATGACTTTGGTTATGACACGTATACCCGCAATTTATTTAGCGAGAAATATGGCGTTGATCCGCTTGACCTTCATCCAGGAGATCACTATTGGGATGAATGGCTGCAATTCCGTGCGGACATGATCAATACCTGGGTCGTTCGGGTAGTTGACGAAGCGCATCAAATCAAACCAGAGCTACAAATTACTGCCGCAGTATGGCCGAATTATGAGGAAGCACCGAAATCGCATGCACAAGAAGTAAAATACTGGTTAGATCACAATTTAATCGATCACTTGTTCCATATGTCTTATGCGCCGGGTTCGGAATTAACGGTAACGGACTTGAGAAACTCCATGGCATTAGCAGGACACAATGCATTCGTCTCATCGGGACTAGACGCGTTTCAAGGTAATCCTACATCAGCTGTTGTGGATCAGATTATCGAAGCAACAAAAAATGATGGAGCTGGAGCCGCATTATTTGAATTCGAAGGACTATTTAATTATAAGTATGACAAGGTGCTGAAGATTGGGGTGTATCGTAATCAAGCTATTTTGCCCGAATATGATACGACCAAGCCGCTAGCAACCGTAATGGAAGAAATGATCCGTAAAATCAATGAGATTTACGTTCCTTTCCAAGGGATGAGCAGACAGGAAGGCGATACCCTTATTCACAAAATTCAACCGACAGTTCAAGCGTTGAATACGAATGAAGATATGAGAGCTGATACAGCAACCATCGCTAAGCAACAGATCGAATCCCTAAGAAGCGATCTTGATGCCAATAGCTCGATTAATCCCGAAGTGAAAAATCGAATGATACTTGACCTGGATTATGGACTCAAAATGGTCAACATTTATTTCTCCAAAGCCGCATCGAAAGCGCAATTGAGCACACTGACAGTAAGCAAGGGGAAGCTGAACCCTGCCTTCAATCCGTCAATTTATGCCTATCAGGTTGATGTAGATAATACGGTTACTACATTGAACATTACGGCGAGTGCGAGCAACCCGACAGCAAAGATTTTTGTTGACGGTAAGAACTATGCGAGTGACTCGGCGATTCCTGTGCAGCTCAAAGTTGGATTGAATTCAGTGACCCTGCAGGTAATGTCTGAAGACGGTTTGACGATAAATTATAATCTGTCGATAAACCGTGCCTCTATGGGAGATCCAGGGAATAGCAGTGGCAATGGAGGCGGTAACAGTGGCGGTGGTAATATCACAACCACAACACCTCCTCAAGATAAAGTGGAACCTTCGACAAATGTGAGGCTCGACAGCAGTGCGCTATCGCTTAAGTCGGAAAAGAAACCAAACGGACAAACGATGCTGACTGCTATAGTGAGTGCGGATGAATTGAATAAAGCCTTCCAAAGGTTGAAGGAGAGTAAAGAGTCGCCCGGTACTGTCACGATTGAATTGCTGGGTGAGGATGATATTCAACAAGTCGGTATTCCGGTACAATCGCTTATCGATGCGTTGACGAACGTACCTAACGCAACCATCGTAATCCAGGGAAATCACGCCGTCTATGAATTGCCGGTATCATTAACTAATTTGTCCGCGTACATCAAAGAGCTTGGGGCGGATGCCAAGGATGCGGTTCTTTATGTCACGATCGAACAAGTGAAAGGTAAAGATTTGGAACAAATACGAAGTCAAGCTGAACGGGAAAACGCCACACTCGTAGATGATCGGGTGATTGATTTCTCTGTTCGAGTCGAGACGAATGGGAAAATGAAGATCTTCTCGAATTTTGGAAATGAGTATTTGAAGCGTAGTATCATTCTAGCTCAATCTATATCGTCGGATACGGCAACAGCGATTTATATCGATCCGAATACAGGCAGGTTCTCCTTCGTACCTTCCATATTTACAGCACAAGGCGGTCAGACGGTCGTGATGATGAAACGGAATGGTAACAGTAAATACGCTGTGATTCAATCTTCCAGAACATTCAAGGATTTGAAGAATCATTGGGCAAAATCTGATATTGAGTTACTTGCATCCAAGCGTATCATCGAAGGATTGAGCGTGGATCAATTTGCTCCAGATCAAAAGGTTACACGTGCTGAATTCGTAAGCCTACTGGTTCGTTCGTTAGGTTTGAATTCGGACACCAGCATCACGCAGTTTCATGATGTGTCTAACTCCGATTGGTTCGCTGGCGCCGTAGGTGCTGCGGTAAATGCGGGTATCGCAAAAGGCAATGAGGATGGTTCCTTCAAGCCTCATGATTCCATTACGAGAGAGCAGATGGCAGTCATGATTAGCAGAGCGCTATCTTTTGCCGGCAAATCCGTGCAGGCTCCCACTCCACTTGATTTGACCGTCTATCATGATGAGGAAACGATCAGTGTTTGGGCGCAAGCAGCAGTCGCGGAGACACTTGATGCAGGTATTTTGAAAGGGGTAACAAGTACGGCGTTTGAACCGAATATTCATACATCACGTGCACAAGCAGCTGTGGCTGTGAAGCGTATGCTGCAATATTTAGGCTTTATCAATTCCTAATGAATTCACGGGGTGCCAGATATCAATTTGGCACCCCGAATTTATATAGTTGAGGTGACCCAATATGAATATATCCATGGAAAAGGGAGCAAATGTGTTGTGGGTTGATTTTATCGCGAATGGGGTTCGACTAGCGGATCGTGCGGAGAGGCAGCGCCTTGTGAACAGTGCGAAGCAAGCTGGAGTAACCCACTTGGTGGTGGATGCCAAAATCCCCTATGGACATACGACATTCCCAAGTTCTTATGCATATCATGTAAGCCGTTGGTCAGACGGAAGTTATCAAGTATGGGAAGGAAGAGATTTTCTTGCGGAAATGATCGAGGAAGCGAGTGTTGTCGGGCTTCAAGTCATTGCTAACGTAGATGTATTCGCAGAAGGGACGACCCGTTCAAGAGATGGTATTGCTTATGACAAGAAGGATTGGCAGGTCATGCTGTATCAGCCGAGTCTTTCTTCGGAACCGGTAGCCGCTGAAAATGCGGATGATGATACGATCTTTGTGAACCCGATTCATGAAGAAGTTCAACAGCACGAGCTTGGGATTCTGAAGGAGATCGCATCAAACTATAAAATTAGTGGTATAGTGCTTGACCGCTGTCGCTATCCGAATGTCTATGGTGATTTTAGCGAATCAAGCAGGAGAGCATTCGAGCAATATATTGGTCAGCCGGTAGCACAATGGCCACAAGACATTTTTACCTTACAAGAAGGTACGAAACAAATCGAGCATGGGCGCTGGTTCGCGAAATGGACGGAATGGCGTGCGCTGAACATTAAACATTTCGTGCAATCGGCTAAGCAAGTTGTTAAATTCACAAATCCAAGTCTGTCCTTCAGCATTTATGTTGGATCATGGTATCCGCTATATTACAACGAGGGTGTCAATTGGGCCAGTGAAACCTATCGTTCGAACTTGCCATGGGCATCTGAAGAATATCATATTTCCGCGTATGCCGATGAATTGGATTTCATTATGACCGGTTGTTATTATCCCGAAGTACGAATTGAAGAAGCCGTCCAGAATGGCAGGCCTGCGGAATGGTACAGCGTAGAAGGCGCGATCCAAATGAGCCTAGAGGCAATTAACGGACAGATTCCAGTCATCGCGAGCTTATATTTGAAGGATTACGAAGGAAACATTGATCAATTTGAAAAAGCGGTTCAGATGTGCCAACAACGCACGCATGGTGTCATGTTGTTCGATGTAAGCCATTTGGAAGACTATAGCTGGTGGGGGCAGTTGGATTCTGTGTTGTCAGTGAAGTCTTGATTCATTTACTGATTTTAATACCATGTCAGAAGATGCACTCAAGAAGCGATTAGAATAGAAACGATTTTTCGTACAGGTCGATTATGGTTAGATACCACCATGATTGATCTTTTTTTTAGAGAACAACTGTTTCCTGGCATAGGTCTGTCAGGATTTCCATTTATACCGATAACATATGGAAGTTAAAGTAGGGAACTGTATTGGTTAACTTCGCGTCGTTGGTAATCCTTTACTAGAATGTCGCACTGCAGCAGCAGAAACCGAGTGATGTTTCTTGGGGAGTTGAATTTGTTTTTCAAAATTTATTATGGACATCGGTTTGATCTTATACAGTATAAAGGAATAGGAGAGGGGGACCATTCTCACCTATTCACTTTCACGCTTTGATCCCGTAACGTTCACGCAGTGTATGGATGAAGGCATGCACCTGTTCCGGTTCTGGAACCCATAATCCTGAGGCAGCCTGCTCGAGACAAAGTTCAGATTGGCATCCCCGGATCACTTGTTTAGTAGATTCTATGAATACCTGCGCCGCATCGCTTCCAAGCGAAGCTAGTTCTTCCAGACTGCCCATCTTATCTTCGGTAACGACAGGATGATCCCCTTTCAGCACGCCTAACGCTGCACGCTCATAGAACGAGCGGACGAGCCCTGCGCTCTCCTTGCCCGAACCTTCGCATATGACGAATGCCTGTACGACAAAGGCATGGGCTTGACGACGCTGCGCAATGCCACAAAATTTGATGCCGCCTATGCTGAGATCATAATCGCCAGGGCAGTATGCGCCATCGATTTCACCCTTGTCGATTGTGTAGCTCGTATTCTGCAGGGCAAGTTTGATTAGCTGATACATACGCTCATAATCCGAGCGGAAGAATTTGTCACCAAGACCTTCCTTCGGAAGGATTAAGGAAATATTCACAACACCCAAATCGAGTGGTACGGCAGCTCCGCCCGTGCTGCGGACAGCCGTCGAGTAGCCAAGCGATTCCAGCCATTTCTGCGCCTTTGTTGCATGAGGCAGTCTGCTGTCACGCAATCCCATCACGAAGCCTCTCGGATGGCGCCATAGATGACATACAGCGGGACCTCCCTTGCCTGTATGTCTGCACAACAGCTCGTCTAATGCAAAAGGATACAGAATGTCAGGCTCCTCTAGGTGTTGCGTGCGATCTAGCACTAGGATATCGTCTAGTCCATCCGAATGAAATGAAGTCTTACATTCCGCCAATTCTACATCCCCCTTATAAAGCATAAAACAGAAATCCAATCTATTCGTATCTTAACACGCATGAGTTCGTTACGGAAAACGAGAGACTCGTCGTAAGTCCTCTAGCGATGACATAAATAAGGGTAGCCGTTAAAGAAATGTGCTAGGATAGATCTAAAGTAAAGAAGATGATCCGGAAATCGCGGCTTATATGTGGGGAGGTTCCATATTAATGAGTGAAGATAATTTAAGCATCAAATTGTCTCTTCGGGAGGCATATGACAATCATGCCAATCTCCGGGATTCAGCACAATTGGAAGATTGGAAGGCTGAGGAAAGAGTTAAAGTGTTAAATGCATTCCGATCGAATGAGGTACAAAGTATTCTAGAAATTGGAGCGGGTCCCGGACGGGATAGCTTATATTTTAAAGAGCATGGATTTGATATTACAGCTGTGGATTTGTCAGAAGAAATGGTCCGTTTGTGCACACAAAAGGGATTATATGCTAAGGTAATGGATTTCTACCATCTGGATTTTGCAGATCGATCCTTTGATGCGATTTATGCCATGAACTGTTTGCTACATGTTCCAAAAGCTCAGCTTCCTGTCGTTCTTACGGAAATTAAGCGCATTTTGAAGCCAAACGCCTTATTCTACTTAGGGCTCTATGGAGGGATTTCCACTGACGGTATTTGGATGCAGGATGTTTATGAGCCTAAGAGATATTTTGCCATGTATCCAGACGAGGAGATTCAACAAATCATCAAGTGTCATTTGCAAATTGAAGACTTTCATACACGAGATATGGGTGAAGGAAATCCCCATTTTCAAGCGATGTTGCTCAGGAACTATTAGGTTAGTCGCCGTAGAATCTAGACATATGAGGAAACCTAGCAATACTTCTATGATCAGAGAGGGGTATAACGACACCATGCCAGTTTATAACAAGCTTGTCCGGGATCTAATCCCGGACATTATCGGAGCACAGGGGAAGCAGTATACCATCAAGACGTTGGACATAGAGACATATATTATAGAACTGCGAAGAAAACTGCAGGAAGAGCATCTGGAATACATATCAGCGAAAACGGATCAGGAGGCTTCTGCCCAATTATATAGTTCCGCAGCTCCGGGTTTCGGCAATAGAGGAAACACCCTTTCATTCCTCTAGAGATTAACACTTTGTATATATTTTTAATTAGCTTTGTTAGTTGTTCATTATCATTTTTCAGTCCCTTTTTCCCTTGTTTGTCCTTATACTTTTCAAAGTCAGCATAAATACGCATCGATTGAGGATATTTTAAATCATTACCGATGATGACACCAACATAATCAAATTCCAACCCTTGTGAGGTGTGAACACGTGCTATGGGGGTGGAAGGATCGATTCCTTTTGCATACTATTGTGTAAATGGTTAAAATAACATATTAAGTGCAACGTGATTACGGAAAACAAGGCAGGGGGAGTCTTATTATGGAACGCATTCAAACAGAGAAACGGTATGAGGAACTGATTAATCGCAATCAATTGACTATTATTAAATACGATGCTACCTGGTGTCCAGACTGCAAGACGCTGGATAAGTTCATGCCAGATATTATGGCTAAACATCAGGACAAAGATTTTTATGCTTTGGATGTGGAACAGCTTGAAGAGATTACGAGCAAAAATGAAGTACGCGGAATCCCAAGTCTTCTGGTGTATAAAAATGGGGAGAAGATAGCTCATCTTCATAGCAAATACGCCAAAACGCCAAGCCAGATTTCCGAGTATCTAGAGACATTGGAATCGAAAAAATAGAGGGAATTGATACGGTTCGTTATAAGAAGCTTATTCTCGCTGTCCTATTACATCGCGTCAGTTCTGATTAAGAATTTAATATCTGATCAGGAACAAATGCTTTTAAAAAAAGGTTCATTCTCATTTGGCTTCCTTTTATTCTCTATCTCAAAAGATTCTTATTGAAACTTCTGTTTCTGTCAGCAGCTTAATAAAAAGGTTATGAAAAAAGCAATCCAGACGATAATCCTGGGCTGCTTTTTTGTGATACCGATAGAATCTAATAGAAATACCCACCTAGGCATAAATCTAAGCGGGTATTTCTCTCTCTATCTTACCTCCACAGAACCCTCCTCTACGATACTAAAGACACTAACAACGCTCCACCAACCGCTGAGAACAACACAACCATCCACGGTGGGAGCTTCCAAAGCATAAGCATGCCGAAGGTAGCAAGTGCTAGACAGAAGTCGTAAGGAGTATGAATTGCTTTGATCCATACCGGATCATACAGGGCGGCAAGCAGGATGCCGACCACGGCAGCGTTCATTCCTTGAAAGACGAATTGGACATTAGAGCGGCGGCGGATTGTATCCCAGTAAGGCAAAGTACCAATCACCAATAGAAATGAAGGCAGGAACATCGCGATTAAAGCGGCCACGGCACCAGCCCATCCGTTCATCACGCTACCCAAATAAGCCGAAAAGGTAAATAAGGGGCCAGGTACAGCTTGAGCTGCTCCGTAACCTGCAAGAAACTGGGCGTCTGTTAGCCAGCCTGATGGAACCAATTCCGCTTGCAGGATAGGAAGGACGACATGACCTCCACCAAAGACTAGGGAGCCTGCGCGATAAAAAGTATCGAACAACGCCAGCCAGCGAGAATGAACGACTGTTCGCAACAAGAGCAATCCGATCAATAGTCCGAAAAATAAGATCCAGGCGATGAGCGCTGACCGGCGGTTTTTAGAAGCTTCTATATAAGCATGAGGAACTTTAATACTTACGGGCTTTGTCAGAAAGAAGCGCCCGACCAGCCCGGCACCAGCAATAAGTATAAGCTGGGTATAGGCGGCAGGCCATAATAAGGTGATAATAGCAACGAGTATGGCGATTGTCCCCCGAGTACGATCGGGAGCAAGGCTTCGCGCCATTCCCCAGACGGCTTGGGCGACAATGGCTACAGCAGCGATCATGAATCCGTGCAGCCAGCCGGCGCTATCAACCTCGTAATTTTTCAAAGCATACGCGAAGATCGCTAACGCAATTGCTGAAGGCAAAGTAAAACCAAGCCAAGAAGCAATCCCTCCAAGCAAACCGCCCCGCATCATACCGATGGAAATCCCGACTTGGCTGCTGGCAGGTCCCGGCAGGAACTGGCATAGGGCAACCAGATCGGCATAGCTTTTTTCATCCAGCCATTTTCTCCGGATTACATATTCCTCGCGAAAATATCCCAAATGGGCGATAGGCCCGCCAAAGGATGTTAATCCAAGCTTTGTCGAGACACTGAGAATTTCAAGCATCGTCCCCGCTTGCTTAACATGCAATTTATTAGCATGCAATGGGTTCTCCTTCAGTTCCGCCATGTTATATAAATCAATCCCCTTCAATTAAACTCATATGGACATCAAGAATTCCCCGCTCTCATTACTTTAGAGAACTTCATATTGACTTTATACAACGAGTGTTAACTAAATCGATTTTTTTTGTAAAGATTGCTTCTTCTTGCTTCTAACTGATCCCTAACTAAAAATTCCCTCATCCAGTTTTTCACTGAATAAGGGAATTCTCTCTTGCCATTAAGGGTTAATAAAATCGTTCGATTAGCTATTCTCCAAAATCGTGTTCAGCGTCGTACGGTCCAGCCCTTTGACGAGTTTGGTCAACAATTCTTTGGCGGCATCGTAATCATCCGTGTGGATGATGGATGACGAGGTATGGATGTAGCGGGAGCAAATACCGATAACCGTTGAAGGTACGCCGCTGCCGCTCAGGTGGACTTGGCCGGCATCCGTTCCGCCTGGAGAGACGAAATATTGATATTTGATCTTATTCGTATCTGCCGTGTCCTGAATATATTCGACCATACCCCGATGGGTAAGCATCGTTGGATCGTAAATTCGCAGCAGGGCACCTCCGCCAAGCTGACCGAACGCTTTCTTGTCTCCCGTCGTATCGTTGGCCGCACTGGCATCTAGGCCGAAGAAAATGTCCGGCTGGATCATATTGGCGGAAGTCCGTGCTCCGCGCAGACCCAGTTCCTCCTGAACTGTAGTACCGCAGTACAAGGTGTTTGGCAATTTCTCCTTATGTAGAGCCTCCATTAACTCGAGCGCCAAACCTACACCGTAACGGTTATCCCAGGCTTTGGCCATAATTTTCTTAGGATTTACCATTGGTGTAAATTCGCAGATCGGTACGATTTGCTGACCTGGGCGCACCCCTGCCGCTTCTGCCTGCTCCCGGCTGTCTGCACCGATATCCAGATACATCGTCTTCAGGTCCACCGGCTTGCTGCGATCCGCTTCACTTAGCAGATGGGTTGGCGTTGAACCGACAACACCGATAATCCGGCCTTGCGGAGTAATAATCTGCAGGCGCTGTGCCAGTACAGCCTGGCTCCACCAGCCGCCAAGCGGTTGAAAGGAGACCATCCCGTGATCGCTAATTCCTGTGGTCATGAAGCCAACCTCATCCAAATGCCCGGCTACCATTACTTTAGGGCCGTTATCGTCTCCGCGAAGCACCCCAAATATACTACCCAGTCGATCCTGCAGAAATTCTGAGGTATAGGCCGACATTTTCTCTTTGACAAAGGCACGCAGTTCACGTTCGAAGCCCGGCGCCGCAGGGAATTCGGTTAGCTGCTTGAATAATTCCAACGTTTTAGTATTCATTTCGCATCTCTCCTTGCAGATGATTTAAATACGGTCCGCTTTCTAATTTGCTTCATGATCCATCGCGCGGACTTGTTAAACAACCTCTTTAAGTATGTACCATCTTGCTATTATTGTCTATTTGTAAAGGGATAAGCCCAAGAGTGGGCGAATATCGCACATTGCATGCGCCTGTAGCATATACTGCGGATAAGTTAAGGAAATGATTGGGAGGCTAACGAAGATGGAGCGTTACTCCAAGGACTGGATCGTAATATTCCTGCTGTTTATTCTGCTCATCATTATTTTGCAGTATTTGTAGGGGCGGAAGGTCGGTCTTTAATTTTTGCACATTTATCAGACAAACAGTGTTTCTCAGGAAACTGGGGGACACTGTTTTTTGCTGTTCAGCCGGATATGGATGATTTACCAAACATAACAAGCCGCCAAGTGGCAAATAATGAATATGCAGTGTTAGGAGAGGAATCAAATCACAAGAAGGAGGGACAATAGTGCCAACAAAGACAAAATCAGGCGCCCGGTTCAGGTTGAACTCCATCTCGTTGACTGAAGAGGACTATAAGCAGATTGCTGATTCCCATAAGCCGAAGTCGAATATCTTCAAAAATTGCTTAAAGGCCTTCCTGGTGGGCGGTTTCATCTGCTTCATCGGCCAGTGCATCCAGCAGCTCTTCATGACCTTTGCCGGAATGTCCTCGAAGGAAGCGAGCAGCCCGACCGTTGCTGTATTGATCATTATATCCGTTATCCTGACATCGCTTGGTGTATACGATAAGATCGCACAGTGGGCAGGCGCCGGTTCAGCCGTTCCGGTTACCGGATTTGCCAACTCGATGTGTTCCTCGGCGATTGAATCAAAGGCGGAGGGTCTAGTGCTTGGCGTAGGGGCCAATATGTTCAAATTGGCTGGCTCCGTCATTGTATTTGGTGTGGTAGCCGCTTTTATCGTGGGAGTTGTACATGTGATCTTTGGCCTAGGGGGGGCGCATTAAAATGCTGACCGGTGCACAAACCTGGGAGTTCCGCAGCAAACCGACGATTATTGGGGCGGCGACCGTGGTTGGCCCAGAAGAGGGAGACGGGCCGCTCTCTTCAAGTTTTGACTTTATCTACGACAACCTGGAGATTGATGAGAAGACCTGGGAGAAAGCGGAGCGCAAGCTGCTCCAACACGCCTCTTCGCTGGCGCTTATGAATGCAGGCATCACCAAAGAGCAGCTCCAGTTCTTTATTGGCGGCGATCTGATGAATCAGATTATTAGCGCAACCTTCGCTGCCCGAGATATTGCCGCCCCTTACCTCGGCGTATTTGGGGCCTGCTCAACCTCGATGGAGAGCCTTGCCATCGCGGCCATGATTGTAGATGCCGGGGGTGCCAAATATGCGATGGCCGGGACGGCCAGCCATAACTGCACCGTGGAGAAGCAGTTCCGCTATCCAACGGAATACGGATCACAAAAACCGGCAACAGCTCAATATACGATTACAGGCTCCGGCTGCGCCGTAGTCTCCTCATCAGGGACCGGGCCTCGCATCACACATGCGACGATTGGACGCATTCAGGATATGGGGATCAAGGACCCTTTTAATATGGGAGCCGCCATGGCCCCGGCAGCAGCCGATACGATCGTTACGCATTTCCGCGATACAGGACGGGGGCCGGAGGACTACGACTTAATCGTAACCGGCGATCTGGCCTCGGTAGGACATGCTATTGTTAAGGATGTTCTAAGCAAGGACGGACTATCCATGGATAAGACCGAATTCAATGATTGCGGGCTGATGATCTTCGATCGGGAGAGACAGAATTTTGTCATGGCTGGAGGCAGTGGCTGCGGGTGCTCTGCGGTCGTTACTTATGGACATATTATGAAAAAAATGAAACAAAGAGAGCTGAATCGTGTGTTGGTCGTTGCGACGGGTGCGCTGTTATCCCCGCTATCCTATCAGCAGGGAGAGAGCATCCCGTGTATCGCTCATGCGGTGGCTCTGGAAAGAGAGGCAGGTTCAGCATGATTTTTCTATGGGCTTTTATCGTTGGGGGACTGTTCTGTGTACTCGGGCAAATCATGTTCGACGTGTTCAAGCTTACTCCCGCACATACGATGAGTACCCTTGTTGTTATCGGGGCGGTGATGGATGCATTCGGACTATATGATCCGCTTGTAAAATTCGCCGGGGCGGGAGCATCGGTGCCAATCACAAGCTTTGGCAACTCGCTGGTTCACGGCGCACTCTCCGAGCTGCAGCGGGATGGCTGGATTGGCGTCATTACCGGGATTTTCGAGGTCACCAGCGCCGGTATCTCGGCAGCGATCATTTTCTCCTTCCTGGCTGCACTTGTCGTCCGACCAAAAGGATAAGATAAGCGGGAACATAAAAGAGCGACTCTAAGCCATTCGGCGAGAGGTACGCTCTTTTTTTATGCGCGTTCAAAAAGTACGGTTATTAGCACTGTGAAGATGGGATAAAGCCAAAGACTGAGGAGGAGTGGAACTACACGTTTTCGTAGAACAGACCTCGCAAGCATATTAGCTTGTGATCAGTACGCGGGCATCTGAGATGTTTCCGCAGGAACCTGGCATCAGCAAGCATTGCTTGTAGTGAGTACGCTGGAAACTTGCATCAGCAAGCATTTACTTAGGCCCAAGTGAAATTCAGAACCGCTGTTTAATAAATTTACAGTGCTGCTTTATGTTGGGCTTAAAATAAATAAGTTATCAACGGAGTTGACGGAATTTTAAATCGCAAGAAAACCTGCCTTTGAATTGCGGTCGCTTATTCTTGAATTGGCCCCAATTGGTTTTTTTGAGCGAAAGCGGATTTTTTGGATGACCTCTATGAACTTGAGTATACTTAGTCTAGCGATATCATGTAAAATAGGGAGATATAGTAAACGATGATTGGAAGGGGACAAGCTTATGCCTGTAAATGAACCAATTACTACGGCACTTTCTGCCATTCGTGATAATCTGCAGAATTGTATATTAGGCAAGTCATTCGAGATTGAGCTTCTATTAACAACGCTACTAGCCGGCGGGCATGTTTTGATAGAGGATGTTCCCGGAACTGGCAAGACCCAGCTGATTAAGGCTCTGAGCAAATCAATCAATGGAGAATATCGCAGAATACAGTGTAATCCTGATATTTTGCCTAGTGACATAACGGGCGTCTCCGTGTTCCATCCTCATGAGGAGCGCTTTGTGTTCCGGCCAGGGCCGGTTATGACCAACATACTGCTGGTTGATGAGATCAACCGGGCAACCACGAAGACACAATCGGCATTGCTGGAAGTGATGGAGGAGCGCAGCGTGACCGCAGACGGCGTAACCTATGATCTCCCGCATCCATTTATGCTTTGCGCTACCCAGAATCCGATCGATTTCGAAGGGACTTATCATCTTCCCGAGGCCCAGCTCGATCGCTTCATGATGAAGATTCAGATCGGTTATCCTGATGCAGAGACAGAGAAGAATATGCTGTATTCCCATCAGCAAGGCCAGCCTGTAGATCAATTGAGACCGGTGACGACGATGGAAGAGATCGGGCAAATGCAGCGGCAAATCCGTGACGTACATGCAAGTGAGATCGTGACCGACTATCTGCTAGAGATCGTACGGCGCTCAAGAGAGCATGCAGACGTTCTGCTCGGTGCCTCGCCTCGGGCCTCGATTGCTTTCCTCACAGCGGTGAAGGCATTTGCATTCCTGCAAGGCCGCGATTTTGTCCTGCCGGATGACATCAAAATTTTAGCTCCCTATGTCCTGGGACATCGAATTTTATTGCGCCCGGAATCCAGACTCGGCAACATGAACGGCAATCAGGTGCTGTTCCAGATCCTGCGGCAGATCCAAGTGCCTGTAGCTGTGGGGAGATAACGATGCGGGGCATAATGAGTGCAGTAAAATCAGGTCTGACTTCCGGGAATTTTTGGAAAGCGGCTTCATTATGGTTCATTTGTTTGTTATACGTATTGTTTCAGGGTGGAAAGACATCGTTCATGCTGTTTACAATGATCAATGTGCTGGCGTTGTATTGGGTCATCTGCAGTCTGGCGGGCGTAAAGCGGGTCAGAGGACAGCGTAGCTTATCGCTGAACGGCGAATTAACGGGGAAGCAGGCCATCCAAGCCGGAAGCCAGGTTGAGGTGAAGCTAAGGCTGCAGTTGCCTACTCTTATTATGCTTCCTTATTTAATAGTAAATGAGCAGTTGCAGCGGCATAACGGAGATTCCTGGAAGTATGAGGATAGCATGGTCCCGCGCCTAGGAAGCCATTTGGAGCTTATCTATCAGACCCCACCGCTGGAACGGGGAAAATACAGCTTTCGGGCGACGGAGTTCCGTTCTAAGGATATTTTCGGTTTGTTGGAGCATGAAGGAGCGTTCCGGGCAGAAGGAGAGTTCTATGTACTCCCGCGGACGATCTTCATCCCGCGCTGGCAATTATTCAGCCGCAACTCCCGCTATTCCGGACCTGAGACTACGATCCTGCAATCGCGCCGTGAGACGACGCAAATAAACGGGGTAAGGGACTATATTTACGGGGATCGAATTTCGAGAATCCACTGGAATGCCACGGCGAAGACAGGCTCCTGGAAATCGAAGGAATTCGAGCGTGAATCAATTCCGAAGACGATGATTATACTGGATGCTCATGCTGGCAGTTATGTTGCTCGGGAGGCGTTTGAACTGGCCGTATCAACGGTTGCTTCTTTACTGGAATTTGGAGGCCGAGAGAGAATCAACATGGGATTGTGTATTCTTGGCCGAGAGGTTTGGGGCAGTGCCCCGACGGAGAGTCCGCTTGAGCGCCAGCAAATGCTGCATCAATTAGTAGATATTAGTCCGGAAGGCAGCGGTAATTATCAGGCTCAGCTTGAACAGCGCAAGGAACTGTTTAATGCAGGGGCGTTCTTTATTATAGTTACTCCACTGGCAGATCAGCTTCTGTTCGATATGCTGCGCTGGGCCAAAAGAAGCCAAATGGCTCCATTTCATATTCATATCAACAGCACCGGGAATGTGGATTCACGTATGCGTCCCGGATCTCTATATAACCGTCAGGAAATCGCTGGCATTCAGTTATCGTCTCTAACCGAGCTGCCTGTATTGTTAGGGGGTGGCCGCGGTTGAAGCGCTCCGATGAACCGGTTTATTGGTATCGTCTCTTTAAAATGTTATGGATTATCCTGCTAGGGATGCAGTGGGTTAGCTTTACAGAGCCAATCTGGCTCCAAGAGACGACCGATATTGTAACTTGGACACTGATCATTGTGGCGGCGATTGCTATTCTGCCTGTAGCTTCCCTGGTGCGAAATATCGGCAAGCTGCTCTCTATTGTGATTATTTGTCGGATAATATTGATCAGGTATGGGATTTACATGCCGTACGGACGATTGTTTCCCGATCAGATTTTGCAAATGCTTATGGAATTTATCCCATATATTTGGTTCGCCTTAATCACCTGGTTAGCCATGGAGCTTATATCAAGACTACTTCTTACGCGAAAATATATTTTGCTGTTTCTGGCAGCGGATCTGGTCGCTTTTGCCATTCTGGATTCTTTTACTCCTTATCAATTATGGCAAAATGTAGCCTGGACGGTATTTGCCGGACTCGGCTGGCTCGTCTGTCTTCATCTGCGCGATTATCAAATAGCTTATCCTTATGGCTGGCTTAGACTTCGGAAGTATCCGTTCAAGATTGTCTCCAATATTCTGCTTATTTTCGCAGGGGTATTATTGATCGGCACGAGTGTGCCTCCCGTGTCTCCTATACTTACCGATCCTTATACAGCTTGGAAGGGGAGAAGCGGAGGACAGGGGAGCGGCGGCGAAGTACAGTCTGCTATATCAAATGCGATCACGAACAAAGACTCCGACGCACAGGAAGTTCTCTCCGGTTACAGTCGAGATGATACCGAGCTTGGCGGAGGCTTCGAATTCAATTACAGTCCGGTGATGTCGGTAGACTCGCCGCTGCGTACTTATTGGCGCGGTGAGACGAGACATATCTATACCGGAAAAGGCTGGGCTGACTTTGATAAGGAAAAGCGGGACTATGAGGTCTTTCGCGGAATGACTACCCCTGCGGGCCTGACTCATGAGCAGGCTGGAAATATTGAAATGAGGGAAGTGGAGCAGACCATTACGATGGAGTCGGACGAAGCTTATCCGGTTCTGTTTGGGGGTTACTTCATTACTAAGGTATCTTTACTGGACGAGGATCGTGGCGGAAATCCCAAGCTAAGCTGGGCCGCACAGGAGGGGGAGCTGCGCTGGGGCGGAGGCTTCCGGGGCTCACAGCCGGATTATCCGGTTAAATATAAGGTGACATCAGAAATTCCTGTCATTCCATTGACTGAACTGCGTGGAGCCAGCTATAAGCATCTATATAAGGTTCCCATCGACGAAGCGTACTTGCAGGTTCCCTCTTCATTGCCTGAGCGGGTTAAGGATTTGGCGGAAGAGATTATAGCGGATGGGGATACTCCGTACAAGCAAATGGAGCTTCTCCAGGAATATTTGCGGGCTAACTATGAGTACACGAACAAACCTGATATTTCACTGCGTCGGAGCAAGGATTTCGTGGACAGCTTCTTATTTGAAGTAAAAGAAGGCTACTGCGACTATTTTTCGACCGCGATGGTCATGATGGCGCGTTCGCAAGGAATTCCGGCTCGCTGGGTGAAAGGGTATGGCCCGGGGAGCCAGCCGGATCCCGAGGATATGAGGGGGAGACCGGCTCTAGCGACATCAACAGCGTACCAGGTGAACAATTCTGATTCCCATTCCTGGGCTGAATTGTACTTCGGTGAATACGGCTGGATTCCGTTTGAAGCTACGCCGGGCTTTACGGCTCCGTTGTTATATGCGGATGAGTCGCCGGAGGAAGTTGCAGCGGATGAACCGGATTCAGAGGAGATTGTTCAGGACAGCGCTGTTGAGAACGAGACCTCCTGGTTATCAGCCAACACCACGGCGATACGTTATGTTTCAGGGAGTATTATATTGCTTGCGGTCATCTGGCTTCTGTATCAGTTACGGGAGCGTATCTATTATGGCTTCGTTCGCCTGCGCCTCGGCAGATCGTTGACCTATGCGGATAAGATTGCATACGGAACTTTGCGTACCGTAAAGAAGCTGCAGCGGCAAGGGTTCGAACGTCATGAGCATGAGACGGTTCGCGAAATGTTCGAACGGATCAGGGAGCAGCAGCCAGAGCTCTCGGGGACTCTTGATCATTTGTTACAGAAATATGAAAGTGCTATGTACAGTCCGATGACAGCGACAAATGCGGATTGGCTCAGTGTCCAACGGCTGTGTCACAAGCTGTCCTGCATCAATCATGGCAAAAAATAAACAACCGTCACATGTTTGCATCAGACTTGTCCCTGGACGCTTGCGCCGGGGACATTTTCTTTTTTAAAATATAAGGAAGTCGGGGAAAGATTATGGTATAGTGTGTCGTATGAAACCGAGGTGAACGAATTGTTTGAGAAGTTTTTGCCTGCTTTACGGGTAGACAGTGTGTTTGACATTGATTTGGATAAGCTATATGCCGATGGGTACCGCGGGATTATTACCGATTTGGATAATACCCTCGTAGGAGCCAAGGTGCCTTCGGCAACCCCAGAGTTGACCCAATGGTTTGAGAAGGTGAAGCAGGCCGGGTTGAAGCTGGTGATTGTGTCAAACAACAATTTTGACAGGGTATCCGTATTCGCATCCCCTTTAAATATTGAATTCGTGCATAAGGCGAGAAAACCGTTCGGAACGCCGTTCCACAGAGCGATGCAAATCATGGGACTGGCTCCGGAACAGACGATCGTGGTCGGAGACCAACTCATGACGGATGTATTCGGAGGGAACCGGCAGGGTTTATATACTGTGCTGGTGCTGCCGATTTCTATAGCCGATGAAGGTCTCGGTACTCGGATTAACCGTAGGCTGGAGCGTATCGTCAGACGACGTCTAGGCAAGACGGGATTATGGCTTGAGGAGGACAAGAGAAAATGACAGAAGCCCAGGTAAGAGAAGACGCTCTTCATTGCAGTGGCTGCGGAGTGCAGCTGCAAGGTGAAGATCCGTCCAAACCGGGATATATTCCGACGCAAGCGCTGGAGAGAGAACCAATCATATGCCAGCGCTGTTTTCGGATTAAGAACTATAATGAAGCATCATCCGTTACGGTAGAGCAGAGCGAATTCTTAAGACTGCTCGGTCAAATTGCCGAGAAGAAGGCGCTTGTGGTTCATATCGTTGATTTATTTGATTTCCAAGGGAGCGTTATTTCCGGTCTGCAGCGGTTCATTGGCAACAATCCGGTATTGCTAGCCGTGAACAAGACCGACCTGCTGCCGAAGGTCTCGAATTGGAACAAGATTCGCAACTGGGTACAGAAGGAAGCCAAGGATATGGGGCTGAAAATAGAGGATGTTATCCTTTGCAGCGCCAAGCAGAACAGCGGCTTTGACCGTCTGCTTGATGCTGTAGTGCGGCATCGAGGCAATCGGGACGTTTATGTGGTCGGGGCGACCAATGTAGGCAAATCTACGCTAATCAATCGCCTGATCCGTGAATACAGCGACTTGGATCAGGAATTGACAGTATCCCGCTATCCTGGAACAACGCTCGACATGGTGCATATTCCGCTTGATGATGGTGGAGCGATTATTGATACACCGGGGATTGTGTACCCTTCAAGATACAGCGAGCTGGTAAGTGCTCAGGATCTTGGTACTATTATGCCGGACAAGCCGCTTAAACCGGCTGTATATCAATTGAATGAAGGCCAGTCGATCTTCTTCAGCGGCTTCGGCCGCTTCGATTTCATTCAGGGGGAACGCCAGTCGTTCACCTGCTTCAGCAGCTCGCGGATCAAGCTGCACCGGACGAAGTTGGAGCGGGCGGATGAGTTGTTCGCAGATCATGCCGGCGAATTGCTGGCCCCACCAAGCCGCGACAATCTGGAGAATCTGCCGGAATGGACGAGGCATGAGTTCAAAATTGCCAAGGGTCAGAAGGTGGATGTCTTCATCTCCGGTCTGGGCTGGGTCAAGGTGAATAACGACATGGGTGCAGTCATCGCAGTGCATGTGCCAAAAGGGATCAAGGTCATGCTGCGTCCATCGCTGATCTAGGTTGTTGATAAGGTACGCATCCAAAGTTCGATTTCGCAGGTTTGGTTAAATTGATTGGGGAGGGGCATCATGGAGGAGACGAATCTGATGCGGGAAAATAACGGGTTGCCGCTGTTACTGGGCGTAATGGGCGACCCGATACTCCATTCCAAATCTCCAGCGATGCATATGGCGGCTTTGCAGGCAACTGGCCTGCACGGCTCCTATTTGCCGTTTCATGTGAAGCGGGGGGATCTGCGCCATGCCATTCAGGGGATTCGCGCGCTCGGCTTTCGAGGCGTGAATGTGACTGTCCCGCACAAAGTAGAGGTTATGGATGATCTCGATGAGATTGATGAAGGGGCGCGTTATATCGGCGCGGTTAATACGATTGTCAACGACGAAGGCCGGCTGAAGGGCTATAATACAGACGGGATCGGCTATATTCGTTCACTGAAGGAAGAAGCTGTCCCCGATCTGTCCGGACGGAAGGTGCTGGTCATCGGTGCAGGCGGAGCAGCCCGGGGGATTATTTATGCCTTGTTGCTGGAGCGGCCAGCGCAGGTGATTGTCGCTAATCGGACAAAGGAGTCGGCTTTGCAGCTTGCAGTGGAATGGGCCCACCTCGGCAATATCACGGGCTGCGGGCTGGAGCAGATCGGTGCTTATATCTCGGGCGTCGACATTTTAATTAATACAACCTCCGTTGGGATGTACCCGAAGATCAATGATATCCCGCTTGATCCAGAGAGGATTCCGGAGGGAATCGTTGTAAGCGATCTGATCTATAATCCGCTGCAGACAGAGCTGCTGCGGCAGGCAGAGCAGAGGGGCTGTACCATTCACAATGGATTTGGTATGTTTGTATATCAAGGCGCATATGCCTTTGAATATTGGACAGGAAGGCCCGCTCCCATCGAGGCGATGAAGTCGGCTGTACTGGCAAGTCTGGGCTAATAGATAGAGTAATGATTAGATTTTCAATACTATTTAATAACTATAAGGGGTTTTGATTCTAGATGTTAAGTGGAAAGCAAAAACGTTATTTACGGGGATTGGCTCATAGCCTTCAACCTATTTTTCAAGTCGGCAAAGGAGGAACGAATGATCAGCTGATCCGCCATATCTCGGAGGCGCTGGAGCGCCGCGAGCTGATCAAAGTATCCGTTCTGAACAACAATCTGGACGATCCGCGAGAGATTGCAGAGGAGTTGGCAGCCGGCGCAGGGGCAGAACTTGTACAATTGATTGGACGAACGATTATTTTGTATAAGGAATCGACCGAGTATAAGCAGATCGAGCTGCCTTAGAGCTGCAGGAGGAAGACCAGATGAGAAAAGTTGGTATCATGGGAGGAGCATTTGACCCGATTCACCTCGGACATTTATTAGCGGCTGAAGCCGCCCGAGAGCAGTATGCCCTGGACGAGGTTTGGTTCATGCCTTCCCATATTCCCCCGCATAAGAGCAAATCCGGGGTTAGCGGTGAGGAACGTCTTGAAATGGTGGCGGCGGCGATCCGCAATCATGCCGATTTCAAGACGCTGGATATCGAGCTTAAGCGCGGTGGCGTATCCTACACGATAGATACGATCAGAGAGCTAAAGCAGCTGCATCCTGAACTGGATTTTTACTTCATTATCGGTGCAGATATGGTGAACTATTTACCAAAATGGGAGGGGATTGAGGAACTGGCTTCGATGCTGCATTTTATCGGACTGCAAAGGCCGGGCAGCTTCCTAGAGCTTGACCTTATGCCCTCTTTCATTCAGGATACGGTATTGCTCGCGGATATGCCGCTAGTGGATATATCGTCAAGCTTGATCCGCAAACGGAGCGCCGCGGGGCACTCGATTCGTTACATGGTGACGGAAGAGGTATATGAATATATCATAAGGAGCGGTTTGTATGCGATACACTCGAAATGAGTTATTGGACATTGTATCCGCACAAATGCCAGCAAGACGCTGGACGCATGTGGAAGGTGTAATGGCGTCCTCCGTAAGCTTGGCGGAGCGCTATGGAGCTGATCCGGTCAAAGCTGATTTAGCTGCATTACTGCACGACTTGGCCAAGTACTGGCCGGTAGAGCGGCAGGAAGCGGTGATGCGTGAGCATGGACTGAATCCGGAACTGATGGAATATGATAAGCAGCTATTGCATGCCGAGGTAGCGGCTTTTGTGGCAGAGCATGAGTACGGGATAGAAGATCCGGAGGTACTGGATGCGATCCGTTACCATACATCGGGAAGAGTTGGCATGACGTTGCTGGACAAGATTGTCTGTCTTGCGGATTATATTGAGCCCGGACGCAATTTTCCGGGGGTTGACGACATGCGCGAGCTGGCTGAGCACAATCTGGACAAGGCGTTAGTGGCCGGATTTGATTCGACAATTACGTTCTTGATCGAGAAGCAGAAGATTATTTTTCCGCTGACGGTACTGGCTCGTAATGATTTAGTTAGAAGGCTTGGTTATGATGATAAGTAGAAGATGGGAATAAATAATTGCAGGAGGTAGATTGAATGGCAGTATCACCTATGGAATTGATGAACGCAGCCTATAAGGCAGTGGAAGATAAGAAAGCAATGAATATCGTTGTATTGGATTTAAAAGAGGTATCCCTGATCGCCGACTATTTTATTATTTGCCACGGTAACTCGGATACCCAGGTACAGGCAATCGCGACCGAGGTGCGCAAACGCGCCCAGGATCTCGGAGCCAATATTCGGGGGATTGAAGGAATCGATTCGGCGCGCTGGGTACTCATGGATCTCGGCGATGTGGTTGTTCATGTCTTCCATCGTGATGAGCGGGAATATTACAATATCGAACGTCTTTGGTCTGATGCCAAGGTAGTGGAGAACGTATGAGTTTGATTGCAGGTACGGTCGTATCGCTTCCAGTTGATCGGGAAGTTTCTCCTTTTGGTTATTTTCTTAAGAGTGGAGACCGGGATGTGCTGCTCCATTATTCGGAGCTCACGCATTCGGTGAAGCAAGGAGATACTGTCGACGTATTTCTGTTCTACGATACAGAGGATCGGCTAGCGGCGACAATGAAGCGCCCCATGCTGACGCTTGGCGAGCTGGCCCTTCTGGAAGTGGCCGATGTTCACCCGCGGCTGGGCTGCTTCCTTGAGATGGGGCTGGGGCGCCAGCTGTTGTTGCCAATCCGTGAGCTGCCGGAACTGCGTGAGCTTCATCCGCAAGTTGGGGATAAGGTCTACGTCATTATGGAGCATGACAAGCAGGGCAGACTGAAGGCGAAGCTTGCTGGAGAACAGGAACTTGCGCCGCATGCATTCCATGCTCCGACAAGCTGGAACAATCAATGGCTGGAGGCCATCGTCTATAAACCGCTGCAAATGGGTACCTTCGTCATCGTGGACGGCGGAGTACTCGGGTTTGGAGCGATCGGAATGATTCATTCCTCGGAGAGAGCGCGGTTGCTCCGCCTTGGAGAACGAGTTCAGGTCCGCGTAACGCATGTACGCGAGGATGGAAGGGTCAATCTGTCCATGTCAGCACGCAAAGAGATCGGCCGCAATGAAGATGCTGATAAAATACTAGCCTATTTGGAGAGTCGATCGACCGGGGGCATGCCTTATTCCGATTCGACGCCGCCCGATTTGATTAAGCAGAAATTCGGCATCAGCAAAGCGGCATTCAAGCGGGCGATTGGGAAGCTGATGAAGGAAGGCAAGGTAATCCAGAAAGAGAGCTGGACCTATCTGAAGTCTGCGGAGCAGGAACAAGCCGATCAAGAATAAGAGTACGTGTTCAAAAGCGAACTTTCTGAACAACCTCTAGGAGAGTCAGGTGGGAAAGATGGGGAATTTGGCTTCATACCAAAAATTTGCTTACGTATACGATGAATTGATGGCAGATATGCCCTACTCTGATTGGCTCTCATTCGCGCATACGGCCTGGGAGCATTACGGCAAGCCTGAGACCGTCGTCGATCTGGGCTGCGGGACGGGGAGCATGACGATTCCGCTGGTGAATTCGGGCCTGACGGTGACGGGTATTGATCTGTCTTCGGACATGCTGTCTGTCGCTAGACAGCGCTTGGAGATCACCTCGCAAGGCGCTCGGCTCTTTCAAGATGGCAGAGTGAATTGGGTGCAGCAGAATATGACGGAATGGGAACTGCCGGAGCCGGTTGATTCTGTGATCTCCTTCTGCGACTGCATAAATTATTTGCTGGAAGAAGAAGAGGTCGTCGAGACTTTCCGCAGAACCTATGAAGGATTGAAGCCGGGCGGGACGTTCCTGTTCGATGTTCATCATCCGAATACACTGCGGCAGTATGATGAAGAGCAGCCCTTCATATTAGATGAGCCTTCGGTTTCTTATATATGGACTTGTGAGTTCGATGATGAGAGATGCGAGATTGAGCATCACTTGACGATTTTTGCACGCGAAGCGGAGCAGGGTGGGAATCTATACCGCCGCTTTGAAGAGTACCATATCCAACGGGCCTATGATCCGGCCTGGGTGGAGCGTGAGCTGCTGCAATGCGGCTTTCGTGAGATTCACTGCTATGGCGACTTCAATTGGGGAGAATCGGCCGAGGGGGCAGCTAGACTGTTCTATGTGGCCGTGAAGTAATACCTGATGGAATGCGTCAACAAAAGACGCTGCCTTATGCTGTTATCAATCAACAGCGGGCAGCGTCTTTTTGTAATGATTCAGCTAGCGTTTTGCCAGACTGGACAAGAGCCGGGGGATTAATGAATAAGCTCAATCCAGCCAATTTCCATGCCAGGCTTCACAAAATCTATTTTTAGTTCATAGAAGCCTTTTTCCAGCTCAAATCTGGACAGCTTCTGGGTAATCCAGTTGCCGTCGGTACCGTTCGTTTGTACGGTCGTCAGAATCTCACCGTTAAGGACGAGATTACATGCGGATTGCGACAAATTGGTAGCTTTATAGCACATATTAACGACGACTCCGTATACTCCCGGTTCAGCGACCTTGAAATAAACCGGTTGATCCTTGGCATCAATGTGGACATTCGTCTCTTTTGACAGTTCTTGGACGGTTTGGCCAGATTGAGTCTCAGGAGCGTTCGTGAAGGCTTGGAATAGAATGATTTCTTCAGCCGGCTTAGGCTCCCTTGCAGATACAGGGGCATTGATAATAAATTTGCAAATATTGATAGCGCATCGTTGCAGCTCCCCAACCGTCAAGGTTCCATTCTTCAGCGCTTCAAGCGAGTTATCTTCTCTGGAGTTGATCTCTGCCCCATTGTTATTCACGACCATATACAAATCATTCTGAGCTCGTACCATAAACGAAGTATATTTCCAGCTTGGTTCTCCGCCGTCTGCCACATCATTCATGATCGCCCACCAGTCTGTCATGACAATGCCCTCATAACCCCATTCATTTCTGAGAATGGTTGTGTTCAGATCGTAGTTGGAAGCCGCCCAGTGTCCATTGATCGGATTGTACGAAGTCATGATGGAAGTGGCTTCTCCTAATTTTACGGTCATTTCGAAGCCTTTCAGATAGATCTCTCTCAACGCTCTTTCAGAGACGATGGAATCGACCTTGGAACGAGCCTTCTCTTGATTGTTGCATGCGAAGTGCTTCACGGTCGCACTGGAACCGCCTTTCTTGATACCGCGAGTTACAGCGGCCCCGAAGCATCCGGTTAAGTATGGATCTTCCGAGAAATATTCGAAATTCCGGCCGTTCATCGGATTGCGGTGAATATTGATGCCAGGTCCCAGCAAGGTATCGATCTCATTTTGCAGCAGTTCTTGCCCTTCCATCACATACAGGGATTCAACCAACGAAGTATTCCAGCTGGAAGCGAGCAATGTTCCGATCGGCAGCTGGGTTGCCTTCAAGCCGCTATCCATGCGGATGCCGGAAGGACCGTCAGCCGCGCAGGCTACAGGAATACCATAATCAAGAAGACTATCACCGACCCCGCCGAACGCGGCAGCTGTTCCGGAAGTGACTTTCGGGCTGCTCATTCCTTCGCCTCTGACGATTGTAGCCAGCTCCTCATTCGTCAACTGGGCTACAAATTGTTCAAGGCTGGCTCTGCCGGTTTGTACGTCCTTTAGGAGGATGCCTTGATTTCCGGTCTGTGGATAGGTTTGCGGCAAGCGCGCTTCAATTCTGTCTTTCATCGATACTGAGCGCCTTGGAACCTTTTCGAAATCGATTTCATAAACGCCGTTATTTTTTGGATTTCCAGGCTTAATACGAGTGTAGCTCTCTACAGGAGCCATTGCTTCCTCAAGTTGCTCAACGACGATAAGCTCTTCAGCAATGAATGCAGCTTGGTCATGGATACGTACTTTTTCCACATTCCTTACGCTGTTGCCGACATACACCTCATAAGCGCCTGCTTCAAGCACATAGCAAGATTTGTGTCCGGTTGCACCACCATCATCATAAGAGGCCATGGAACGTACGGGAACAGCGATGGTAAGCGTTTCTGTCTCACCAGGCTGCAGAGTGCTGGTCTTGGCAAAAGCGCCCAAGGCTTTGACAGGCTTGCCAAGCACGCCTTGTGGTGCCTCGTAGTATACCTGAACAACTTCTTTGCCGGCATATGTATCGCCGATGTTCTTTACAGCAACGTCCAATTGCAGCTCTGTATCCAGACCTGAACCAACCTGTCTGGCTCCTGTTACTTGCAGGTCAAACTCGGTATAGGAGAGGCCATAGCCAAATTCAAACTGTACTTTTTCAGGACAGAAAGTCTCGAAATACCGGTAACCGACATAGATATCTTCCTGGTACAGGTTCTTGATCTCGTTGCCAAAATTTTGAGTGGAGGGATAATCATCGATGCTATAAGCGATGGTATCGGTCAATTTGCCACTTGGAGATACGTCTCCGGAGAGCAGATCAGCAACGGCATGTCCCCCGATCATTCCGCCCTGCCATACGTAGATGACGGATTTGATATGGTCCTCGTATTCCTGGTCCTCAATCCAGCTTAAATCGATAATGTTGGATACATTTAATACAACAGCTACTTGGTCAAAATATTTGCAGACCATCTTCAGCGCATCCTGCTCTTCAGCTGTCAGGCGATAGCTGCCTGCTGCATCGGCATTGTCCTTATCCTCGCCTGCGGTGCGCCCGATAATGAAGATCGCTTTGTCGGAAGCGCGTTTCGCTTCTGCCACCAGTTCATCGGATAACGGCATTTCCTTCTGGCACCATGGTTCGGCAGCCCAGCCGCCCCCGCCGTTGTCGAACGGGTTCTCAGCGATCCAGTTCTGATACTCTTCTGCCAGATGCTCATTAATCGTTACTTTTGGATTGCTGCGCAGCCCATCCAATACATGAATGACATATTCCACATTCACGGCGCCGCCTGATCCCGTGCCGCTCCGGTAATAATTAATCTGGCATCTGCCGAATACGGACACCACTTCTGTTTCCTTAATCGGAAGCATCCTGTCCTCATTCTTAAGCAGTACTCCCCCTTCTACGGCAGCCATTCTGCTATATTCGGCAAATCCTTCTAGAGGAATACCAATCTTACTTGTGCTCATTCCTTCTGTTCCTCCCCAAATATATAAATTATATATCTATGATTTAATAATATCCCATTTACACGATCTTTGATATCTGTTTAGTGTCTGTTCAGTTGTTATTTTGCAATCTGAGGCCACATGCGATGGAATCTTCTCGAAATAAGTCAATTTTGTGACAGAGGAAAAGAGCACCAGGATGCTTAACCTGTGCTTTCGCAAATATGGGGGGAAATGATAGAAGGGAAACAGCGTAAGTTGCATATGACCTAGCGAGGAAACGGATTGAAATTTTAAAGCGAAAGTAATATGCTGCAAGCAAATCTGGAAGCACCGATACCCTGCCAGCTTTATGCCGGCAGGGTGGTCATTTTAAATTATTTTCTGGACAATGATGTATATTAAAAAATAACATGCGGAGCAGTATCTACTCTCCAGTAGTCACCGATCTTCTTAAATTTCACAGTGATATATTCTGACTGCAGTGTATGATCCGGATGAGGAACACACAATTTGTATACACGTTTCGTTTCTGTCATGCTCAGCATTTTGGCGGTAGCCTTATCAAATTCGAGAATATTGCCTTTAGCTACATGAAGCTGAGCTATAGCTAAACGTCCATTGTGAGTAATGAGATATTTGTCTACCAAGTAAGCGGCAGCTGTTTCGGTATATACGTTCTTTAAGTAGTCCATCAACTTCGCACGAGTTCCGATATCATCAAATAAATAACGATATTGCTGACCGTTTAATTCGAAACCTTTGTCGGTTTCATCCCCACCACACATTATATGGTAATACCGTTCCTTAGCTTCATTAACTAATGGTGCAACACTAGTGCTGTTCAGCTTAGTAATGACTGTCGGATCGGTAACAACCACTTTCTCCACCGTTTGAGCAGGTATTTGCTTATCCATTGTTTGGGCCGCAGTTGCGCCAACTGTAGATGACAATACACCTATTGCTAAGACCCCTATTGTTACTGTGAAGCTAATCCTCTGACTTAATTTCATACTGTTTTCGCCTCCCCCATTTAAACGAAATAGAATAGATAAAGGTTACACTACTGAAGTAGATTTATCCTCGTATGCCCAATACTTACACTAAAGCTCCTAAGGATTACATTGTTTAACTTACGTTTTCACTTGAAACTGATAATAGGGCAAATAATAATTACCAGGACATCCATTAACTTGTATAGTTAAATGAGAGAAGACAAAAACAAAGCTCATTTTCTATTTGCAGAGTGAACAGACCGCTTAGGGAATGGGAATGTCCCTATGAGGTCTATGTAGTAACCGTATTTTACCGGAAAATGACTTGTAGAGTGCTATTTTATGTTGTAGAGCAAACTAATTCAAAAATGGCCTAATCTCTTATCTCATGTGGGTTTAACTCGTTTCCTATACACTATTGTAGAAATGCCTTTTTATTACGTCTATATTTCAGTATAATTAGATTAGCCCCGTCTGCATTTTTCTAGAGAGGATTAATCACATAATGAATGAAGTTGTCCCAAAACCGGTGAAAAATTACCGGCGTTCCAAGCCTTCCCAACCGCCTGTACGCATTTATTCGCTTGGCGGACTCGGGGAAATTGGAAAGAACATGTACGGTATTGAATTTAGAAATGAGATCATTATTATCGACGCTGGGCTGAAATTTCCCGATTCCAAGCTGTCGGGAATCGATTATATTATTCCAGATGTCAGTTATCTAGTTAAGAATCAGCATAAAATCAAAGGTTTATTTTTGACGCACGGACATGAAGACCATATTGGGGCCCTGCCTTTTGTGCTCCGTCAGTTGAAGGTTCCTGTGTACGGTGGACCGCTAACAATCGGGCTGGTTCGGGCGAAGCTTGAAGAATATCGGATGCTCGAACAGACGGAATTGCATGTTTTTCAGGAGAATGACAGATTTGCCTACAAGCATCTCGCCGTTCATTTCTTCCGCACTACACACAGTATCCCGGATGCATTCGGGATTGTCGTTGATACTCCATATGGAGCAGTCGTCCATACGGGCGACTTCAAATTCGATTTTACGCCGGAGGACCATCCGGCTAATATCGCCAAGATGGCTAGTGTTGGCAGTGAGGGTGTGCTCGCCCTGCTAGCGGATAGCACGAACAGTGAGAAGGATGGCTTCACCCCTTCAGAGCATCGTGTAGGCAACGCTATTCTTGAAACCTTCCATAATTGCCATGGCCGAATTCTGTTTGCTATGTTTGCCTCTAATGTGAACCGTCTACAGCAGGTTGTCGATGCTGCCATCATGAGCAACCGCAAAATCGCCGTTCTTGGACGAAGCATGGAGCGCGTATTTGCGATCGGTCAGGATTTGGGATATATCCGTATCCCCGACGGAATGTTAATCGATATTAAACAAATTGATAAATATGAAGACAATCGAATCCTGATTATTTGTACGGGCAGCCAAGGTGAACCGAACGCGGCACTGAGCCGGATCGCTTCGGGTGCGCATCGTTCCGTTTCCATTTATCCGGGAGATTCGGTTGTGTTCTCATCATCGCCAATTCCGGGCAATGGCCCGAATATCAATCGCTGTATCGATTTGCTGATGCGGGCTGGTGCCAATGTCATTTACGGCTCGATATTCGGTATCCATGCTTCCGGTCACGGATGTCGAGAAGATTTGAAGCTGATGCTGAGATTTATTCAGCCGAAATATTTTATTCCGATTCATGGGGAATACCGGATGCTGTTAGCACATAAAAAATTAGCAATGCAAACGGGGATGAACGAGGAGCAAGTGTTCCTGATGAATCTCGGAGACACGTTATCGGTATACCGCAATCGCGCCAAGCGCGGTCGCAGCATACCTGCGGGAGAGGTCATCGTCAGCAATGGCGAGATTCGAACTTTTGAAGAAGAATTGGTAGAAGAGAGAGAAGAGCTTGCCCAGGAGGGGATTGTCATCGTCGTTATGACGGTGGATGTGGCCACACGCCAGATTCTCGCCGGGCCAGATATTGTAACGAGAGGCTTTGTATACATGCAGGACGCCAGACCTTTACTCAGACGGGCGGAGATGGCACTGCGGCGAAGCTTGAAGAAGCTGGGCGAACAAGGTCCATATGACAGCAATGCTTGGGTCAAGACAACCAATCGGGTGTTGCGCAGATTCTTTATCAGAGAGGTTGGCCGGACCCCGCATATTATGCCTTCGATTCTGGAGGTTTAAGCGAGTGTTCGAATTGATGAGATTCTATATTGCAGGAAAATCTACTTGATGGAGCGCGGTCGCTCATCTTTGAATTACCTTGATTGGTTTTCTTATCAAAAACGTCTTTTTGAATCACCTTTTTAAGCGAATAAAGCGCCAGGGGAGAGTGCATTTTAGTTCCCTTTTGGCGCTTTAGGTGTGTTTGGGTTCATTTTTTCTCGAAAAAGTTAATATATGCATAGTCTAATCTGTCCAGGAATGAGATAATAGAACATAAGTAATAAGTCTATGAATAGCAGCGCAATATGAAGACAGATTGAAAGAGATGGTGAAGACGAAATGCATTACCCCAATTCACATCCGGAAGTGATCACCTTCGGAGAGAGCATGGCGCTATTGATCGCTGAAGGAGGCAAAGGTCTTGAATATACTTCTGATCTGACGCCGTCATTTGGCGGAGCCGAGACGAATGTAGCGATCGGATTGTCTCGGCTTGGACATTCTGTGGGCTGGTGCGGGCGTCTTGGTGATGACCCATTTGGACATCGCATTTATAAAATGGTTCGCGGAGAAGGCGTTGACGTATCGCATGCCTCGTTCACGCAGGAAGCTCCGACAGGGCTTATGGTTCGCGAAAATGTAGCCGGAAGAAGCTCTGTGTACTATTACCGCAAGCTGTCAGCGGCCAGTATGATGACCCCTGAGCATTTGGATGAGGAATATATCGCCGGGGCAAAAATTTTGCATATTACCGGGATCACTCCTGCGTTAAGTTCGTCCTGTGCCGAAACGGCTGCAGCAGCGATGGATATGGCAAGACGTCACGGAGTTAAGGTAAGCTTCGATCCGAATCTACGCTTGAAGCTGTGGAGTGTGGAAGAGGCTAGAAAGGTGCTTTTACCGCTAGCGATGAAAGCGGATTACTTCCTGCCAGGGCTAGATGAATTGAAGCTGCTCTATGAGACAGATTCGATGGATGAGATCATTGCCAGGCTTGGTGAATTGTCTGCGGTAAGCATTATTAAAGGCGGCGATGATGAGACTTACATTCTCGAGAATGGCAAGCTGTCTGCGGTTCCGTATTATAAGGTGGAGCATGTGATCGATACGGTGGGAGCGGGCGACGGCTTTTGCGCCGGATTTTTGGCCGGTCTCTTGAAGGATTACAGTCTCGAGGAGGCGGTTCGTCTCGGAAATCTGATCGGATCCCGGGTGATACAAGCGATCGGGGATTGGGAAGGCTTGCCGAGTGCGGCGGAAATTGATCGGCTGCTTGCCGGAAAGGCGCATGTTGAGCGTTAATCGTTATAGAGTGGAGTCCATAAGCTTATCATAGATCGCCACATCTACCACGATCGTCACAGGTAAGAGCAGATAAAACCGGACTGTAACGAACATACCAGTCGCATAGAAGAGGAATTTGGACTAACTTGATTTATAGTGGGAATGGTGTAATTGCTAAGGGGAATTTAGCCATTATGATCTATAACGGAATGGTAGCTGCTTAGAAGGAACATTGGGGAACATTGTAACAGAACTGGCAGCAAATTAATTGGTAAAATCGAAATCGCGTCTTTTGAGTTGCTGATAACCGTTAAAATATGAAAATGGTTGTTTTTCACTTGCAAGTGGTTGCAGCGCCCGTCACATGTGGCAAAAAGCCGAAAGGAGCTTCCCAATAGTAAATACTACTTGGGAATAGCTCCTTTTTTGTCGAACAAGCTCTTGCGCACAAGTTTGGCAAACTCTAACGAAACACCATATCGTTATTAGCTCCAAAATCGCGGCGGAAAAATTCTAACGAAACACCATATCGCTATTCGAGCAAAAATGGGGTTTTGAGCAGCACTTTTACTGAAATAACGCTCCCCAGTTTCGTTAGAATTTAGGGAGGCCCTTTTTGGTCGAAATAGCGATACCACGTTTCGTTAGATGGCCAGAGGGTAGATGAGCTGAGCCAAATCCAAGGTTAGACGGATAGAGTTAGATGGCCAGAGGGTAGCGGAGGTCTGAGGCCAGATGGTTAGATGCTAAATAGCGAGATGTTAACGACCAGAGACCAGAGGGCAGGTAGACAGAGGCCAGAGGTAATCGGAACTTAGATCCTTTTCCACCATCAAAGGCACAACCTGCCACTGGTTTCTAGCAAACTCTAACGAAACACCATATCGTTATTAGCTCCAAAATCGCGGCGGAAAAATTCTAACGAAACACCATATCGCTATTCGGGTAAAAATGGGGGTGTGAGTAGCAATTTTACTGAAATAACGCTCCCCAGTTTCGTTAGAATTTAGGGAGGCCCTTTTTAGTCGAAATAGCGATACCACGTTTCGTTAGATGGCCAGAGGGTAGATGAGCTGAGCCAGATGCTAAATAGCCAGACGTTAGTGACCGGAATCTAGTGGTAGAAGTTAGCAAGAGGCATCTGGCCTCAGATCTTCTCCACCATCAAAGGCACAACTTTGCCGCTGTTTACATCAATCAGGCCATAGTCTGTGATTTTCAGGTATGGGCTGACGGGCAGAGAGTGGGTGGCGATGGACATGATCGGGTTGTAATGATCATAGCCAAGCGCTTGCATCGCTTCGCGCAGCTGCTTCACCGCCTCAGCGGCGGTATCCAGCGGATCTTCCGTTAGAATGCCGCCGACAGGCAAATGCATATTGGCCTTAATCTCTCCGTCCAGCGCGACGCAGAAGCCACCTTGTTGCTTGATCGCGGTATTTGCAGCCAGCAGCATATCCCGTACGTTATGGCCGACCACAAGCAGATTGTGATTGTCATGCGAGTAGGTCGTCGCGATGGCTCCCTTTTTAATCGTATCGCCCGTTATAAGTCCAAATGCTTTGCCGCCATGCTTGCCGTGGCGCTCGAAGGTAGCGATCATGCCGCAGCCGCTATTTTCCCATTGAAGCAGACCTCCTTCAGCTACCAAATCGACCAAAGTCTCCTTGGTAAATGTTGAGCCGTCGGCAACGGTCATCACCCGGCAGCGATAGGTGCCGTCCTCCACATCAACTGCAGCCGCGAAGTCGGCCTCGTGAAGCTCAGGGAGCTTGACACTTTGGTAGAAGTGATCCGGGAAACGGTACGCTGCTGAGGCTGTCTGTGCCTGTATGGAGGTAACCGGCCCCGAGGCGGAATAAGCTTCCGAGCCTTTCTTGTAAACGGACTGGAGCGTTAGCTCACCCAGATCGGATACAAGCTGGAAGTCCGCGATTTTGCCCGGTGCGATCGCTCCCCGATCATGCAGCTTCATCCGGCGGGAAGGGGAGAGGGTGGCCGCATAGATCGCTTTCTCCGGTGCCATACCCATCCGGATCGCCTTGCGTACGATCTGATTCAAATGACCGCGCTCCCGGAACGAATCGGCCATCACATCATCGGTAACGAAGCAGAAATGTTCGGATACATCATGCTGAATGAGGTAGTCCACAACCTCGGGGGTCATCGATTTCTCCTGAATCTCAATGAACATGCCCGCGCCGATCCGGGCTTCCAGTCCTTCGACCGTTTGATGCGTATGATCGGAATCAACCCCGGCATAGATGACCTGGGCCAAATCCAGATCCAGCAGCTTTGGTACATGGCCTTCGATGACCAGATCCGGATAACGCTCCCGCATATGCTTAAGAATCTGATTGGTCTTGCATTCCGGATCACGGATGACATCTACGTAGTTCATGATTTCGCCCAGGCAGATCACATCACCGGTGGCCAGCAAGGCATCCATATCTTCGATCTCGATCGAACCGCCGGCCGTCTCCAGAGGAGTAGCTGGCACGGAGCTTGGAATGGCATAGAACATATCTGCGGTACAGCTCCGGCTCGCATTAATCATCTCCAGCACCCCTTCAAGGCCAAACACATTAGCCATTTCATGCGGCTCCGGCACGATGGTCGTTACGCCGTTGCGCAGCAAGCCCTGTGAGAATGACTCCGGGGTCACCATCGTGCTCTCAATATGCAGGTGGATATCCACAAAGCCGGGAAGCATGTACAAACCGCGGGCATCCACCACTTTCTTCGCCTGGAACGTATCTTCGCCGCGCGGGCCAACATATAGAAATCTTCCATCCTTAATCGCGACATTTTGCTGAATCCATTGCTTAAAATAACTGTTATACACATGAGGTTGTAATAATAGCAAATCTGCTTGCATGTCTGTTCCCCCTATTGTTATTCGACAAGTACGAGTTTCTCCGATGGAAACAACAGACGGATTTCTTGCCCGCTCAAATAGGGCTGCTGCATCTCCTTGTTCACGGTAAATTCGCCGAGTGGTGTAACCACGACATATTGATAACTGCGGCCCAGATAAGTGCTTACCTTGACCTTGCCTGTCAACACATTATCGCCGGCCTGGATTTCTTCAAGCGTTCCGGCGATAATATCGTCCGGACGGATCGCTCCCTTCATAGACACAGGCATTCCCGGTACCTTGGCGGCATGAAAATGATCATCCCCGCTGCGCAGGCTGAAGAAAGAGCCTTCATCCTCGCGCTCCTGGAAATCGATGAAGTTGTTGAAGCCGATAAAACGGGCAACGAACTCCGATTTCGGATATTGGAAGATGACCGAAGGCTTGTCGAGCTGTTCGATGATGCCTTTGTTCATGACCGCGACCCGGTCAGAGATCGAGAAGCATTCTTCCTGATCATGCGATACATAGACGGTCGTAATCCCCAGCTCCTGCTGAATTCGGCGGATCTCTACGCGCATATTGACCCTAAGGTTGGCGTCTAGATTGGACAGCGGCTCATCGAACAGCAGCAGATCGGGTTCGATAACAAGTGCGCGTGCAATCGCAACGCGCTGTCTTTGCCCGCCGGAGAGCGCCTGAGGAAAGCGTTTCTCAAATCCGCCCAGACTGACGGCATCCAGCATGTTCATGACCCGCCGCTTGATCTCATCCTCTTTGACCTTGCGCTGCCGCAAGCCAAAGGCGATGTTATCGAAGACGGACATATGCGGGAACAAGGCGTAGCTCTGGAACACAAAGCCGAAGTTGCGTTTATTAATCGGAACGCGGGTATAGTCTTGACCGCCAAAGGAGAACTTGCCGTCCGTAGCTTCAAGGAAACCGGCAATTAGCCGAAGTGTAGTTGTCTTTCCACAACCGCTGGGACCCAGCAGGGAGATAAGGTGGCCTTTCTCGATGGAAAGGTTGAAGTCCTTCAAAATATATTGCTGATCATAGGCGACCGATACGTTATCCAGTTGCAATAAATCCATCAATGTATGCCTCCATTCATTGTTTAGTGAAGTAGGTGAGTCCGAGCAGTCTTTCGATCAAAAACATAAATCCTGCGGTGACCAGCATCAGCAGCACCGAGATCGCCGCGATGGTCGGATCAAAATAATTCTCCACGTAAGTCAGCATTTGAATCGGCAGCGTACTAACGCCAGGACCGGTCATAAATAATGAAATGTCCACGTTGTTGAACGACTCCAGGAAGGCCAGCAGCACCGAGGCGATAATGCCCGATTTGATGTTGGGCAGCACGACTTTGAAGAAGGTGGACAGGCGGCTGGAGCCAAGGCTGAGCGCCGCTTCTTCAACCGCGAAATCGAATCCGGCCAGGCTTGAACCGATAACGCGGATAATAAACGGCAGCATAATGACGGTGTGTCCGATCAATAGCGCTGCATAAACCGGAATATGGAAGGTGATCACGACGTACTTCAGCAAAGTAAAACCTAGCACGATCCCTGGGATCAATAGGGGAGACAGAAACAACGCATTCAGCGTCTCCTTGCCCTTGAAGGATGCGCGATTCAGTGCGTAAGCCGCAGGGATTCCCAACAAAATAGCGATCAGATTGCCGAGCAGCGAGACAAAAATAGAAGTTTTGAAGGTGCTCATAAACATATCGACTTCAAAAATATTTTTGTACCAGCGCAGCGAAAAACCGGTTGGCGGGAATTTCAATACGGTTCCAGGCTCAAAGGAGGTCACCGCGATAATCACAAGCGGCCCGAGCAGAAATATATATACGATAAAAGTGAACAGGGCAAGCCCAGGATTTTTGTTCTTCATAGCTCTACTCCTTCGGTTTGAATTTGGCCGCTGCTTTATTCATCAGCCCAATGACGATAAAGGTAATTATCATCATGATGGTGGCGATAGCCGAGGCTGCCTGCCAATCGTTCAGTGTAATGGCATTCTGGTACAGGAATGTAGCTACAACGCGTTTCTTGCCGCCCAGGAGGGCTGGTGTTGTATAGGCCGTCAGACTGCCGACAAAAACCAGGATACTGCCGACGATCAATCCCGGAATGCTGAGCGGGAAGATGATCTTGCGGAAAGCGGTCAGCTTGGAAGCTCCCAAGCTTTGAGCGGCTTGGACCAAATCATGATCGATCGACTCCATCACGCCAACCAGCGTAATCAGAATCAAAGGCAGGAACAGATGGACAAGTCCGATAATCATCGCTGTAGGCGTGTATAAAATGCTGATCGGCTCTTTAACGAGTCCTATGGACGTCAGCAGATTGTTAATTAGTCCATTTTTGCCAAGTATGATCATCCAGCTGAAAGAGCGCACGACCGAGCTCGTAAGTAATGGAAAGATGGCCAGCGCGAGCATAATGCCTTTTCTGCGCGCCGGCTGCTTGGATAAATAATAGGCGACCGGAAAACCGATCAAAATGCACAGCAAGGTTGTCACGACGCTGACAAGCAGGGTCGTACCCAGAATATCCAGGAAATACGCGTCTTTGAAAAATTGTGTGTAAATCCCGATTGAGAAACCGCCATCCTTGAATACAGTCGAGCCGACCGTAAGGATTAGCGGAATAATCATGAACAATGTCAGGAACAGAAAACCCGGTGCAAGAAGCAGGTACAAGTATCGCTTTTTCATGAATGGCAATCTCCTGTTTTTAGAGGTAGTTCAAAAAGTCCGCTTATGATAAGAAAACCTGATCGCAGCAATTCTCAAATGAGAGAGGTGCGATGCAAAGGTACGTTTTCTTGCGATAACGTTCCGCTTCCGGAGACCCCGGTTCATCCCACTGAAGCGTTCCGAAGAAAAGCTGGTTTGGTAAGCATAAGCTTGGGTGTTGAAAACCGTGCTTTTTGAACATATCCCTTTAATAAATGGCAAACATCAAAGAATCCGTTGCCTCACTAATTCGTGCTGTGCAGAACAAAGATAAATCGGTGAACAAATTTCTCTTCTCCCAATCGACCCTCTGGCCAACATTTGCGTTAGGCTCATGCAGAAGGCAGTTGTCCACCTTTCAAGGGAATCGATGATGCCCCTGATCCGATCCATTCTAAGTCCCGTTTAATGAATAAAAGCAGGGACTAGGGCAGCCCCTGCTTCGTGGAATGCATACAAGGCTGCCTAAGATGCCGGAATATTGCAGCAGCAATTAACAGATTGGTGTAAGGGATTAACGGGTGACTTCGCGGTTGAAGCGATCTGTCCAAGCTTTTAGATGGCTGTTAACAAATGCCATGTCCAGCTTTTGCAGCTTTTCGACGACATCCGCTCCATAAGTGACGCCAGCGGCTTCTTCCTCCGTCAGTTTCACGTCCTTGTTTGCAGGGGAATCTACTTTGGCTTTTGCGGCTTTTTCTTGGACTTCTTGGCTAAGCTGCCAATCGATAAATTGTTCAGCCAGCTCTTTGTTTTTGCTTCCCTTAACTACGTTAAGCGTATTGATGATGGCATAGGCGCCTTCTTTTGGCGTTACGAACTCGATCCCGGGAACCGCCTTTTGCAGATCGCTCAGATACATTTGCATGATCGGCCCGGCTGCGGCTTCCCCTTGGGTGAACATGTTTACGAATTCAGAGGTTTTACTGTAATATTTCACGACGCTTGGGTTCAGCGCGGCCAATTGTTCAAAAGCTTGATCTTCGTTAAACTCTGCGCTTCCCGAGATTTTCGATGCGGCATCTACCATCATCGGACCGCTGGTCGAGGTGATGCTTGGCATCGTCAGCTTGCCTTTCAGCTCCGGCTTCCACAGGTCGCCCCAGGATTCGATCGTTGTTCCGGCTGCTTGAGGGTCATAAGCAATTCCCAGCTGGCCAATGGTATAGGCAGGACCATATTCCTCGCCGTTAGGGGCTTGAGCGATCTCATAAATATGCTCCAGGTTTTTGAAATGGCTGCGGTCGATTGTCTCGAAGGCGCCGGCCTCGATGCCCTGCTGCGCGTAATAATCGGACAGATAGATCACATCGACATCGGAGCTGCCTTGCATGATTTTGCTTAGGCGGTCCGCATTGTTGCCTGTTTCAAGCACGATTTTGACATTATGGGCCTTTTCGAACGGTTCGTAGACCTCTTTATTGTAGAAGTCCTCAGCGAAGCCCCAGGTCGAGATGACCAGCTTCTGCGGTTTGCCACCTGTCGTATTGCCGTTGGCGCTGTTTCCATCACCGCTGCTGCTTCCGCATCCGGCCAATACAATTGCAGCAAGGCTGCAAGCCAAAAGACCTTTAACCCATGTTTTTTTCACACTCATTCACTCCTATGAAAAGTTTTTGTACATCAATTTCTATTTCATTTTGAAAAAAAGAAAAGCGCTCTAGGTAGAAGAAAATCTCTAACTAGAGCACTTATTCATTGTAAACAAAGAATAACCGCATCTGCTTGTGGTACTGGTGCGGACAGTCCTTAAGATGCAATCAAAAGGAAAGCGCCGCTAGGTTAATTATTTTTTGGGAACAACCTCTTGTAAGAGAATGTTCGTGACAGCCCACTGCGTGGCAGGATCATAATCCCGAAGCAGCACTTCAATCTGAAGCCCAAGCTCCTCTTCAAGCCGGGATTTCAGCTTCTTCTTGTAAATCATCGACATATAGAAGTCGACTTCATATTTCAAAGCCGGAATCTCGCCCTCCAGAGCCGCAGAGCGGGGGGAACGACGATGTCTGGCATATAATACGATTCCTTCGGGATGTACGCTTGTCTTCAATAATGAAGTACCGAAGCCAAACAATTCCTTGGACACCTCATTATATACCTGGCTCAACTTCTGTTTGAATTCATTGGAATCGTTATGAACCATTGGTCACCTCATACTTTTAATGAACTGGTGATAAGGAGTTCATGCAAGAATTATAATACATAAAAAGAGATGGATTTGCAAGTTATTGTTCGGGTTTTGGGGAATAAGTATCACAAATTTAATTTTGGATGTATAAAATAGGGTTAATTTACGAACTTTTCAGCCTTAGAGGTTTTGCTGCGAAAAAATTGCGAATCCGAGAAAAATATGTTACTTGCCTTTCAAATCAGGGCGCGGCTATATTGAAAATGCGGAACGGGCCCAAAAATGACCGCAATCGCAAGGGAAAGGGGAAGACCATGAAAGCAATCAGTCAACAAGGAAAACGCCGATCATTTCACCTTCGTGACAATGCTCAGCTTTACCTGATAATGCTTCCCGTTCTAGTCCATCTTTTTATTTTTAGCTATATTCCGATGTATGGCATAGTGATCGCATTTCAGGATTATTACCCGGGAAAACCTTTCTTATCGTTTACAGATGTGAACTGGGTAGGACTCAAGCATTTCATCAATTTTTTTAACGGACCTTACTTCGGAAGATTAATGCGCAATACCTTCTTGCTCAGCTTTTATTATCTTGTGTTTGGTTTTTGGGTACCTATTGTATTCTCTTTATTGCTAAATGAACTGAAGCATGGCGTCTTTAAAAAGTTTGTGCAGACGGCTAGTTATCTGCCGCATTTTATTTCCAATGTAGTCGTAGCGGGGATGGTATTATCCTTTATCAACGTGGACGGGATAATCAATGTCATTATCCAGATGTTTGGCGGGACGCCAATCGCTTTAAACACCGAACCTGCCTATTTCCCGGCGATTTATACGATTACGAGCATCTGGAAGTCGTTTGGCTGGAGCAGTATTTTGTATTTGGCGGCCATGTCCTCCGTAGACCCGAATTTGTATGAAGCAGCAAAAATGGATGGAGCTAACCGATTCAAGCAGATGCTTCATATTTCGCTGCCCTCGATTCGTCCGACCATCTTTATTTTGCTTATTTTCGCGATTGGCAGTCTGCTTTCGGCGAACAGCGAATTTATTTTGTTGATCTACAATCCGATGGTGTATGAAACGGCGGATGTTATAGGCACCTATTTGTACCGAGACGGCCTGCTTGGCGGCAATTTCAGCATGGGGACGGCAGTTGGGTTATTCATATCATTAATTAATTTTACGCTGTTATATATTGCTAACTCATTAAGCCGCAAATATTCAGACTATGCCTTGTGGTAAGGAGGAGTAAGATGGTCTCGGCTCATCGAAATCCAAATAAAATCAGAGAAGGCTCCATCGTCGTTGACATTATTTTATATGCGATCGCATTCATTATCTGTTTGATCACCCTGTATCCATTTTACTTTGTTATCATCATGTCCATCAGCGCGCCGCAAGAAGTAGCTGCCATGAATGTTTTTTGGTATCCGAAAGGCTTCAACCTCGGCTCGTATGAGCTGATCGTAAAAGATATGAAAATGTGGTGGGCTTACTCCAACACACTGATTTATGTCAGCGCCGGGACCTTATTGAACTGTCTAATGGCCGTGCTGGGAGCTTACCCGTTAACGATGCGAAATCTGAAGGGGAGAAAATGGGTAGTTGCGTATCTGCTGATTCCCATGTATTTCGGGGGCGGGCTTATCCCCTCTTACCTGCTCATAAATAAGCTCGGATTATACAATACGATGTTTGCAGTCATTATTCCGGGGATGGTCAGCATCTGGAATATTATTCTGGTTCGGACCTTCTTTACGACAATTCCGGATGGGCTGAAGGAATCCGCCTTTATCGACGGCGCTTCCCATTTGCAGCTGCTGTTCAAGATTATTTTGCCGATTTCCAAGCCGATCCTGGCGGTAATTGCTATCTATTCCATTGTCGGCATCTGGAACAGCTGGTTTGATGCACTGGTGTATTTGCCGAATGAGAAGCTTCATCCGCTGCAAATGTATCTGTACCGGGTTGTTGTTCAGCAATCCGTCGATCTGAAGATGCTATCGCTGGATGATGCCAAGAATGCAGTGGCTACGATGCTGTCCAATATCCAATTAAAGTATGCGATCATCGTATTCACAACGTTGCCCGTGATTTTTACCTATCCGTTTTTCCAAAAATATTTCATCAAGGGAGCGCTTCTCGGTTCCTTGAAAGAATAGCCCTAAACCGCTTTTCGGGAACAACAAAAAGGTTTGTTCTCGGATCTGTAGACATGAACAGGGTTGCTACATTAAGATGTAAGCGATTTCTTTATTGGTAAAATTGAACCTCCATGCAGATCCGATCGCAATAGAATACTTGTGTTATCAAACATTTCTAGGGGGAATGTAAAAGATGAAGCGTTGGAGAAGATCATTGATGGCATTGATGGCAGCGGTTGTTGTGTTCGGGACCATCACAGCCTGCGGCGGCGGAGAGGTGAAGAAGGAGGAGGGAGGCAGCTCTTCGACGGCGGAGAAAAATGTCAGCAAACTGAAATTGCTTGGGCCCACCGGCTCCAATAAGTACATTAAGTTCGAGGATAGAGATAAATACCCGGTGTGGACGGAAGTCGATAAAATGATACAGGAAGCTGGACTGGAGCTGGAATATGAGTTGGTTCCCAATGAGCAATATAAAGTAGTTATTCAGACTAGAATGGCCTCAGGTTCCTCTCTCCCCGACATTGTGAATATTTCGCAGCTGGATAATACGACGGTTCTGAACCTGGCCAAGCAGGGTGTGCTGCTTGATTTGAATCCGCTAATCGAGAAATATAGCAATGGAAATATTAAGAAGATGTACGATCAGGAATTCCCTTATGCCAAAAAAACGACGACATCGCCTGACGGCAAAATGTACTGGTTCAGTGATTTGCACAAAAAAACGTATCAGGAGAAGGAGCCGGCGCCCGTGGCCTTGAGCATGCTGATCCGCAAAGACTGGCTGGATAAGCTGAATCTTCCGGCCCCAGCCAATGCCAAGGAGTATTTGGACACGTTAAAGGCGATCAGAGACAAGGACGCCAATGGCAACGGCAAGCCGGACGAGGTTCTGGTCTACGATACGAGCAAATTTGAGGGCGCAATCGCCCAATGGTTCGGACTTGGCACCGACATTACGGCGGTGGACGTAGAGAATAAAAAGGTAGTCTCCCCGTGGTATCAGGAAGGTATCAAGGACTATTTCCTCTATCTGCAGCAGCTTGTTAAGGAAGGGGTGCTCGATACAAGCCTGATCGGGGCTACGGGAGAGCAGAAGCAGCAGAAGATGACCGAAAATCAGGTGGCTTCCATCAGCGATTACAATCTGGAAACTTATCTGGAGCCCACGATCAATGGCGGCGGTGATTTCCTTCCGTTGATGCCGCTTCAAGCCGTTGAGCATATAGCCCCGGCTGCGCAATTGGAGCCTCCGTTTCTGGTATGGCAAAAATATGCGATTACCAAAGACTGCAAAGATGTGGAGGCGGCGATCCGATTTTTCGATATGATCTACTCTGAGCCTTATGCGGACCTGCTGTACTGGGGTATCGAAGGCCAGACCTACAAAAGGGATGACAATGGAGCAAAAGTATATATCAACAACGGTTCGGATGAAGAACTGGCCAAATCAGGACAGGTCACCGGGCGCCCGCTATTCGGGGATACCGTATTCCCTCGCGTTCAATTCGCCAATCTGGAGTTCGAGCTGTCCGGCGTATCGAAGGATAAAGCCGACCATGAGTTGAATATGCTTAATTACAAGCCATATTTCGTCAACATGAACGCCAACTACCTGGCGATTCCCGATGATCAGCAGCTTGAGACGAAGACAAAAATTTTAACGAATCTTAGAACCTATTCGGAAGAGCTTGCTACCAAGCTGGCTTTGGGCCAGAAATCTCTAGATAACTGGGATGAGTATATTTCCGAGTTGAAAAAGCTAGGGTTGGATCAGTTGATCGAGATCGACCAGCAGCTGCTTGATAGATACAACAGCATCGAATAACGATTGTACAATCGGGAAAACAGACGTTCTCTCCGTTAGCAGGGGAGATCGTCGTTTTCCTCCTTCTGCTTCATGATGGATTCATAACCGGAGGAGGGGATGGCCTTTGCGACTAGGAAACTTCGGAAGCGTTACGTTTCGAAAAATCTTTTTATCCTATACCGTGATCCTGATTATTCCGATCATTGTATTCAGCAGCTTGAATGTGCAGCGGAACATCAGGGAGGAGAGGCAGCGGCTGCATGACAAGCATGTTTCCGATGCTAATCGGATTGCGGTCGTCGTTGATGATAAACTGCAGGAGCTCAAAAATTTAGGCAAGTTGATGGGTGAAGAATCTTGGGTCCGGAAAATGATGCAGAATACAGACGTATATGAAAATGAATTTGATTTTCTAAAGATGCTGGAAATTCGTAGGAACTTCGAGAACTCCATCAACTCCCTGAATATTCTCTCCTTCGGAATGATTGTTTTTCCGGAAAAGAAACAGATTTTTTCTGCTTGGGGGACCTATGCGGAGGACGATTTTTTCTCCAGCGTGGCTGTATTCGATAATGAGGTGCGGCAGCGAATCGAGAGCACCGCACTCGAACAACAGTATTTCAAAATGCTGCCGCCGGAAACGATGAAGCTGTGGGGGAACAGCAAACGCGTCATTCCGGTCTTTCAAAGCCTGGAGGTGGTGAACCAACCGCGTGGCGTTCTTGTTTTATTTATTGACAGCGCTTACTTCTCGGATTATATGCATCGGTTTGGCAGTATTGAGTCCACCGATATTTTGATAACGACGCAGGGGCAGTCGATTTACAGGCAGACCCAGGCCGGGCTTGCCGGGGAGGAGCAGGGGAGCCAGGGCAGCTATCAGCTTGTGGTATCCTCGCTTGAGAGCGATCTGAAGTACAAAATGTCTTATCTGGATAGCAGTGTGATCGGTATCAACAATCTGTTCAGTTCGCTGCTGGCTATTATGATATCCATCGCGCTTGGCGCTTTAACCGCGTTCCTGTTGGCCAAAATCAGTTACCATCCGTTAGGGGCCTTGCTGAGCAAGCTTTCGGCTGCGATTCGTTATGACGATGTCAGGAGCAGTCCCATCTCCGGTTCCGAATATAATTACATTGAAAAATCCTTTGATCGGCTGCTGCATGAAAATGAGAAGCTTCAGCGATCGATGCAGGACTATGAAAAAGCTGCCAAGTCGAATTTGTTCCAGCGTCTGCTCAAAGGATATTTTACGGATGATCAGCAAATGAATGGACTGAAAAAAATCGGTATCGGTTATACCGATGAGATGTATTACTGTACGGTACTAATTAGCTTCCATGCGATCCGCGATGTCTCAGATTTCGGCCAGATCCGCAAAATTGAATTGATGACGCTCGTAATTGTCGAGAAAGTAATGGAGCGTCATGGGCTGGATTATGAGCTGTTTGAAGTGACCCATGCCGATAAGGCGCTGATTTTGTCCTCGGAGGCCCTTTTTGGTCAGGAGGGAAGGATGGAGCGAATCGCCGCCAGCATCACTGAAGAGATCGAACAGGCTTGCGGTTTTCATCCGTATGTCTTGCCCGGGACGGTAGAGAAGGGACTGGTTGGCATTAGCAAATCGTATTACACGGCTAACGAAAGCCTGCAGTATATTATGTTCTCACGCGACCATCTTCCCGATATTCAGGAAGAAACGGCTCAGACGATCGTGGAATACTATTACCCGACAGATTGGGAAGTACAGCTGATCAATAATCTGAAGATCGGGAATCTGGATACAACCATGCAAATCCTGCATGAGATCAGTGCGGAGAATGGGAAGCGCTGCCTGTCCGAAGCGAGTACAATGCGGTTGGTCTCTTTACTGATGGAGACGATGCTGCGGGTGCTGCATGAATTGAATCTGGATACCGGCATCTACGTGAAGCAGTTTGCCAATAAAGCGGAAGGATCGGATGTCGCGGAGCTGTGGAGCTATGTATATGAAGTCGTCACCCTGATCTGCGAACGCAATCGCTATTCGAACTCGATGCCGACGATCGAGGTTGGCAGCCAGCTGCTGCAGTATGTCAACGAGAATTACACAAGTTCCGACGTTTCGTTGAAGCAGCTTGCTGAAATCTTTCAGATGTCGGTCTCCAAAGTATCGAAAATCTTCAAGGAGGTTACCGGAATTAATTTTTATGATTATTTATGCCGGCTCCGCATGGAAATGGCCAAAGAGCTGCTGCGGGAGAGAAAATGCGGCATCGATGTTATTGCCCGTCGCGTGGGCTATGAAAATGTCTATTCCTTCAAACGGGCCTTTGTCCGGTATGAAGGCATCAAGCCCGATGAATATGTGGATATCGCGATGTGAAAGGAAACAGAGGAGAGAAGCGATGTCCCCAGCAAGCTCGGATCAACGTAGCCTTGTTCAAAGTAAGCCCTGTTCAAGGTGAGCTCTGATTAAAGGCAAATCACCCGAATGGCCGCAAAGTAGCATTTATTTTCTTCGAACTTAAAAACCGTCAGGGCAACTTCCCTGGCGGTTTTTCCCGCTTCATGTGCGTAAGGGCCTAAATTGCATAAATATGGTTGACAATGCTGCAAGAGGTCAGTATAATTACAATTAACAATTTGTTAAGTGTTAAAATAAAGGAGGTTCACAGTGTGATATCCAATGAACAGGCGCTGCAGCACTATGACGTCAAGAAATATAGGACACCGGATGGATATACGTCTGATATCGCGGTGTTTACCATTCTCTCAGGCCAGCCTGAGCCTTTTAAACCCCCGGTTATGAAGCTGTATATTATGCTTATCAAGCGGAGCATGACGGATAGTGAAGGGCGTCCGAATATAGAAGCCGGCAAATGGGCGCTGCCCGGCGGCTTCGTGAACCCGGACGAGACGGCGTTCCAGTCTGCTGCCAGAGAATTGAAGGAGGAGACCGGAGTTGACAGCATCCATCTGGAGCATTATGGCGTGTACGATACTCCGGGACGTGATCCACGGGGATGGATTATCTCCAATGCGCATTATGCCATCGTGCCGGAGCATCTTCTGAAGCATCGCCAGAGTGGAGATGACGCCAGTGAAGTTGAGCTATTTCCGGTTGAGGATGTCCTGAAGCTGGAGCTGGCTTTTGATCACGAACGGATCATCCGTGATGCAATTGATGTGATTCGCCGCAAGCTGCTGGAGACGACTGCCGCTAAGGAGTTTCTGCCCGAGGAATTCACTTATTCCGAGCTTCAGGCGGTGCTGCTTACCGTCACTGATGATTCAGCGATTGCGCTGGACGCCTCTTTTGCTCGTAAAATAAAATCACTGCCATTCATTGAAGAGGTTCCCGGCAGGAAGACAACCCGGACCTCTAAGAAGCCAACGCAATTGTATCGATTCACAGAGACCACGACCGATGTGAATCATTCGCTTTACCATGTTAGAAAGTAAATGGGGACGCTAAAATCAGGGAGGGATTCAGGATGACAGAAGTGAAGAAGAGAGCATTAATCAATATTGATTACACGAATGACTTTGTGGCCGATGATGGAGCGCTGACGTGCGGCAAGCCCGGACAGGCGATTGAGCAGGCGATGGTCGACATTACCAAACAGTTTATTGGCAATAATGATTATGTTGTGTTCGCCATTGATCTTCACAGACAAGGGGATCAGCTGCATCCCGAGACCAGGCTCTTCCCTCCGCACAATCTGGAAGGAACGAAGGGACGCGAGTTGTATGGCGCCTTGGAGAAGGTCTATCAGCTGAACAAGGCGTCCGAAAATGTATATTGGATGGATAAGACGAGATACAGCGCGTTTGCAGGAACGGATCTAGAACTGCAGCTTCGCGCCAGGGCAATCACTGAGCTTCATCTGGTCGGGGTATGCACGGATATTTGCGTATTGCATACCGCAGTTGATGCTTATAATAGAGGATTTCATATTGTGATCCATGAAGCGGCTGTAGCCAGCTTTGATCAGGAAGGCCATGTCTGGGCGCTGCGTCATTTTAAAGCCTCGCTTGGAGCGGAGATTCAGTAAAGAGGAGGAATCAGTCATGAAGAACAGTCTGGATAAAGAGGGGCGGCTGGACGCTTATGCTTATGCGGATGACAGCTATGCCCTGCATACCGATAAATATCAGATCAATATGACTCAGGCGTATTGGCAGGATCAAATTCATAACCGCAAGGCTGTATTTGAGGTCTATTTCCGCAAAATCCCCTTCGAGAACGGTTATGCTGTCTTTGCCGGGCTGGAGCGGGTGATCCGGTATCTGGAGCAATTCCGCTTCACGAAGAGCGATCTCGATTTTTTACGGGAGGACGGCTATAGCGAGGAATTTCTCGCTTACTTGGAACAGCTTCGATTTACGGGAACCGTGCGCTCGATGCAGGAAGGTGAACTCGTCTTTGCCAATGAGCCGATGATGCAGATCGAGGCGCCGCTGGCCGAGGCTCAACTCATTGAGACTGCTCTGCTCAATATGGTTAATTTCCAGACCTTGATTGCAACGAAGGCCTCGCGGATCAAGCAGGTGATCGGCCATGAGACCAGCATGGAGTTTGGCACCCGTCGCGCACAGGAGCTGGATGCTGCAATCTGGGGAGCAAGGGCCGCCTATATCGCCGGCTTTGAAGCAACCTCGAATGTCAGAGCCGGCAAGCTGTTTGGCATTCCAACGGTAGGCACCCACGCCCATGCGATGGTTCAAGCCTATCGCGATGAATATACCGCTTTTCGCAAATATGCGGAAGCCCATAAGGATTGCGTGTTCCTGGTGGATACCTATGATACGCTAAGATCAGGGGTACCTACGGCGATCCAGGTGGCCAAGGAACTTGGCCCGAAGATTAACTTTCTTGGTATTCGTCTCGACAGCGGGGACCTGGCTTATCTGTCGAAGGAAGCGCGCAAGATGCTTGACGCAGCAGGTTTCAAGCAGGCCAAAATCTATGCGACCAATGATCTCGATGAGCATACGATCATGAACCTGAAGGCGCAGGGGGCGAAGATCGATGTGTGGGGAGTGGGAACCAAGCTGATTACAGCTTATGATCAACCGGCCTTGGGTGCGGTATATAAATTGATCGCGATCGAGGACGAGCATGGCCAAATGCAGGATACGATCAAGATCAGTGCGAATCCGGAGAAAGTAACGACGCCCGGGCGCAAGAAAGTGTTCCGTATCATCAATAAAGCCAATCAGAAATCGGAAGGCGATTATATCGCGCTAATGCATGAGAATCCGCAGCAGGAGGATCCGCTGAAAATGTTTCATCCGGTGCATACCCATGTTGCCAAGTTCGTTACTAATTTCGAAGCACGCGAGCTGCATCATACGATCTTCGAGGCGGGCAAATTGGTCTATCAGCTGCCGGCGCTAACCGAGATTCAGCAGTTTGCGGCTCAGAACCTGGAGCTGCTATGGGATGAATACAAACGGATGCTTAATCCGGCCGAGTATCCCGTAGATCTAAGCCAGGCATGCTGGGATAACAAAATGCGCTTGATCGCCAAGATTCAAGAGCAGGTAAACCAAAGAGTCCAAGCTTAAGTGAATATTATGTTAAAAAAGTCGGATTTTTGGCGCTGAGGTTTATACTTTTGATAAGCGATTTTACAAAACTCTATAGTTGAATGAAGCCGGGAACAAAAGAAGTGGGATCATACGTAGTTTGTACTTGAGCCCTTAAGAGGTATCCGTAGAAACCATGACTTCATAAACCCCCTGTCTGGTTCCGGTAGGATTTCAAGATTCAATATTAAATAAGCTACCCGTGCCGTGCTGCTTCGAGATCAAAGGAGGACTTTTATATAACCTCCAGTAAGGGAGAGACAAGGGGAGGAATCGGCGTTGGCCAAAATAGGAATCTACGGATCATCCTTTGATCCGATCACGAACGTGCATTTGTGGACGGCAAGTACGGTGATGCACCGTTGCAAGCTGGATCGGGTTATTTTTCTGCCCTGTTCAAGCAAGCGTCCAGACAAGACGATGCATGTCAGCGATGAGCATCGCTGGAACATGATTGTGATGGCGATCCAGGGGAATGATAGATTTGTTGCCGATAATTATGAAATGAAGCAGCCAGGCTGGGAGATTGCGACGTATTTAACGCTTAAGCATTTTAAGGCGCAATACCCGGAGGATGAGATTTATTTTATAATGGGAGCCGATCTGCTGCTGGATATCGGTGAGGGGAAATGGAAAAAATCCGAGGAGCTTATCCGTGAGAACAAGTTCATCGTAATGGCCAGGGATGGGATTAATATGCTCTCGGCAATCAGCAGGTCGCCTATTCTGCGCAATAGCGATGACGGACAAACGTTCCACCTTATCGATAAAGGGCTGGCAATGGAGATTAGCTCCAGCTATATCCGCGATGAGTTCAGATTAGGCGGAGAACCGCGCTATCTAATGCCCGACAGATGTTATTCCTATATTAAAGATCACAAATTATATAAGTAGAGAGGGGCCATCAGCAATATGAGCATTCAACAACAAGTCATTAAAGCGCTGCATGTGAAGCCGGTCATTCAAGCCAAGGAGGAGATCAGACAGCGGGTGGATTTCCTGAAGGCGTACTGCCGCAAGACGAGAGCCAAAGGCTTCGTCCTTGGAATCAGCGGGGGGCAGGATTCGACACTTGCTGGCCGCTTGGCCCAGCTTGCGGTCGAGGAGCTGCGGGCAGAAGGTTATGAAGCGACATTCTATGCGGTCCGTTTGCCTTACGGTACACAGCAGGATGAGGAGGATGCCGCCGAGGCGCTGACTTTTATCCGACCGGATCAATCCCTGGCCGTCAACATCGAGGAACCGGTACTCGCTTTTTCCGAGCAGGTCAAGCAATCGATCGGACATCCGATGTCTGATTTTAACAAAGGCAATGCCAAGGCGCGCATGCGGATGATGGTCCAATACGCAATCGGCGGGGAGACGGGCTGTCTTGTCATCGGTACGGATCATGCCGCCGAGGCTGTGACCGGCTTCTTTACGAAGTTTGGCGACGGTGGTGCAGATCTCGTGCCATTGGCCGGTCTAACGAAGGCGCAGGGGCGTGAGCTGCTTAAGGAATTAAATGCAACAGAGCGTCTGTATTTGAAGGTTCCTACGGCCGACCTGCTTGATGATAAGCCGCAGCAATCCGATGAAGCAGAGCTCGGCATTACCTATCAAGCGCTGGATGATTATTTAACTGGCGCAGCAGTAGACACCAAGACCAAGGCCAGTATCGAGGAACGCTATTTGCGCAGCGAGCATAAACGTCAGTTGCCTGTGGCCCCTTATGACGAATGGTGGAAATCATAATATAAGTGGAGGGCCATGCATGGCCCTCCACTTTTTTTGTGACGAGTAACGAACACCACAGACGCTTGGAAGCGAAGAACTGCCGTTTATAAATTTAATAGTCATAGGCTCCTTTCATGACCGTACCATGATATCCTTCTACATCCCTCCAATTTAAGTCATATTTTATTTTCCTTGCCATATAAATACTTTCGTACCAAATCGTAACCTTACCGCTACCTCAGCGTGTGTTTCGTATTCTCCCCTGGCTTCATTCTGCGAAGTGAATGCTATATCACCTCATTAACACCCATTTGATGTTCACTCAAATTAAACCCATACCGATACCCATGCCCATGTCCCATGCCTGAAGGTGTACACTTTAGTTTTGCTGTGTTTCCACCTAAGTGTTTTTTGCTATGTTTTCCCCACGATATTGTGTTCTCCATATACCAACCCTACTGATTTATTGCTTCCCACTTGAAAGGGGGTGAGGCCTTGATTTGTGATTCGCATCGCAGTATCGCTAACAAGAGCAAGCCTGCTTAATGTCCAAGTAATTTAGCGCAGATAGGGGTACCTGTTGTTCAAAAAAAGGAGGAGAATTCATGATTTACAGCAAGATATTAAAAAGGGTCGGAATGGCATTCGTCTGCCTGTTGCTGATCATTACGTCATTCGTATCCGGCGCTGGTGCACAAAATGCAAGCGCAGCCACTCCAAACGGAAACTATAAAATCGTCGGATATTTCCCATCTTGGGGCGTTTATGGCCGCAGCTATAATGTTACGGATATCGATGTCTCCAAAATCACACACATTAACTATGCGTTTGCTGATATTTGTTGGGATGGAAAGCACGGCAATGGCTCTACCGCTATAGACAACCCGAACAAAAATACATGGTCTTGTACCGTCTCCGGTATTCCACTTCAATCCGGTAACGTCCCTAATGGCAGTATCGTGCTTGGTGATCCTGATGCCGATGCCTTGCGCCCTACACCTGGCGGGCCAACCACCGGTTGCTGGGCCGATGCGGCCTGCGGCAACTTTGGAGCCTTGCGGAACCTGAAGGCCCAAAATCCGCAGTTGAAGACGATTCTGTCGGTCGGGGGATGGACATGGTCCAACCGCTTCTCCGATACCGCGGCATCTGATCAAACTCGAAAGAACTTCGCTAAATCGGCTGTCGATGCGCTTCGAGCGTATGGGTTTGATGGGGTTGACCTCGACTGGGAATATCCGAATGTAGAAGCGATCAAAGGCAATAGCTACCGACCGGAGGATAAACAGAACTACACCCTGCTGCTGCAAGAAATCCGCAACCAGCTGGATGCAGCAGGAGCTGAGGATGGCCAACATTATATCCTTACCATCGCTTCCGGTGCGAGTCAGAAATTCGTCGACAACACCGAACTGGGCAAAATCGCTCAAATCGTCGATTGGATCAATATCATGACTTATGACTTCCACGGCGGATCTTTTGAAGCTACGACCAGTCATAATACGGGTCTTTATGGGGATCCTAGCGATCCCTACTACAGCAACGGTTTCTTCGTGGACGGGGCAATCCAGGCTTATAAAAATGCGGGGGTGCCTATGAATAAGCTTGTTGTCGGGTTAGAGTTCATGGCCCGCAGCTGGAAGAACTGCCCTCCTGGGCCGAATAACGACGGTCAATACCAGACCTGCGCGGAAGATAACGGTTCAGTGTTCAAATGGGCTCCCAACGGAACTTGGGATGATACCAACTCCGGAAATACAGGGGTGTTTGATTACGGGGATCTCGCTGCGAACTATGTAAATAAAAACGGGTATACACGATATTTTAACAGCATTGCCAAGGTTCCTTATCTCTACAATCCAACGACAAAGATCTTTATTTCTTATGATGATACGGAATCCATCGGTTATAAGACGGAATACATCAAGAACAACAATCTTGCCGGCGCGATGTTCTGGGAATTCAGCTCCGATTGCCGCACAAGTCCAAAATTCAACTGCACAGGGCCTAAGCTGTTAGATAAGGTTGCTGCTGACCTGAGTCAAGCCACGCCGCCTGTGGATACCGTTCCGCCAACGGCGCCTGCAAATTTGACTGATGCAGGTCACGGCGACAAGAAGGTTGCATTAAGCTGGAGCCCTTCGACCGATAATGTAGGCGTTATGGCTTATGATATTTATAAAAATGGTGCGCTTGCTCTCTCGGTTGACGGAGCAACAACAACCGCCCTCATTAAAGGCCTAACAGGCAGCACAACGTATATCTTTACGGTTAAAGCAAGAGATGCGGCGGGCAACTCCTCTGCGGCCAGCAACGCCCTTTCGGTCACCACTTTACCACCAATCCTCGATAATCAACCGCCAACCACTCCGACCCATCTGGTCGCCACTGCCAAGACCAAAACGACGGTCAAGCTAAATTGGAGGGCTTCAACCGATAACGATGATATCGCCGGCTACGATATTTACCAGAATGGCACGCTAGTTAAATCAACGGAAGGCACAACGGAGACCATTACCGGGCTCTCGCCAGGTACCACTTACAACTTCTATGTTATTGCCAGAGATCTGTCCGGCAACCTATCCGCCCCTAGTGATTCTATCGCTGTGACGACGCCTACCGACCCGGTTTTCCCTGCATGGCAGCCTAATACTGCGTATGCAGTCGGGGCTTATGTTACTTATAACGGGAACCTCTACAAATGTACTTATGCGCACACTTCTATCCCAGGTTGGGAGCCGTCAGCCGCTCCAACATTATGGCAGCTTCAATCTGCTCCACCTGCGGATACACAACCTCCAAGCGCACCTGCAAATCTCGCTATCACTGCACAAACATCAACCTCCGCTACCTTAACCTGGACCGCGTCTACCGATAATATCGGTGTAACAGGATATGACATCTATCAAGGTTCGAATTTGATCGGCAGTTCTACGACAACCACGTTTACCGCGACAGGTCTTCCGGCAGGCAGTGCCGTATCCTTCTACGTGAAGGCGAAAGACGCGGCAGGCAATGTGTCGGCGGCCAGCAACGTTGTGACTACTACACCAACGGCACCGGATACAGTTGCACCTACAGCCCCTGCAAATCTGACCTCCACGGCAAAAACACAATCAAGCGTAACGCTGGCTTGGGAAGCTTCCACAGATAACGTGGGTGTGACCGGCTACGATGTTTATAACGATTCCACGCTGGCGGCTTCCGTGGACGGCACGACGCTTACGGCGGTTATTACTAATCTATCTCCTAATACGGGTTATACCTTTACTGTCATAGCAAAAGACGCGGCGGGCAACGTCTCGGCTGCTAGCAATGCAGTGACAGTTACAACCGAAGCCTCTACACCAACCGTGGATGCATGGGTGGCCAATAAGGCATACGTCAAAGATGATTTGGTGACCTATAACGGAAAAGTGTATAAATGCCTACAGCCGCATACGTCGCTTGCTGGTTGGGAGCCTGCGAATGTGCCTGCTTTGTGGAGTCTTCAATAAATCGAGCAGGAGGGGGCGGTAACGTTCCGCCTCTCATCTTGGAGAGCATGAAAATACAATGTCGTAAAACTAGGCCCTTTTTAGGGCCTTTTTTCATTCTCCTTAAGCAACCATTTGCAGTATAATGAGGGATATACGGCATAAGAGGAGAGGACAAGATGATCGAGAAAATCGTTGAAATATGGGATCAGGGTACATATGCTGGCCAACTGGAGGACGGTTTTACCCCCAAGCTGGAAACTTACATTTTAAAAGGCGAGCAAAAAAGAGGGGCGGTTCTGATCTGTCCCGGCGGTGGTTATGGATTTACATCCGAGCGTGAAGCGGAACCGATCGCACTGGAGTTCAATGCAGCCGGGTTCCATGCCTTTGTCTTGTATTATAGCGTAGCCCCAAGGAAGCATCCGCAGCCATTATTGGACGTGTCCAAGGCAATCCGTATCCTTCGGGAGAATGCGGAAGCATGGAATATTATTGCCGATAAGATTGCGGTCTGCGGGTTTTCCGCTGGCGGCCACCTGGCAGCAAGCCTGGGAGTCCACTGGGATAACCCGCTGCTTCAGGATGAACAGGGGCAGGGCACGGACATTTATCGGCCAAACGCATTAATTCTGAGCTATCCGGTGATTTCAGGCGGGGAGCATGCGCATCGGGGTTCTTTTGATAATTTGTTAGGCGAGGACCCGGAGGAAGCGCTGCTTACTGAGATGTCTTTGGAGGAGCAGGTGAGTGAGAAGACGCCACCAGCGTTCATCTGGCATACATTCGAGGACACGGCGGTTCCGGTGGAGAACAGCCTGCTGTTCGCCCAAGCGATGCGCAGACATGGCATTCCGTTCGAATTGCATATCTATCCGGAAGGACCGCACGGATTATCGCTGGCTACCAAGCTGACGGCCACAGATGAAGGGCAGATCGATCCTCATGTGGCGACCTGGATGGATCTGTGCATCCAATGGTTAAGCCGTCTTTTCTTATAAAATAAAAAAGAGCTGCCACAGTTCCTAAAGGAACTGCAGGCAGCTCTTTGATCTAGCAGGAGATTATCTTGCCATCCATCCGCCATCAACACACAGAACATGACCGTTCAGGTAATCGGAAGCCGAGGAAGCCAGGAATACGGCAGGACCCTTCACGTCGTCAGGAGTACCCCAACGTCCTGCAGGAATTCTCTCGGTGATCGAGGCCGTTCTCTCTTCGTCTGCAAGAATTGGCGCAGTATTGTTGGTAGCCATATAGCCGGGAGCAATACCGTTGATTTGCAGACCGCTTGCTGCCCACTCATTGGCAAATGCCTTCGTCAGACCGGCAACGCCATGCTTGGACGCAGTATAGCCTGGTACATTAATTCCACCCTGGTAGGAGAGCATCGAGCAAATATTGATCATTTTTCCGCTGCCTCTCTCAATCATGTGTCTGCCAACGATTTGTGACAGAAGGAACACCGTGTTGAGGTTAATATCAATAACGTCAAACCAGTCTTTTTGACTGTGATCCTTGGCTGGAGTACGACGAATAATCCCGGCATTGTTCACAAGAATATCTACATGTCCGGTCAGTTCAAGAGCCTTGTCGAAAGTTTGTTGCAAAATAGAATGATCGCTTAAATCAACCGTAATATCGGAGGCTTTCCGGCCCAATGCCTGAGCGGCCTTAACAGTCTCTTCACTGGAGCTGTAGGAAGCGCAGACAATGTCTGCTCCTGCTTCTGCGAGTCCTAGGGCGATGCCTTGGCCCAGCCCACCAGCTGCGCCGGTTACGAGAGCTGTCTTGCCAGATAGATCAAATAAGTTCATGAGTATAACGCTCCTTTATGGATTGGAATGGCCGTGCTCGTAGCCGCTGGTCAAAATTCGGATGCCCATATCCTTGTAGGGTTTAGCAATCTCGGCTGTAAGTCCGCGGTCGGTTATGATGGCGCTGATCTCGTCGAGAGATGCAAAGGTCCGCAGAGCGGATTGTCCGAATTTATGATGATCGATAACGGCAAACGTCTCACGGGCTGTATCGATTAATGCGCGCTTGAAATCAATCAAATCACCGGTATATATGGATAGACCATGTTCTGGATGAACGCCTGTCGTCGATATGAATGCTTTCTGAATATTGAGCTGCCGCACGTAGGCATTTGCTTCCGAACCGGCAAGCATATTGCGTACCCGATATCCCCCGGGAACAACAAGAAGGATCTGATCCTTGGTTGCAAGCTCGCTGATGATATAGACGTCGTTGGTCACTACCGTAAGCGGCTGATTATCCAGCCGGCGGGCAATTTCGAGCGTTGTGCTGCCACCGTCAAGGGCGATAATATCATTTCTGGCGATATGGCGAAGCGCTTCATAGGCGATCTCAACCTTGGCGTCTGCATTTTTGGCAATCGGCTCTTTGGAGGGCAAAATACCGAATTGATCGTCCTGGGCGAGAATCGCTCCCCCATGGATGCGGCGAATCAGTCCCTGTTCCTCCAATTTAGACAGATCCTCACGAATCGTCTTCCCTGTTACCTGCAGCCGCTCGCTCAGCTCTGCTACCGTAACCTCTTTATTCATCAACAATACTTCCATGATCTTCTCGTAGCGTCGGATCGGGTTCATAGCGGGCCTCATTTCTTTTCGTACATTTGAACCTTTATTTTAACTCTTTCATATCTACTGGGTCCATATCGGAGTAGATTTTGTTATCTCCAGCCATGCTCCAGATGAAGCCGTAGTTGCTTGTGCCCACACCACTATGCACGGACCAGCTAGGGGAAATAACGGCTTCTTCATTTCTCATAATGATATGTCTTGTTTCGGTAGGCTCACCCATCATGTGAACGACTACAGCATCTTCAGGCAGGTCGAAGTACACATAAGCTTCCATCCGGCGAGGATGGACGTGAGCTGGCATCGTATTCCACATATTGCCCGGTTTGAGCAGGGTCAAACCCATAACCAGCTGCGAGCTTTGAATTCCGTTCTCATGAATGAAACGATAGATTCTGCGCTCGTTAGAATTGGTGATCGAACCCAGTTCAGCGGATTCCGCATCTTCAAGCGTAGCTTTGGCTGTAGGGAATTCTTTATGGGCCGGAGCGGAGTTCAAATAGAACTTAGCCGGTTTTGCAGCATCCTTGCTGTTGAAAATAACTTCTTTGCTGCCCATGCCTACGAACAAGCATTCTTTATTATCCAATTCGTATACGGTTCCGTCTACAGTGACGCTTCCTGCTCCGCCAATATTGATAATACCAAGCTCGCGGCGCTCCAGGAAGAAGGATACACCAAGTTCCTTCAGATCGGTCTCCAATTTAACCGCTTCCTTAACCGGATGTGCTCCGCCAATGATCATACGGTCTTCATGGGTCAATACGAGTTCCAGTTTGTCAGCTGTAAATAAAGTTGGAATATGAAATTCCTCGCGCAGGCGCTCCGTATCGAATTGCTTAACCTCATTTGGATGAGAAGCATAACGTCTTTCCATGTGAATAGTCCCCTTTACAAAATAATAAGTTCTTTAATGTTCAATTTACTCCATTTATGTTCATTTATCAAGTTCATTTTGGTTTATTTATAAGTTTAATATCGTTATCCGTAAAAAATGTTGGGATTTGAGTCGTAAGAAGCATGGAGCGCATTGACGGACTTGTAAGAGCTTTATTATAATGTTAATAAATATATTTATTAATTAATGTTTTTATTAATTAAAGTGAAAGGCGGGAGACAATGGCTTCTAGTGCTGTGTTAAATGCAGATATGCGAAAAGGACTTATCCACAAAGAGATTTACGGACATTTCTCCGAGCATTTGGGCAGAGGGATCTATGAAGGCATCTGGGTGGGCGAGGATTCACCAATTCCGAATACCAAGGGGATTAGAAACGATGTATTGAAAGCGCTGCAGCGCATCAATATCCCGGTGTTGCGGTGGCCAGGTGGTTGTTTTGCAGATGATTATCATTGGGAGGATGGGATTGGCCCGCGAGAGACACGCAAACGAATGATTAACAAGCTATGGGGAGGCGCTGTTGAAAACAACCATTTCGGGACTCACGAGTTTATGATGTTGTGTGAGCTGCTTGGCTGTGACGCTTACATAAATGGAAATGTAGGCAGCGGGACCGTGCGGGAAATGTCCGAATGGGTAGAGTACCTTACGTTTGGCGGAGAGTCTCCAATGTCGTCCATGCGTGCAGCGAACGGACGGACGGAGCCGTGGACCGTAAAATATTGGGGTGTTGGCAACGAGAATTGGGGCTGTGGCGGTAATATGCGCCCGGAATATTATGCGGATCTATATCGCCAGTATCAGACCTATGTCCGCAATTACGGCGATAATAAGCTTCAGCGGATTGCCTGTGGTCCCAATGGGAACGATTATCGCTGGATGGAAGTTCTCATGCGCGAGGCATCTTCATTTATGGATTCAATCACACTGCATTATTACACGATTCTGGGTCCGGACTGGGAAAATAAAGGGGACGCCACCGGCTTCAATACAGACGAGTGGTTCACAACGCTGGGGCAAGCTCTGCATATGGATGAGCTGATTACCCGGCATAGTGCGATTATGGATCAATATGATCCAGATCAGCGTATCGGACTGATCGTTGATGAATGGGGAACCTGGTACAATAGGGAGCCAGGATCGATGCCGGGGTATCTGTATCAGCAGAATTCCATCCGCGATGCACTGGTTGCCGGTGTTACCCTCAACATTTTTCATCGGCATAATAATCGGGTAAGAATGGCGAATATCGCGCAAATGGTCAATGTGCTGCAAGCGTTGATTTTAACGGAAGGCGAGCGAATGCTCTTGACGCCAACCTATCATGTATTTGATATGTTCAAAGTGCATCAGGATGCTGAGAGAGTCGAATTCACTTGCGAGAGTGAAGCTTATCGTCATAATGGCCGCGATATTCCTGCCGTATCGACTTCGGCTTCCGTAGACCAGGAAGGGATTATTCATATTAGCCTTTGTAATCTGAATCATGCGGATAACCATGACCTGACTATCGATTTGCGCGGTCTGGATGAGAGGATCGGGGAGCTCGTTGTATCCGGTACAATATTAGCCGCTACTGAGATCGATGCTCACAATACGTTTGAACAGCCGGATCAGGTTGTTCCACAGCCTTTTAATGCCTTTGTTCTGGAGGGCAGCAAGCTGAGCGTTCAATTGCCGCCTATGTCAGTCGCGGTGCTGGAGATCAAGCAGCAAGCGGCAAAGGCATAAAAGGTACAGGATGAGCACGCAAAATAACGGATGCAAAGGCTGTCAGGAGGAGTACAAGGTGACGGAGGAGAGCATCCGGCGCCTGTTGGCCTCTCCCATGTTCACTTCTGATCATTGTGTAGATGATGAGGTATATGCTGAGCGGCTGCGAATTTGCAATGGCTGTGCCAAGCTGCTGGATGGGGTAAACTGTACCGTTTGCGGTTGCATCATTCCTGTTGCCGCCAAGCTGAAGCGAAAGAGTTGTCCGCTGCCGGGCGGCGCGTTGTGGTGAACGGTATATAACCCAAGTAGCGCTATGTCTTTGTTTAGGCCAGGTGGCAGGGATTCAAGTATAATAAAGTTCTGATATAAGATGCTCGTTATAGTTGCCGAAGCCTTTGCCAAACAGCGTGAGGCCGCCAATATGACGGGCATCTTCTTCTACAGAAAGCCTGAAGGTCCATTGCTTTCCGCGGATGTTGACGTCATTTATCGTAATCTCCGAAATCTTCAGACGATCTACATAAGTGCCTTCTCCCGTAATGCGCAGCTGCTTGAGCAGGCCATACTGGTTGATATGGTTCGCCCACCATTTTGGTGTGTATTTTCCGCGCTGATCGCCGAAATCGCCGGGGCTTGTCCAGAAGCCGAGCTTGACCCCGTTCAAGGTGAAGGTAATATCCGATGGCCAGTCATTGTTCGTCTCCGGAGCTTCGGAAGCGATTTCCATCGAAATAACTAGTTCCTCCGGATTTTGGCTTGCCAGCAGGAAGTTAGGAATTTTATACTCTACATAGCCTTTCCCGAACCAGAGGATGCCGGCATTCATCCGTTCGTGATCCCAGAAGAATCGGGGGTCATCGAAGCCGCCGATCATATGCTCGGTCGTAGCCAGGCCGCAGGTCGGCTCGATCTGAAAATCGGAATAATGGCCCACCGGAATTTCCGTGCGGTAGCTTTTACGTTCATTCTGCATTTTATTGGGGAAAATAATCTCGATGCCGTCAGCGGACAAGGTGCATATCTTCTGCAGACCGCTCCGCCCGGGGGCCATATGACTGCTGATGAGGTTAGCATTCTCCAGCTTGCGAACATGCATCGTCATTATCGCGCTGCTTAAATTCAGAGCTTCTGCCAGCTCTTTGATATTCATCGGCTTCTCGGCCAGCAGCGTCATGATCCTCAGACGAACAGAGCTGGACAGCGCTTCATAGACAGGCAATGATCGTTCGGTAAGATCCAGTTTCATGGCGAGCCTCCTAATATAATTAATAAATATGTTAATTATTAATGATTATATTTGGTATTTTCCCGTTTTTCAATGTGGGATGAGTTTAGGCAGCGTTATTTCTATTAAAAATAGGGTTATGAAGCCGGGATTTTTCCATGAACGAGACGTGTTTTGTTAAAGCGTATAGGCTGCTCTGATTGAGTTAATCATGCTTAGCAGTCTCGAAAGCCAGAAATAAACTGTGGATATACAGCGCAAAATGGAGTATTGTGGATTTATGAACGGAAATGAACCATTTAGGTCCAAAAGAAACGGCCGAGAAGGAAAATTCATTATCGGAAGGTCTGTTTTTTGAGAGAGATGTTTTATCCTTTAGGCAACTATCAAAATCCAGAAGATACATGAGGGTGAGGAGAAACGATTATGAAGAAAATCCAGCTGATCCAAAAGATTGCGCAAGAAGGTGTCGTTGCAGTGCTTCGCGCTGAGATGGCCGAGGAAGTTGTCGCCATGGCCGAGGAAGCGATTGCCGGCGGAATTAAAGTCATTGAGATTACGATGACAGTTCCATTTGCTTTGAAAGCGATTGAGGAATTGTCCCGCAAATATAAATCTGATTCAACGGATGAGGCCGCTTATGCGATTATTGGGGTAGGGACGGTCCTGGATGCTGAGACCGCTCGTGCTGCAATTCTTAGCGGTGCAGAATTCGTGGTGTCTCCGTTCCTCAGCCCTGAGACGGTTACCTTGTGCAACAGATATCGCGTTCCAGTCATGCCGGGAACAATGACGATTAAGGAAATTAACGAGGCGCTTGAGCTAGGAGCCGATATCGTAAAGCTGTTCCCAGGCAACCTGTACGAGCCATCGGTGATCAAAGCCATCAAGGGGCCATTGCCACAAGCAAACATTATGCCAACCGGCGGAGTATCGCTGGATAATCTGAGCGAGTGGATTAAAGCGGGTGCCGTTGCCGTAGGCATCGGCTCCGATCTGACGAACGAAGCGGTGAAGAACAAGGATTTCTCGTTGATCCGCAAGAAGGCGGCAGCTTACGTGGATGCTTATCGCCAGGCGAAAGGCATCTAAATTGAAGTCATTAGCCCATAAGAAAGAGCGAGCTCCGATCCATTCAGGATCGGAAGTCTCGCTCTTTTTCGGATCATGTATATCGCGCTAATCCAGCGTATAAGGCTGAAGCTCCAGCGGTAACGGAGCCGGGCGGCTGCAGGTACTCTGCATTAGATAATATTGCCCGGAGTCCGAGGAATCGTGGAAGCCCCACATCGCTTCAAGCACATGATAAGCCATCTCTCCATTGGCCCGGTGCGGGCGTCCGGATTGCAGGGCATAGGCCATATCGGCGACGCCGATCCCGCGAGTATTCTCGTTATACCCGGCCAGCAGCGGGACCTCGGTCCATTCGTTCTCTCCAAGCTTGCGATACTTGACCGGACCGCCGAAGGTATTCGGGTCGGGAACGAGCATCGTTCCGTCCGTTCCATGAATCTCAAGCGTAGGCAAGCTGCTTCCGCCGAAAATATCGAAGCTCATGATCAGCGAGGCAATCGCTCCGCTATCAAATTCAAGCGTTCCGGCAACATGAGTGGGTATTTCCACAGGAATCTTCTTGCCGTGCTTCTTCTCGCTTGAGATTGTCCGCTCCTGCAGCGCCATTCCGGTAATTCCCGCGATCCTTGAGATAGGGCCCAGCAATTGAATCAGCGCTGTCAAATAATAAGGCCCCATGTCAAACATCGGCCCTCCGCCATGGGCGTAGTAGAATTCGGGATCGGGATGCCAGTGTTCATGCCCCCGGCTCATCATAAAGGCTGTCGCTGACACCGGACGGCCAATCGCCCCGTCTTCGATCAGCTTCAGCGCTGTCTGGATACCCGCTCCCAGGAAGGTCTCCGGTGCGCTGCCTACGAGCAGCCCTCTCTGTGCCGCAGCTTGTAGAATACGCTGCCCTTCCTGGCGTGTAACCGCAAGTGGCTTCTCTACATACACATGTTTGCCGGCTTCCAGCGCCTTTAAGCAGATCTCCGCATGAGCCGCCGGAATAGTCAGATTAATAATAATCGCAATGTCCGGATCGCTAAGCAGTTCCTCGGTAGAGCATGCGCGGGGAATATTATATTTAGCAGCTTGCGCCTTGGCCCGTTCCACATCAAGGTCAGCGCAGGCGCTCAGTTCAAGAACTCCGAACTTGGCGCAATTCTCCATATATATGTCGCTAATTTTACCGCATCCAATAATGCCAACCTTCACGCTATTCATGTTCATTTCCCCTCTTATGCGTTGTTGTACTGATTGTCACCCATGCCTGTGTATGCTTTGCCGCCCAAAGCTGCTCCATCGCTTAGCGCCAGCTCCTTGCCCTCGGCCGCCCAGAGCAGTCCCCGGATCATCAACTCCTTCACTGGAGGGAGATCGACGATGTCGGCATGGTGGCCAAGAGAGTTGTAATATACTCTTCCCAGACCCCAGCGCTTCGTCCACACAACAGGCATATCCACCGCTTTGTTCAGGCGATGCGGACCGTCAATGATAGGGAAACGAGTCGTAGCCAATACTTCAACGGCGGGATCCACATGCAAATAATATTGCTCCGTACTTACCATAAAATCAGAGATGCCTTCGACAAGCGGGCTGGAGGAGGATTTGATCTCTACCTTATACTCCACGCCATCATTGCCGGGATGGGCTACCCATTGGCCGCCGGTCATAAATTGCCAATCCACATTGTTGCGGAAAGAGTCGCACATGCCGCCATGGCATCCGGCCAATCCGGTTCCGGCCTGGACCGCTGCCGATACATTGTTAACGAGTTCCTGAGAAATCTCTCCCATCGTCCACACGGGAACGATCAGATCCAGACCAAGCAATTTCTCGGCATCTGCATATGCATCCAACGTGTCGGCAACCTCCACCTCGAATTGATGCTCCAGCAAAGCGTTTTTGAAAATGGTCGCTACCTGCTCTGGTTCATGTCCGTCCCAACCGCCCCAAACTATTAATGCCTTTTTCATATGATCGATCTCCTTAATAGAGGTTATTTAAAAGTCGCTCTTTGCTGTTTTTCTTACATTTCAGCGATCTCAACCCAACGACGCTGTTCGATCGAACGTTCGACGGCTTCGAGTACGGCCTGGCATTTTACCCCGTCCAGGAAATTGGGCACAGGTTGTCTGCCTTCGCGTATTGCATCTGTAAGCTCCAATACTTCATGGATGAATGTATGCTCGAAGCCGATCGTATGGCCGGGAGGCCACCAGGCTTCAGCGTAAGCATGGGCCGGATCGGTGGCGAGAACACGCCGGAATCCCTGCACATCCTCATCATCCGAGTTGAAATATACCTCCAGCTCGTTCATTCGCTCAAAATCGAATTTGACGCTGCCGAGACTGCCGTTGATCTCAAAAGAATTCGTAGAGCGATGGCCTGCGGCGAACCGCGTCGCCTCAAAGCTGCCTATAGCACCATCCGCAAATTTGGCCATAAAGAGGGTGGCATCATCAACAGTAACCTGACCTCTAGGCGCATTTGGATTGGTACTGCCTGTAGCACTAAGTCCGGTCATCTCTTCGGCCAGCGGACGTTCTTTAATAAATGTCTCGCTCATGCCGATGACCTCATCGATATCCCCGATAAGATAATGAGACAAGTCGATCAGATGCGCACCCAGATCCCCGAGTGAACCGGAACCGGCGATATCCTTCTGCAGCCTCCATACCAGCGGGAATTCAGGGTCCATAACCCAATCCTGCAGGAACCAGGCGCGGAAATGATAAATTTTGCCCAGCCTGCCGCTCTCCACCAGCTTCTTGGCGAGCTGCACCGCAGGGGAAAAGCGGTAATTGAAGCCGATCATATGGGCGACGCCAGCCTCTTCTGCGGCTTGAAGCATGTCCCGGGAGTCAGCTAATGTAAGCGCTAACGGTTTCTCGCAAAAAATATGCTTGCCAGCCTTCGCAGCGGCTAAGGCAATCTCTTTATGAGCATTGCTTGGCGCGTTAATATCAATTAAGTCGATGTCATCCCGGGCGACAAGCTGCCTCCAGTCGGTTACAATCTCCGACCATCCTAATCTGGAAGCTGCTTCTGCGACCGCTTGTTCATTTCTGCCGCATAGTACAGCCATCTCCGGTTTGAGCGCCTGTGGAAAGAACATAGGAAGAGCACGATAAGCATTGCTATGGGCCTTGCCCATAAATTTGTAGCCGATCATCCCGACACGAAGCTGGTTCATATCATCCCTCCATGAATCAATAAATTGGTGCTGCTTATGAACATTATAGAAAAAAGGCCCAATTCACACTCGCCAGTTTATGCAGAAATATAGTCAAAAAATGCGTTTTCATAAAATAGTTTTCGCAGATCGGATAATCTGTTTGGAACCGTGCTTAGTAGGATTGCTTTGCCTGTTGTGCATCTTTGATCACGCTGTATTGCAAAGTCAGGCCTTATAATGGGGATAAAAAATGACAGGAGGTCTGGCCAATGGCGATATAGTGTAGAGGCACTGCTGTATACGACTGAACCGATTTCTATTTCAACCACCATCCGAAATTCGATATTGATGAAGAGGCTTTAATCGTCGCTGCCAAAGCAGTGGGGGAAGTCGTGTGCGGATATTACGGACTGGAATAAGGATGAAACAAAAAATCAGGGTCGCCCTTAATTCATCGGAAGATGATCGGGGTGGCCCTGTTTGCGTAAGACTAACCCAGGGGAGTAATACTAATAATCCATTGATAAATTTCCTTCAAGTAGATAAAATATTATCAACCGCTTTCATTGATAACCTATAATCCCTCATCTGACCCGTCCGTTTCTTTGAAAGCGGAATCAAAGCCTGGGCAAGGGGGATTCTTTTGTAATAACATTCTGAGATATAGGGGGAGTATGATGAAGTGGCTCAAAGGGAGTTTATTTAGAAAAATACTGATTATTATGCTATGCGTTGCGATCCTGCCGTTTTTACTGGCGAGTTTATTCGCATTCCGTACAATTTCAAGCTCTATGAAGCAGCAAGTAATCGACTTGAAGCAAAATGCAATGGAGATTATATCCAATAATTTGAAAATTTACTTTGACGATTTGAATATGCTGACAAGCTCTTTTTATGTAGATCCGCAGTTAATGAGCTATTTTCGCTCTAAGGAAACCTCTCCGCTCCAGAAGCTCTACATATACAACAAAGTGAACACGATGTATATTAGTCGTTCTGAGTTTCATGGAGTTCAATATATCAGCAAAACTAAAAATCTTACCTTTACCTCCTCGGATGTAAACAACAACGATATAAAACAAATGCTTGGCAACTACGATGAGATCAAAGGTGAAGCTACGGTTTATAGTGTAAAGGATCTGGGCGGCAAAAAAGTACTGCTGATCCAGAAAAATCTGGTGGATTACCCGGGCTCTGAGGTTCTGGGGACGATTAACATTTATGTAGGCCTGAGTGAAATTGACAAATTGATTCATACTCAGCTTCTGCAGGACAGTGCCTATTTCCTGTTGATTAATCAACAAGATCAGTTTCTATACAGCTCGCTGGAGCAAACAAGCGGAGTGCAGCATCTTCAAAGCAAGATGATGAACGGCAAGGGTTCCTTCGAAGGGGAAATGAATGGGAAGAAGGGGGTTTTCATTTATTCGAAAAATGCGAATGATAACCTGCCTTTCACTTTAGTGAAATATGTATCCGACTCAGTCATAAATGAGTCCGCTTACAAGACGATGAGCCAGTCCGTTGTCATCCTGCTGATCGCGATTGTCCTTGTCGTTGTTCTTGCTGTTATTCTATCTTATTTCATCATATTTCCGATCAAAAGACTGCTCCGCAGCATGGTTCGGGTTGAGCAGGGCCACTTTGACATTAAAAGGGAAAGCCAGAGGACGGATGAACTTGGTATTTTGGAGAACCGCTTTTATACCATGGTTCAGAATCTCGATGAATTTATGAACCGGGAATACCGTTACAGGCTGGAATTGTCTACAGCCCAATTGAAGATGCTGCAAGCGCAGATTAACCCCCACTTTCTGTACAATACAATGCAGTATATAGGTACGGTTGCTTTAAAAATGAAAGCTTATGAAGTCAGCGACAAGATCGCCGAATTAGGGTCAATTTTGCGCTACAGTATGGATTTTCGCAGCGACGTTGTCATGTTAAGCATGGAAATTCGTCATATCGAAGATTATATGTCCATTCAATTGGGGCGGTTCAAGAATAAATTGAGCTTCGACATGGTTTGTCCCCCGGAAGCGGCTACTATCGAAGTACCGAAGATGCTGCTTCAGCCGCTGATTGAGAATAGCATTGTTCACGGGATTGAGCAGGGTCGCGGATACGGAAGCATCCAGCTTGAAATTGAATTGAGTCCACAGGGAGAAGCGGAAGATAAAGCCTTGCTGATTCGTGTAATCGACAATGGGAAGGGAATACCAACTGAGAAAATCGCTGAGATTCACAGCGATTATTTAGAGAATAAATTGCAATACGGTCAAAACGGAATCGGATTAATTAACGTACTGCAGCGTTTGCGCCTGCGCTACGGATCTGATTTTTCGTGGGAAGTGACGAGCGTACCGTATGAAGCAACGATGATAGCCTTGAACATTGGATTGGACCAGGGCGAAGAGAGGAAGGACCCGAAATGAGAGTATTAATTGTTGATGATGAAGAACATGTTAGAGAAGGAATTGAGCTGGCGGTGGATTGGGATGAGTATGGCATTGACGAGAGGCTCCAAGCTGAGAATGGCAGTCAGGCCTTGGAGCTCATCCGTGAATATAAGCCGGAGATCGTCTTTTGCGATATGAGCATGCCGGAGCTGAACGGAATTCAATTGCTGGATCTCATCCGTCGCGGTTTTCCGGACATTCAGGTTATTGTCGTTAGCGGATATGATGATTTTATTTATACTCAGGCTACGATTCGCGCCAAGGGTGTGGATTATATATTGAAGCCTTTTAAAAAACGGGATCTTGAGCAAGCGCTGTCACAGGCCGTTGATTTATGCGAGCAGCGTGTGAGCAGCCAGCGGACTAGCCGGGATACGGGTTTCCTGGTTCAACAGGCTGACAATGTCGTTATGGAACAGAAAATGTCTCAATTGCTAAAGGGCGATGATACATCTATAGCTGAAGTGGAGAACTATTGCCGGAACCTTGGACTATCACCGGATAACGTAAGAATTTCGTTCATTCTGATGAAGAACGGCTCTCGTCTGATGAAGCAGCGTTATGACGGGGATAACAGCCTGTTCTCTTTCGCTATAAAAAATATGGCGCAAGAGATGCTAGCAGATTTTGGGAGCCATCTTCTTTTTTGTTTTGAGGAAGAATTGTGGGTTTTGGTTACAGCGGAGGCTTCAGGCAGCGGGATGAGGAATTCCTTAAATTTCTATATTAACAAAATGACAGCAGCATGGCGTTCGACGATTGGATTGGAGACATTTACCGGAGTGAGTCAATATGTTTCGAATTTACTAGAGATACAGCAGCAATATTCGAGTGCACGCGCGGAGTTGATCCAATCTTCTGTCATAGCCGGGCAGCAGTCAGACCTTGACAAACCATCGTTATCCGACAGGGAGCTGCAGCTTAATATTGCGTTGGAGAATGGTGACAAGCTGCGGGTTGAAGAGATAATCCGCGGATTTACAGCAGAGCTTGGGCAGTATGGGCATCTTAGTCTGGCAGAGCTTCAGCGTTATACCAAAGAAGCTAATTATATACTTGAACGGGCCATTCTGCAGATGAACAAGGATCTGGAAGGCGTGTCCTTATCTCCATGGATTAGCTGCATTAAGGAGTGGGAGAGCAGATGGATTCAACAATGGTGGCGGCTGATCGAGGAATGTGGGAACAGTGGTTACGAGGGCAGGAGCATACAGTTGATCCATGACTATATCGAACAGCATTTTCATGAGAATTTCTCCCTGAATGAACTGGCGGAGAGGTTCCATTTTAGTCCCCAATACATTGCCAGAAGATTTAAGGAGAAATACAACATGACCATCATTAGTTATCAGATGGAGCTGCGCATGGAGAAGGCAAAGTCTCTACTGGAATATACCGATCTGCCGGTGGTCAAAATCTCCGAGATGATCGGCTACCAGGATGAGAGCTATTTTAGCAAGGTGTTCCGTAAGCAACACGGCTTGCCCCCATTAAAATATCGCAAGAGGATACAAGGTTCATAAAGTACTATTTTGAGTAAAGATAGTCTATGTTTCGACATCAACGGAATTCTTAGAATAGAAGTGTAGCAAACAACAACTTAGGGGGTTAAGAAAATGCGCAAGGTTATGCTAATGCTTCTCACCAGCGTCGTGGCTTTGTCCATAATCAGCGGCTGCGCTGGCGGAAGCAGCCCGAAGAACAGCGAGGGCTCCAGTGCGGATTCGGGAAGTTCGAATGGCAAAGTAACGATTAAGATTATGGATTTCAAGACAGAGATCACCGATAAAATCAAGGCGATGGCTGCCGATTACATGGCTGAAAATCCAAATGTCACGATTGAAGCTCAGGTTACCGGCAATTATGATACCCTGTTGAAAACCCGTTTTGCGGCTGGCGATGGACCGGATATTTTCATGACGAGAGCTTACACAGACATTCAGGATTGGTCGGAAAGACTCGTTGACTTGTCCGAAGAGCCATGGATGGATAAAGTGATCCCATCCTCAGCGCCAGGGATGACTGTTGACGGCAAGAAGTATGGTTTCCCGCTTGCTGTTGAGGGCTACGGATTTATTTACAATAAGGATATGTTTGCTCAAGCGGGTATCGATAAGCTGCCTGCAACATTAACGGAGCTGAAGGAAGCCAATGAGAAATTGAAGGCCGCGGGCATTTCTTCCTATTCTGAAGGCTACAACTCATTCTGGGTGCTTGGGCAGCATTTATTCAATCTTCCGTTTGCTTATGAGCCGGACTCGGAAGGCATGATCGCAAAGATGTACAAAGGCGAAGCAAAGATCGCTGATTTGCAAAACTTGAACGGGTTCTTTGATGTCTTGGACATGACGATTGACTACGGTAAAGGCACGGATACAATCGGCCTTAACTATGATAATCAGGTTTCCGATTTCGCCTCCGGAAAGACGGCTATGATGCAGCAAGGCGTATGGGCCATCGACTCGATCACGAAAATCAATCCTAATATGAATATCGGGATGTTCGCGATTCCTCTGAACGATAATCCTGAAGATACGAAAATGCCGGTAGGTGTGTCGACTTATTATTCGATTAACAAGGATTCCAAGGTGATTGAAGAGAGTAAGAAGTTCTTGACCTGGCTGCATGAAAATGGTCAGAAGTATATCGTTGACTCTTATAAGATGATTCCTGCTTTTACGGATTTGGAAACGACGCCTGACCTTGGTCCACTGGCAGAAGATCTGGACAAGTACTTGAAGGATGAAAAGACGCTGATTTGGTCGTTCCAATTGTGGCCGTCCGGAATTGCGGAAGACTTTGCGGTACCTCTGCAAGCCTATGTCGGAGCCCAATATGATAAAGATCAGACTATCCAAGAATTGCAGAACATTTGGGATCAAAAAGCAAAATAAATAGGAATGATTAATATGACGATTAAATCTCGCGGATGGTGGATATATGCGGCTTTTGTCGCACCGGCTATCCTGTTCTTCACATTAATAATTCTAATTCCCTTCTTGAGAGCTATTATCTTCAGCTTTCAGGAGTGGGATGGAATTAGCAGCAACATCAGTTGGATCGGATGGAGGAACTATCAGAATTTGTTCCACGATGCTTCGTTCTGGAGGTCCTTTACATTCACGGCCAAATATGTGGTCGCAACCACAATTTTGCTGAATGTATTCGGATTATTGCTGGCCCTTGGACTGAACCGGGCGATCAAATTCAGGAACCTGTTGCGGACGGTTTATTTTCTGCCTTATGTTATGGGCTCTGTCATTGTAGGCTTCATCTGGAAATTTATTATTACGAATCAATTTAGTCAAATCGGGGCGGCAACCGGCTGGGCTATTTTTCAAAAAAACTGGTTGAGCTTGCCCGATTACGCCTTCTGGTCTATCGTTATGGTCGCTGTGTGGCAGTCTGTCGGTTATTTTATGATCATCTATCTATCCGCGCTGCAGGGCGTTCCTAAGGATTTGGTAGAGGCATCGGAGATCGACGGGGCCGGGTACTGGAGCAGAATGCGAAATGTCGTATTTCCCCTGATCAGACCGGCGATTACGATCAATCTTTTCCTGGCTATTGCCAACGGGTTTAAAGGCTTTGACCTGAATTACTCCTTAACGGGCGGAGGTCCCTTTGGCACAACCCAATCCTTAGCCTACCATATTTACACGGAGGGCTTTGGAAGAAATATGTTCACATATGCCTCCTCCAAGTCCGTTATATTCTTCCTCATTCTCGCTACGGTCACTATTGTCCAGTCACTTGTGCTGAAGCGCAGGGAGGTTGAGATGTAATGAAAAAGCGCGAAAATAGATGGAATTGGGTTATATTCGCCATATTATTTGTGATTGCTATCTTTGTATTTTTTCCGTTGTATGTAACGTTTGTGAATTCATTCAAATCCTATAATGAGGTTGTTTCATCGGTTGCATCGCTTCCCAGCACACTTCATTTTGATAATTTCAAGACGGTATGGACGCAATTGAATTTTGGCGGGGTATTCATGAACTCGCTAATTATTACGGTCATTTCCGTAGTCGGCATCCTGTTGATCAGCGCACCTGCGGCCTATCAATTTGTACGCCGCCCCGGTTGGGTGAGTACGGTACTATTCATGCTCATCCTATCATCGCTGGTCATTCCGTTCCAGACATTGATGATCCCTCTGGTGAAAGTTGCTAGTGAGATGTATATGATGGATTCGATTGGCGGGGTCATTATCATGTATTGGGGTTTCGGAATCCCCTTGGCGGTGTTCCTGTATAACGGATTTATCAAAGCGATTCCCCGTGAGCTTGAGGAAGCCGCTCTGATTGACGGCAATGGAGTTGCCGGAGCGTTCTTCCGCATCGTCCTTCCCTTGCTGAAGCCGATCACCACAACGATTGCGATCCTGCATTCTCTATGGATCTGGAATGATTTCCTGCTTCCGTTGATTACGCTTAGCTCCAAGAAGAATCAGACGATTCCGCTTGCTTCATCGGTTTATTTCGGGCAATACATGAATGAATGGCATTTGGCGATGGCTGCTTTAACCATGGCGTCGATCCCGGTCATTATATTCTTCATCATGATGCAGCGCAACATTATCGATGGAATTACGGCGGGTGCGGTCAAAGGCTAAGCAGCGGCTTACAGCAAGTTAGAAAAGTTTGATGCCCGTCCTCCCTCTTCTCGGTGGGGAACGGGCATTTTATATGGTTGGAATGGAAACGAAATGAATGACTTGAGGTGCGGGAAAAGCATCGGACAGGAGGAAATGATCATGGGAATGAAATATGATCTGGGGACGGGGAAGGAGAAGAACTGGATCGTTGCCGAGTCATCCTTCTCCAGCAGCTTGCTTGGGAAGGCCGAGGCAGTCATGTCTCTGGGCAACGGTTATATAGGTCTGCGCAGCGCTGCGGAGGAGCCGTATGTAGGTGAAGTCAGAAATCTGTTCGTAGCCGGAACCTTTAATAAATCGGATGCGCAGGAAGTGTCGGAGCTCCCGAATGCTGCTGACGTGACTAGATTGAATATTTTTATAGATGGGGAAAGGCTGGATGCGTCTGTACGGACGGAGGATTATGTGAGGGCCCTGAATCTGAAGACCGCCGAATTAAGAAGGTCGTTTATTTGGACAACTTCTTCCGGCAAGCAGGTGGCATTGAAATTCAGAAGGTTTGTATCGTTGGATAACCTGCATGTCATCGCTATGAAGATGGAACTGGAGGCGCTGAGCGATGATGTGAATGTGAGTGTTGAGAGCGGTGTGAACGCTCAGGTATCCAATAGCGGGGCACAGCATTTCTTTGAAGGCGAGAAGCGGATTTACGATAAAAAGTATGTGGAGATGGTGACGAGAACGGTAGAATCCAATATTAATTTTATGTTCCACACCGTACATCATGTTACTCTTGCCGATGCCGAGCTGGATCAGCCGTTTATGCGGATGGACCGCCGATTGATTATGCTCAGTTATCAAGGAACCCTGATGAAGGGGCAAAAATTCTCGCTTGAGAAGCTGACAACGGTGCATACCTCCCGGGATAAACAGTTTGACGGAATGGGGCCGCAGGAGATGCGCGGCTGCGCTCTAAATACCTTGAAGCAGTGCGCGGCTGAAGGGTATGAGGAATTGTTCGCCCGGCATGCTTGCGCATGGGAGCAGAAGGTGTGGAGGCAGTATCAGCTGAATATCCAATCGGAGGATGAGTTCGATATATTGGCCGCCCGCTTCGCCCTTTATCATTTAACGGTGATGACTCCGGCCCATGACGAACGGATGGGAATTGCGGCTAAGGGACTGAGCGGCGAGGGCTATCAAGGCCATTCCTTCTGGGATACGGAAATGTTCATCCTTCCGTTCTTTATTTATTCCAATCCCGAGGTGGCGAGATCGCTGCTGATCTATCGTTATTTAGGAATTGAAGGCGCAAGGAAAAAAGCGAGAAGCAACGGCTACGAAGGGGCCATGTACCCGTGGGAAGCCGCATGGCCCAGCGATGGCGAGATGGCCCAGGAATGGGGCCGCGTGGATATCGTTACTGGCAAGCAGACAAAGATCTGGACCGGCTTTATCGAGCAGCATATTACTGCCGATGTAGCCTTTGCGGTATGGCAATACTACATGGTTACAGGCGATCGGGCCTTCATGGAGGATTATGGCTATGAGATTATTTTTGACACGGCCCGATTCTGGGTCAGCCGTCTGGAATGGGATGAAGCAAAGGGGCAGTACTGTATTCATGATGTAATCGGCCCTGATGAGTATAAAGAGCATGTGGATAACAACGCGTTCACAAACTATTTTGCCCATTTCAATATACAGCTTGCTATGGAGTACTACAGTAATCTGAAGGAGAGCGATTCTGACGTATTCCATCGTTTGAGTGAGCTGCTGAATTTGGAGCATGCGATGGAAGCCTGGATGAAATGCATCAATAAAATCTATCTTCCCCAGCCAGGAGAGGGTCTTGTTATTCCACAGGATGATACTTACTTGACGAAGCGGATCATCGACTTGACGAAATACAAAAATCAGACGCATGTGAATACGATCTTTGAGGATTACAGTCTGGAGCAATTGAGTGATATTCAGGTGTCCAAGCAGGCAGATTTGATGATCCTCTTCTACTGGTTAGAGGACAGGTTCAGCAATGATGTGAAGATTGCCAATTACAATTACTATGAGCCGAAAACGATCCATGACTCTTCCTTGAGCCTGTCAACGCACGCGATACTAGCCAATGATCTCGCCGATCGTTCCCTCGCTTACCGATTGTTCAGGCAGGCCTGTGAAATTGATCTGGGACCCGAGATGAAGTCATCTGATTTGGGAATGCATACAGCCTCCATCGGTGGTATTTGGCAGGTGATTGTGATGGGCTTCGCGGGCATGCGGATGCTGCATGGCGAATTAAGGATAAATCCGCAGCTGCCGGAGCATTGGAGCCAGCTGGAGTTTATGATCAATTGGCAAGGACAGCGCCTGGAATTGGAGGTCACGGCGGATCGGCTTATCGTCAAGGCAACGGATCAGGTTCCAGTCAAGCTGAATGTTTACGGGAAGGAATACCGTTTCGACGATGTGCTGGTGGTTAGCCTGACCGAAGCGAGAGGAGATGACTAACATGAAACTGCAAGCCGTATTATTTGATCTGGATGGCGTCATTACCGATACCGCAGAATATCACTATTTGGCCTGGAAGCAGATGGCGGAGCAAATCGGAATCGAAATCGACCGTGATTTTAACGAACAGCTCAAGGGAATTAGCCGAATGGAATCCCTGGAGCGGATATTGGTTCATGGGCGTAAGGATCACCAGTATTCGCTGAAGCATCGTGAGCAGCTGGCCGCAGACAAAAACAAGCATTATGTGTCACTGCTTGCCGGGCTTGCTCCGGACCATGTCTACCCAGGGATTGGTGAATTGCTCGATCAGTTGACAGAGCATCATGTTCCCTCCGTATTGACGTCGGCAAGCAAGAATGCACCGCAAATATTGGAGTCGCTTGGGCTGGCGGACCGCTTCTATGCGATTGCGGACCCTGACGGGATTTCGGGCAAGCCCGCCCCCGACATCTTTCTGAAGGGAGCAGAATTGGCAGGTGCCGATCCGCGATGCTGTATCGGAATCGAGGATGCCCAAGCCGGAATCGAGGCGATTAAAGCGGCGGGGATGTATGCAGTTGGTATCGGCGATCCGGAGCTGCTGGGAGCTTCAGGCGCGGATATCGTATACAATAGCACTGTTAAATTGAGTTTAGCTTCGTTGTTGCAGGCGTTGAAGCAAAGCTCATCATTATAGGCTTCAACAACAAAATCAGGGCTGTCCTTCAGTCATCATCGGAAGATGATCGGGAGCAGCCCTGTTTGCATTTACACATATTTATAGCTCTTCGTAACTATTGCGCTCATTGACGAGCAGACTGGTGAAGATGAGGGACAACAGAATAATGATCCCAGAGGCAGCCAATTGGATATAAAAGTCATGAGGCCTCGGGAGGGATATAAATTGAAAAATAACATCGGTTAACAGGTAGAGCAACATTTTAAATATTCCCCAAAATACGAGAATGGAAATGATCCATTTGCGAATGGACTTTTTAAGACGAGACCGCCTTGTGGCGCTGAGCTTATCCATGGCAGCCATGAAGATTGCCTCCTTATCAACACTTTTCTATTGAGAGCTGCGTGTATCCGACGGAGCGCATCCCTTGAGTTCTTTGTACACTCGATTAAAAGTACGAATGCTGCCAAATCCGCACTCCAGAGCAATATCCGTGATGCTGGAATCCGTGTTCACAAGCTGATGCTCCGCCATAAGCACCCGGATCGTATTGAGATAAGTTTTGAAATTCATACCGATCGCTTTTTTAAAGGAACGGCAGAAGTGGGATGGATTCATCTCAAACCGCTCCGACATCATCTCAACGGATAAGTCCATCGCATAATTCGCCTCGATAAAAGAAATAATCTTATGGATTTTGGCCCGTTTATTCTCAAACCGCTGGCTGGAGCTTCGGTCAAAGGGAACGGTGGGCAGATACCTGCACAAGGTTCCGAACAATTCCAGCAGACAGCTTTTGATGTACATCGGGTAGCCAGTCCGGGCGTTCTCCTTCTCTTGCAGCATTTGACGCAGTAAATCGCCAATTCGTGAAAATTCCGGCTGAGTGGAATCGATATACGGCGATTCGAAGCGAAAATCAACAGGCCAGGTTTTGGCCGCACCAATCAGCTCCGGCTTAAAGATCAGCATGAACGCTTCAGACTCCAGATCCTTGCTCTCATAATAGTGAATATCATTACTGCAGCAAATGACCATATCCCCCGCCTGCAGCCGTCGTTTCTCTTCATTTACCCCGACGATAATATCGCCTCGCTCCACGTAGACGAATTCCAGCTCATTATGGAAGTGCGGATAAAAGGATAGATTGTTAATCCTATAGATTTCAAGCGGAAGCTCGGCATCCATATTCCAATTTTGATAGACCGATTTCATATATATCTCCATGATCCATGCGTAAAATTTTGTATTTCCTGACTTTAGTTCATCATACCGAGTTAGGCAATTTTTGTCTAATAGGCTGAGGTGTATCTTATGTTTTCAGCATGTAGACATTCAGATGTTATGAAAATCAGATAAAAATCATTGCTGATTGATGATGAGGCTGCTTCTCTCTATGTTGTCCATTCTTCTGCTTGTAGAAAGCATGAGTTTACCCTTGCAAAGGAAGTACAGTCTTCGGAGCAGGATGAGTGTGAGCGGAGTAATGAGCGTGGAGCAAAGTAAGCGCTAGGAATTCAAAAGCCCTCTTGATGGCTTCTGTCAGAAGAAGCACTATCAAGAGGGCTTAATGTTGCTCGGAACCAATTTCTAACGAAACAGGGCATCGCTATTTGGGTAAAAATAGGCGATATAAAATTCTAACGAAACAGAGTATCGTTATTGAGCCAAATATATAGAATAAACCCTCGATCCGGTCTAAATAACGATATGTTGTTTCGTTAGACTAGAATCATCACGATTTTTGAGGTAATAACGTGATGTAGTTTCGTTAGAAATACATATGTCCGAGGTTGAGCTTACGCTAGAGCTAATTTGGGCCGAAGTAGGCTGGATGCTGGATAGCAGTCGCGGCCTCATTAACAGGCGGAGAGATCGTCAACGGCTAACTGAGTGCGAGTAGAATAATGAGCGTGAAGTCGAGTAATGAGCGACTGAACTAGTTTCCGATATTAAAGGAGGGGATGTTTGTTGAAAAGAGTAAAACTAAAAGTTTATTGGCTTGAGGTTTTTAACTTCACAGCCGTCCGGTCCGTGAACATAGAAGCAAGGCCCCAAGGCCCAGCTTCTATGTTCTTTTTATGACAAACGGCGAGTTATTGCCCAGAAGATAAGAGCTATTCCACTTACGGCAGCGCCAAACAAGCAAACCGCATTCCAGCCCCCATAGGCATAAAGCTTGGTTGAAGCAATCGACCCGGTGGCGCTTCCGATGGAATAGAAAATCATGTAGGCTGCGGTCAGACGGCTTCTTGCTTCGGGGCGGACGTTGAAGATCAAGCTCTGGTTCGTGACATGTACAGCCTGTACGGCTGCATCAAGCAGAATAACGCCAAGAACCAAGAACACAAGCGAATGCTTCAACTCATTGATAGGCAGCCACGATACCGTTAGCAGGAACAGAGCAACGCCGGTTGTTCTCTGTCCCCACCCGTGATCGGCAAGCCTCCCTGCTCGAGCAGCTGCCAATGCTCCTGTTACGCCAGCCAGGCCGAAAGCGCCTATAGCGGTATGTGACAGAGAATGCGGGGGTGAACTAAGCGGCAATACCAGCGAAGTCCATAATGTGCTAAATGCTGTAAAGATCAGCATTGCTAAAATGGCTCGAATCCGCAGGATATGCTCTTCTACAAATAATTGCAGCACCGAATGGAGCAGTTGCAAATAGGAGAGCGAATTCTTTTCCAATCTGCCAGGTTGTGGCATTACCCAATAGATAACACTAACTATCATGAGCATTAAGGCTGCAGAGGTAAGATAGACCGAACGCCAGCCAGCAAGATCAGTCAGGACACCTGCAACGGTTCTTGCCAATAGAATTCCAATAACTACTCCGCTGGTTACAAAGCCGACGACACTCCCTCGTTCGGACGGGGCTGCAAGGGTTGAAGCGAATGACACAAGCACCTGGGTTACAACTGCGAGCAGACCCATAATTGCTAGGCCAAGGAACAGAACCGGCACGGCAGGAGCGGTTCCAATAATGGCCAGAGCGGCAACAGAGAGGAGCATCATGACGACGATCAGTCGGCGCTGATTCAATAAGTCGCCGAGCGGAACCAGCAGAAACAGCCCAAGTGCATAACAAATTTGAGTCACCGTGATTACGATGCCGAGGGAAGAATGAGAGATTCCAAACTCATACGCCAGGGAGTCGAGCAGCGGCTGAGCATAATAAACATTTGATACGGCCAGTCCGCAGGCGATGGCGAATAGGATGGCTATACGACGCGTCATCAAGGGAGCAGCAGCTTTAGCGGCTGTATTTTGTGTTACGGCTAGGTTATCGGGCTTATTATGAATAACAGGTGAATCCGGGTTAAAATTTTGCATGTTCACACCTCGTAGTAATATTTTATACCAATAAGTACAAAATGTTTCTTTGTAAATATATATTTAAGTATAAGGGTGTGTCAAGATGTATTTGACATTAAGAAGCCTGTTGTATAACATTAATATATACTGATCGATATAAAATGTTTGGGGGAATAGAATTGGCCAGGCTTCGTGAGTTTGATGAGGAACAAGCGTTGGATGCAGCGATGCAGATTTTTTGGGAGAAGGGGTTTGAAGCTACCTCTTTAAGCGATTTGACATCCAGAATGGGGATTCAGCGACCTAGCCTATATGCGGCATTTGGCGATAAGAAGGGACTGTTTGAAGCTGCGCTGCGCAAATATACACAAATGCATGCCTCTATGATTAGAGCGCAGTTTCATAATCACCCATCTATCCGAGAAGCATTCCGCATCTTTCTTGAAGGAGTGGTTGGACAGGCCTATGCGGAGAAAATCAACCGGGGATGCTTTTGTCTCAATACGATGGTGGAGCTTGCGCCCCATGATGAAAAGTTTGAAATTCTTACGAGGGAGCATCAGATGTACCTGACGGTCATTTTTCAGGAGGCTATAGAACGGGGAATTCAATCAGGGGAACTTAACCCCCGGCCTAATGCCAAGGCTCTGGCACAGACATTGGTAGTCTCTTTAATTGGATTGACAGTAATGTTGAAGTCTCGTCCGGAGCGCTCTTTTGCAGATAACGTGGTGTCGGGGATCCTTCTGCAGCTAGCTGATTAATTAGCGATGATAGCGTAGCTGGAAGACGGTTTGCTGACAATCAAAAGACCAGTTCTATGAACTGGTCTCCTGCGCGTTGGTTGAGATTATTTTCATGCCGGAGTGCTGGTCGTTGTAAGAGAAATGATATTGACCGAGCAGTCTAAATATACAATGCTTCTCACTAATAAATACGGACTTGTTCAGGGTGTTTAATAAGTAGTTTAATCCATCTCTGTATCCGCCCTTATTTAAATAATAAGAGGATAATTCATTGTTAAAGCGAGCTATATGCCCCCCAATAATCTGTCGGGTATACACTTTGTTGAGAGACTTATGCTTAATAATCAAGGAAGGAATATCAAAGCGCTGGAGAATATCATCGATGTTAAAGTGGTAGCGATTAGCGAATTCGATAATGTTTAAAAGGGACAACAATACTTCATCATGATTGGATTCCATGTAAGCTAAGTAATCTGCAAGCACGCTTGCATCACCCGCGGCTAACTTCGTTACCATGGTATTCATTTTGGCCCAGTCCTGAAATTTTTCTTTCCATTTTACAGTTTCCTCATCCTGTTCCTTTACCCAATCCAAGTCGTTATACAATTGTATATATTGCAGCGTTTTTTCATAGTCTCTTTTGTGTTCATACACATCGCCCAGCAGTAAGTTGGCATAAGCTATGTAAGTAAAGAGTGGACGATGCCATTTATAATCGCTATCATATTTGGGCCCTTTTTGATACAGAAATTGAGCTATTTGCTTAAGTCTCTCTGCAATTTCCTCCAGCTTATTCCAACGGCTTAATGCCCGGTATGTATTTGCTAAATCCTTCAACGCTTCAAGCTGATCATACTCGCCCAGACGGTCTACAAATAATTCAAACTGAAGGGCCGCTTGGTAATTCTTTTCCTGGTTGTTTTCGAGTTCACACATAAATAAACGATACTGACAAAGGGCCAGCCGTTCGGAATGCTGATGTCTCTCACTTTGTGCTACATTTTCATACAAAATAATGGCTGCTTCTTTCTTGTTATTCTTGTTGAGATCTTCTGCTACTTCAAACAGGTGTGGGGAATAGATCAGGTTGTCTAGCAATTGCTGAACTGTTTTAAGAAGAAGGTCCAAGTTGCCAACCTCTACACAACCGTATAAGAAGGGCTTGATTTTGCGCCAGTTAGGAGGAGACCCAGCTATAACTTCATCGTAGTACTGATTATAGAAGTAACCTTCAGGTAGTCCCATAACCGCTGTGATGCGGTCTAGCTGTTCCATTTTCAAAGTTCTATTTTCATTGAGAATGTAGCTAAGAGAGCCGATATTTATACCAACCTGCTCAGCAAATTTCCGTAAATTCAATCCTTCTTGAATCATAAAATCATTCAGTATTGCACTAATCGTGGTTGTACGGCTCATATTAGACACCCCTACCATCCATCTCTAATATTTCAATAGTATCCATTATTTAAATGGTGGTCAATTTAGAAATGCGGCATTTGGTGCATATTAGATCCTCGGTAATGACGATAAATATAATAAAAAAGACAACTCCCTTCAGAATTAACCATTCGTCAGGTTGCTGTCATTAAAAGCGGTAAGTAATATCCATATAAATAAAATCGAGACGACAGGATTTGAACCTGCGACCTCTTGCTCCCGAAGCAAGCGCTCTACCAAGCTGAGCCACGTCTCGGTAAGATGAACCGTTCCGGTTGTTCACTTCAATGAACTAGTGGGAACAATTGAAATTATACGCCTGTTCAAAAAACGTGTAAAGTGACATGCTCTTGAATATTATATGAATGTCACATCATTCCCTGGGCCCCTTCATCTTGAAATATTGTCAGGCATGTTGCGCTAAAAAGAATCTTTCTATATAATATAGGGTGATTCATTGGATATTTGCGACTTAGATGAGGATTATTAGTTTGGTTACTGCGCCATTCAGAGAGCCGGCGGCTGGTGAAAGCCGGTTGGAGCAACAAATGAACTCGCCTCGGAGTCATGATGCAAAAGGGCATAGTCCCTGTAACATCATCGTCCTACCCGCGTTATTGGGTACATAAGGGAGCGAAGGACAAAGCATGTCCAACGCTAACTAGGGTGGTACCACGGGAAATTTCCTCTCGTCCCTAGCGATAACGCTATGGATGAAGAGGTTTTTTTACATTTCAGGAGATGTTTTAGAGGAGGACTCGAGAATCATGGCGGACAAGAACGTACCTCATGACGTGTATCAAGCCCAGACCATTGAGCCGAAATGGCAAGTATTCTGGGAAGAGAATCAAACTTTCAAGACTCGCGAAGACGCGGGCAAACCAAAATTTTATGCATTGGATATGTTCCCTTATCCTTCGGGGGCGGGGCTTCATGTAGGCCATCCTGAAGGCTACACGGCGACGGATATCGTATCACGCTACAAGCGGATGCGCGGCTATAATGTGCTTCATCCAATGGGCTGGGACGCTTTCGGACTACCGGCGGAGCAGCATGCGCTGGATACAGGTGAGCATCCTCGCGACATTACGATCAAGAATGTGAACAATTTCCGGCGCCAGATCAAATCGCTCGGTTTCTCCTATGATTGGGACCGTGAGATCAGCACAACGGATCCGGACTACTATAAATGGACACAATGGATTTTCATTCAGCTCTACAAGAAAGGACTCGCTTATGTGGCGGAAATTCCAGTGAACTGGTGTCCGGCACTCGGTACTGTGCTCGCCAATGAAGAAGTTATCGACGGCAAGAGCGAGCGCGGCGGCCATCCGGTAATCCGTAAGCCGATGCGTCAATGGGTGCTGAAAATCACCGAGTACGCGGAACGGTTATTGGAAGATCTCGAGGAACTTGATTGGTCCGAGAGTATTAAGGATATGCAGCGCAATTGGATCGGCAAATCCGAAGGTGCGGAAGTCGTATTTGATATCGAGGGTCACGAGGGGAAACTGGTCGTATTTACGACTCGCCCGGATACATTGTTCGGTTCTACCTACGCCGTGCTTGCTCCTGAACATGAACTGGTAGCCAGGATCACGACGGATGCGCAGCGTGGCGCCGTAGAGAGCTATCAGGAAAAAGCCGCTCATAAGAGCGATCTGGAGCGTACTGATTTGGCTAAAGAGAAGACCGGCGTATTTACCGGCGCATATGCGATCAACCCGGCTAACGGCGCGAAGCTGCCGATCTGGATTGCCGATTATGTACTTGCCGGTTACGGTACCGGGGCTATTATGGCTGTTCCGGGTCATGATGAACGCGACTATGAATTTGCGAAGCAATTCGATCTTCCTATCATCGAAGTGCTGTCCGGTGGCGACCTGTCCAAGGAAGCTTATACCGGGGACGGCCCGCATGTCAATTCCGGGTTCCTGGATGGTATGGATAAAGAAGCAGCAATTAAGAAGATGATTGCCTGGCTTGAAGAGAACGGCAAAGGCCAGGGGAAAGTCACTTACCGCCTGCGCGACTGGTTGTTCAGCCGTCAGCGTTATTGGGGCGAGCCGATTCCGATCCTTCACCTTGAAGACGGAACGATGAAGCCGGTTCCTGAGGATCAGCTGCCGCTTGTCCTTCCGGAAGTTGAGCATATTAAACCATCCGGTACAGGGGAATCCCCGCTGGCGAACGTTACAGAATGGGTGAATACGGTAGATCCCGAGACAGGACTTAAAGCTCGCCGCGAGACAAATACGATGCCGCAATGGGCGGGAAGCTGCTGGTACTACCTGCGTTATATTGATCCGCATAATGACAAAGAGCTATGCTCCCCGGAGAAGCAACAGGAGTGGCTTCCAGTCGATCTGTATATCGGCGGTGCGGAACATGCGGTATTGCATCTGCTCTATGCGCGCTTCTGGCATAAAGTGCTGTATGATCTTGGCGTAGTATCGACGAAGGAACCGTTCCACAAGCTGGTTAACCAAGGGATGATTCTCGGCACAAATAATGAGAAGATGAGTAAATCCCGCGGCAACGTGATTAACCCGGACGATATCGTGAACAATTATGGCGCGGATACACTCCGTATGTATGAAATGTTCATGGGGCCGCTTGAGGCGACCAAGCCTTGGAGCGAGAATGGGGTTGAAGGGGCTCACCGCTTCTTGTCCCGGATTTGGCGTTTGTTCGTTGCTGAGGATGGTAGCCTGAACGCGAAGATCGGCGGCGAAGGCAGCGACGAATTCAAACGTACCTGGCATAAGACAGTGAAGAAGGTAACGGAGGATCTTGAGGCTCTGCGGTTCAATACGGCGATCAGCCAGTTGATGATCTTCGTCAACGAAGCCTACAAAGTGGACAGTGTGCCGAAGGAAGCAGCCGAGCACTTTGTACAAATGCTGTCTCCGCTTGCACCGCATATTGCAGAAGAATTGTGGGAGCGTCTTGGAAATACGGGAGGCATCAGCTATGTATCCTGGCCAACTTATGATGAAGCTTGGACTGTGGATGCAGAGGTAGAGATTGTGGTACAGGTGAACGGGAAGATCGTGGAACGCACGAAGATTTCCAAGGATCTTGACCAAGCGGCCATGCAAGAACACAGCATGAACCTGCCTAACGTGAAGCAGGCTGTTGAAGGCAAGACGGTCCGTAAAGTCATTGCGGTTCCGGGCAAGCTTGTCAATATCGTAGTCGGATAATCCATATTGCAGACAGACAAGGACTGGGAAGGCCGGCCGAACCCGGCGGTCTTCCCTCTTTTTATACGATTTTAGAGTTCGGTCAAGAATCTGCCTTTGATAAGGAAGTCGAACTTTTTAAACCTCATTTTTGGAGTAATATGTAGTAGTTCATAGAATCACCGTTCGTTTTGGATTTCACTGAACAATTTGTCTAATTTGTCGAGATCTTCATTATACTTCTGATGCGTGGCGTCGATGAGCCTGGAGAACACGTCCTGCAGCCCTGAATCTAAAATATCAATGCCTTTGGCGGTGATTCCGCCCGGTACGGAGACGCGCCGCTGGAGCTCTTCCGGCGACAGTCCGCCTTCCGTAAGCAGCTTGCCGGTGCCGAGCAGCATTTGCGACCCCAGATACAAGGCATCGCCTCTGTCAATTCCCGTCATCTCGGCCGCAGTTTCGGCCCAACGCTGCAGGATGAACGCGATAAAGGCAGGGCCGCAGCTTGAAATATCAGAGGCGATCCGGGTTTGTTCCTCCTTGATGATTAATGGAGTGCTGATCGATGACATGAGTTGCTCCAGCAAGAGACGATCCTCCGGCTGGATGCGCGAACCATATATGCAGAGCGACGCTCCGCTTTGCACCGAATGTGTAATGCTGGGAATGATTTTTGCTATACGCGATGGAACGGCCTGCTCCAGCATTTCAAGCTGAACAGGGCTCGTAATGGATACGATAATTTGTTTATCCGTCAGCACATCCTTAATCTCCGATAGGACGCCCGGGAAATCCAGCGGCTTCACACATAGGAATATAATTTGGCTCTCACGCGCGGCTTCGACATTGCTGTCTACGATGCGTATTCCGGGATGGCGTCCTGCAATCCGTTCCGCCTTATGCGGGGAACGATTGCTGATGCAGATGAAGCTTTGATGCAATGCACCGGAGCGTAGAAATGCGTCGATTAGCAGGCTGCCCATAGATCCTGTTCCGATGAAAGCCACTTTCATCCCGTTTCCTCCTTTCGTGCAAATATGCAGTGTTTTTATATATGTATGCATCTTGATTGGATCTTCATGACCTATACGGCACAGATTCTTTTGAGATTGGAGTGTTATATGATGAATAAAGGGTATGTCATCACCTCGATTTGCTCCGCGCTTGCGGGGGCGGTATTGATGCTTCTTGTCCTGGGAGGCAGTCAGGCCTCAGGGATCGAAGGGTGGGTCCCAGTGAACCGGGAGGTAGCGATGACTCTGGAGGATCAAGCGGCTGATATGAATGATATCTCCTCAGATAGGTCGGCTCTGGATGCATCGGCACCGCAAACCGCAAAGGCACAGGCTCAAGGCCAGGCGGATCAGGTTTCGCTTGATATGAATACAGCTGGGCCGGATCATAACAAGGGGAACGCTGAGCCAAATGCTGTAGGTACGGGCACAGCGGATGCACAGGTTAAGAGCGAAGGCACACCACCTGCTGGAGCCCAAGGCCAGAGCGTCTTGATTAATATCAATACAGCCGGAGTGACAGAGCTTCAAGAGATTCCGGGCATCGGTGAGAAGAAGGCGCAGGCGATCATTCAATTTCGCAATGAGAATGGCCACTTCCAATCGATAGAGGATTTAACAAAGGTCAAAGGAATCGGCGCAAAAATGCTTGAAAAAATGAGGCCCTTTGTAGGGCTGAGATAGGAGATTAGCGAACAATGAATCATGATCAACGTAAAGATTGGGATACGTATTTCATGGATATCGCCTATATGGTGTCGACCCGTTCCCGCTGTGATCGGCGCCATGTTGGGGCTGTGCTCGTGCAAGGCAAGAAGCTGCTCGGAACAGCGTATAACGGAGCACCCTCCGGTGTTCCGGATTGTTCGGAAGCAGGCTGCATGATCTCCGAGGAATACGAATTAGTTGTTCAGGACGGTAAAGAGACCATGGTCAAAAAACAGCGCTGCATTCGCACGATCCATGCGGAACAGAATCTTCTGCTGTTCACCGACCGAATTGATCGCGAAGGCTCAAGTGTGTACGTAACAGATGAACCGTGCTGGACCTGTGCGAATATGCTCGCAAACAGCGGGATTATAGAGATCGTCTTCCACCGCCCGTATCCCAAGGATACCGACAAAGTCAGGGCCATGCTGGAGCAGGTGGGCATCCGGTTCCGTAGACTGGACACCTACCAGCCGCCACAGGAGACGATAACTGCGGTAGAGAACTGATACTTGGTACCTTGGTATTAAAGATCAAAGTTAAATAGATGACATGATGAAGGAAGAACCTCATCTGCTTAGGCAGGTGGGGTTCTTTGTCGTCTTATAATGTTGTTCCGGGTTCTTACGACAATTTGAACAAGGGGAGGTTAGAAAATCGTGAAAAGCAGACCGTTGGCAATGGTTATCTGCTGCTGGATTGCCGGAAGCGGGTGTGCTGTCTTATGGCATGGAACCTCATTATGGCTAATTTGGGGCGGGCTGACCCTGCTGCTCCCTTTGCCGGGGATCGTGCTCAGATATCGGCCAAGACAGATGTTTTTGTTATGGCTTGCTTTTTCGCTGGGAGCTATATATTGGCAAATCAACGATGGAAGAAATGTAAGCAGGATTAGCACTGCGCTTGCTGCAGGTAATATAACTCCGGGTGCCGCTATGGTTAGGGCAAGCGGAATGATCGTCTCGGCCGTAGAAGTTGACGGTAATCGCGTAGCCTTTACAGCGGCCTTACAGAGCGTAGAGTATCCGCAAGTGTTGGAATAAAGAGACTCGCTTGTGTCCACGATCGATTTTCTTTACAAGCAACGCAGTGGTTGCGTCATTTTCCAATACCATTATTTCTGAGCATGCTTCGCTAAAAAACAACTCAGAAAAATAATTCTCTCTTCCTCTAAAATTCGACAGTATTCGACCAACTGTAAGCGCTATACTTATCTTGTCTTTAGCGGATAAAAAAGACATTATAAAACTTTACAGAGGAGGCTTATATTCAAATATTCATATGATAATAAGTAGATTAATTATTGGCGATTCTAAATGGATTTTTAGTAGAAGTAAAGAAAGTGTATTAATGCAAGAAAATAATAATCTAAAATCTTAGTGGTAAATTACTTTAAGGAGGACTTCATTGAGAAATAAATTTTTTTTAATTAATGTTTTATTATTATTTTTGACTCTATTTTTAGGAGTACTAGGTTCTGACTTCTTTCTAGTAATTTTTATGAATAGATTCGACAATGGCTTTTTCTCTTTTTTTAAAAATTTTACATACTTAGTTACTATTATGGCCATATTTTATTTCATTCAAAAGTGGTTTGTGAAGAATAAATTACTTTTCTTTTTTATAGCAAGCATTGTTGTTTTTTCTATTTCTCTAATTTTCACTCCAGCAATAATTAATTTATCTGGTGAAATTGGAGAAAAATTAAATGTAATATCAACTGAACGACAAAATGAATTATTTCAAAACATTGAGGAGGAGATTCATAAGAATAAATTACCTTATAATATTAATTTTGCTCTTAGTGAAGAAACGACAAAGAAAGAAGGTAATGTATTTTCGATTGTTCTTATCAAAACCAATCAAAGTACTATTAATAAAAATGAAATTGAGATGATATTGGACTTAATACCCAAATTAAACTCTAAATTCCAGTTAATTTTTTATGATTATGAAAATAAATTATTTATTAGCCTTATTTTCGATAATCAAAAAACGTTTATTGATTGTGCACCTTTTAGTAAATGTAAAGAAATAAAATATAAATAGAGTAAAGGTGAATAGTATTGAAGAAAATTTTGGTTATATTATTATGTTTTGTGATTCAACTCTCAGCGTTCAGTAGCCTGGTAAATGCACAAACAAGTACTGATATATTAGGTTTTCCAGTTCAAGATATGGACAATGCTCCAGCTAACATTGGCATTAGAAGTACAAGTGTATGGGTTGAAGAGCCAGTTGTGAAAGTTGGCAATAAAATTAAGATTCACTATAGATTTGATGATGAGCCACATACGGTTAAAATTACCGTATACTTAAAAGGTACGTGGATTAGTGATTTATATGATTCTTCAAATGATTTAAGTAATGTGTTTGAATATAGCCCAATGGACGAAGGAACATACACATTTATTGTTAAACCAATTGATGCACCACAATATGGTGGGCAGACATCTGTAACCGTTTATAAAGATAGAGTAATATTTATTCCTGGAATAATGGGGACTGACTTATATGTCGATAATGTAAAAGCGTGGATTCCAGAAACGAACATTCATGTTACCGAAAATATTAGAAAGTTAGAAATGACTGGTACGGGTGTTAGTAAAAATATTGTTGTTCCAGGAGATCCTGTTGATGACTTCTACAAAAGTATAAGTACATACCTTGAAAAACAAAATTATCATGTCGTGAATTTTGGATATGACTGGAGACTGGATATATCTGAGAACGCAAAGAAATTAAAACAAGTTATAGATAAGGAGCATTCGGCATCTCCGTACAGTGAAGTTTATATAGTCGCTCATAGTATGGGGGGATTAGTTGCTACGGAATATATCAAAGAAGGCAACGCAAGTAGCATAGATAAATTAATTACAATCGGCACTCCTTATTTAGGATCACCTAAATCTGTATATATGTTTGAAACAGGTAATGCAGCAAAGCGTTTCCAAAATGTGGTGATTAACGATGCGATTCTAAGTATTATTCCTAATATTATATCTGCATATCAGTTACTCCCTTCAGAGAATTACTTTACTTATAACCAAACGAGATATTTAACGATAGAAGAATTGAATAATACATCATCTTGGAAGAAGTCGAGTAATTATAAAAGAACTGAGTTAACCAGTTATAGTGATACTATGGATTTTTTTAAAAAGAAACGCAACTGGGCTAATGGTACTATGCTTACTCGCGCAGGTAATTTTCATAAAGAATTAAATATTCTCTCATCACTTAAGTTAGTTGACTCTTATTTTATAATTGGCGATCAAATTGCTACCCCTGGTGAGGTAATTGTACCATTATATAGAAATAATGCGGTATCTGAAATCAGTAGCATACAGGGAGATGGCACTGTACCTTTAATTAGCGCAAACATAGCAGCTAAGATAAACCCTGATAAAGTATATTATATAAAAGAGGAACACACCAAGCTTCCAGGAAATGAAAGCGTTCAACAACAAATCGGAAATATTTTAAAAAATAAGCCTGAACAACTTGCACCTAATATTCGAAAAACTTCAAAAAAAATCAAGTCATTAAGATTAAAAGTTGAATGTCCTGTTGACGTTCACGTTTATGATTCACAAGGTAATCATGCTGGTGCTTTAAATAATGATTCATATGAGAATAACATTCCTTACGGAGAGTATTATACGGACGGCGAGAATAAGTTTGTTTTATTAGAGGATGCAAATTATACTGTTAAACTCCAGGGAACTGGATACGGAGAAATGATATACTCCCTGATTTGGACTGATGAAAACGACATTGAAGAAAAGACGTTGCGATTCGACGGAGTTGAGGTAACTCCTAATTCAATTTTCACCTCGGAAATTAGCAAAGATGGAATAATAGAGCTGAAAGTTGATAGTAATGGAGATGGAACCATTGATAGAATACTTCCTCCATCTGTTGAATTAGATAAGGACAGTACTCTGGATAAGATTATCCCGACTATATCCTCACGTATTGATGGTGTTAAGGGAGTTAATGAATGGTATGGAGTTGGTGTTTATTATAATTTAATAGGGCAGGACAATCAGTCTGGAGTATATAAAACATATTACGATCTTAACAAATCCGATTTTCAAGAATATACAAAACCGATTCCATTACCTAATACCGGTATCTACAACTTCAAATCTTTTGTAAGAGATAAGAATAGAAATGATTCAGAAGTATTATTAGAGACAGTAAAAGTAGATACTACCTTACCAACAAAACCCTCAATGACAATTGAGCCTTTAAAATGGACAAATCAATTTGTGAAAGTAACGTTATCTGGAAGTATAGATATAGATAGTGGGTTTCAAAAATATCAATTTAAAATTGGAGTGAACGGTGAGTGGAAGGATTATATAGCTCCTATAATTATTGATTATGAAGGATTGCACAATGTCTATGCAAGAGCAGTAGATAATGTATTCAATTTGAGTGAAGAAGTCTCGGGAGAGGCTAAGGTTGATAAGACACGGCCGTCAACCCCCGGAGGATTTAAGATTTTATTGTATAATTATAACCAGATTAAAATATCTTGGTTACCTTCAACAGACAATGTAGAAGTAACAGGATATGATATTTTCCTGGATTCAGTATTTGTGGGGAGTACGACTGAAACAGAGTTTACATTCAATAACTTGGTATCGAATAGATCGTATAAATTTACTATAGTAGCAAGAGATGAAGCCACTAACTCATCCTTGGACGGTATATTTGTTGTTCGAACGCCTAAGAGTTTAGTGGGAACTGGAAGTAATCATACGTTGCAGGTGAAACCAGATGGTAAAGTATGGGCTTGGGGGTACAACTACTATGGCCAATTGGGAGATGGAACAACGACCTCGAAGACGACAGCAGTGGAAGTACCGGAACTGACAGATGTACTTTCTGTTGCTGCGGGTATGTACCATAGTTTAGCCCTAAAGAGTGATGGAACAGTATGGGCTTGGGGGTACAATTACTATGGTCAGTTGGGCAATGGTGTTACCGGGATGATCAATTCGGTACCAGTTCAGGTGAAGAACCTAAGTGGAATCATAGGGATTGCTGCGAACGGTAACACAAGTTATGCGTTGAAGAATGATGGAACAGTGTGGTCATGGGGCATTAATGACAAAGGGCAGATAGGGGATGGAAGTAGTACTGCTCGAAATATGCCTGTGAAAACTAATAATGTGAGCGGGGTAAGTGAATTAGCAGCCGGAGACGGGTACGTTTATGCGCTTAGAGTGGACGGAACTGTATATGGCTGGGGACGAACCATTAATAATATTATCCCAGGAGTGAGTTCGGATTACCCAGGCTACATTACTCAAGCGAAGTTAATAACCGGCTTGATGGACATCACAAGTATAGCGGTGAATAATGGCTTTAACTATGGCTTAGCACTGAAGAAAGATGGTAGCGTGTTGGTGTGGGGAGGAAGTACATCCGACATAAGGCCAGTCAGTGGATTAAACAGAATCAAGAGTATAGCAGGAGGGGATAGCAACTATGCGATTGCCGAGGATGGCAGCGTATGGAACTGGACAAGTGGAACACCAACACAAGTTGTAGGATTAAAAGAAATTAATGCAATTGCAGTGGGTAAGAGTTATGTAGTGGCGTCAAAAGCCGATGAAAGTGTATATGCATGGGGAAGTGTCAATAACTTTGGTCAACTAGGAGACGGGACAACTGTTGCGCATACGACACCAGCGTTGGTACAGGTTAATAGCGCGCCGAAGGTGAAACTGACGTATCCATTGGGTAGCCAAGAAGTACCGGAAGAGAGTAATGTAAGCAATCCGGTAATTCGCTGGACGCAGGAGGATGCAGCATTAACCAACTTTGCATTGTACCAGGTACAGGTATTAAATGCAGATGGAACAGTGGTAGTGGATTCCGGTGAAGTGAAGCAACCGTTGAGCGCTAATGTGAACGCATGGACAGTGACAGAGCCATTACCAAGTGGACAAACGTTCCAGGTTCGAGTGAGAGTCAATGATGAGCATCTGTGGTCAGAGTGGTCGAGTGTTGGCTGGGTGAGATATTCTGAGGTATCCTCTTTAAGAAGTATGCAGCATCAAATGACTGCAGAAGCAAGTAAAAAGGCTATTAGTGTTGGGGAAGAAACAACAATAACATTTACTGTTTATGGACTTGACAATTCTGTTGACACGAATTTCTCTGGTTTAAGAAAACTTGAGTTAACAGGTTATCAAGTTTTAAGTGAAGATAGCCCAGGGGAAATAGGGAATATCTACCTTTCAAAGCTAGGTGGAACTATAGTTGACATTGAGTTCGATAAAGGACTGGCCACTATTCCATTAACACTATTAATTAATGGAAATCATATTCTTACTTTTCGCCTGGTTGGGACTGATTTAGTTGGATTAGTGGAGATTAACGTCCTACTTGATGAGGAGCAATCAGAAGTTGGGGAACCAGTTAGAGAACAATCAAAAGAAACAAATGATGCAGGTGTAGATGATGCTAATATTTTTCCAAATCCAGATCAAGATATTATGCGAGACAATATATCCGACGAAGAAATAATTGTTGATGCGTTATTGGGTAGATTTAAAATGGATTCTGATAAATTTCAAACATATATAATTACTCATGCCAACATTAAGCATTACCTTTAATGACAGTAGAAGAAATAAAGCGAGCTAATGATTGTTCAGAAAAGTTATATGTAGTGATGATAATTAAGTTGAAGAAGTTCCCACTGATATGCGGGTTGTATTTAACGAAGATTATTTTGAACTTACAGCTAGACTTGACGATGGAATAGTACCCAAATTGCTCGCCTCAAGAGAAGTGATTTGTTAGAAGATGTAAATCAAAAAAGAAGGTAAGCCTCTTTTTAAAGTAACTGAAGAGAGGCTTACTGTCAAAATGATATTAGGTTACAATTTTCGATAAGTCGCTCAAGAAAGAGCGACTTATCTTAACGTGTGCCTAGTATGAGCTATTTCTAAGGTGAAAATCCTGAAGGACAGCTGTAGAGAGCCTATCGTTATTAGTACAAAGGAGGCTCATAATAAGTTTAAATTTGAGGGAGATTCAGCCAGAATAGGCAGTGTTCATAGAAACTATTCACTCCTTCCCACGTCTCATAGTACGACTGGATTTTGTTGAGGTCACTAGCGACCTCTTTTTTTATTTTTACACTGTGTCCGCTGGATGACGCGTTCTCTTTTTTTTGGTATTCTTAGGTGAGATTGAGAACATATATGTAAAAATAAACTACTTAAAAGTGCATGTTTCAAATTTTTAGAGCCTAACAAGATTTGTCTAAAAAATAGAATAACAATGTTGCAACATATCGCTGGCCGATATCGTCTGTAATGTTGCAAGGAAGGGGGAGCCTTAGTGGTAGAGCAGGGACTCATCAGAGCCGCTCAGCAGGGCGATCGCGACGCTCTAATCACCCTATTGCGTGAGATAGAAACACATGTGTACCGGACGGCCTATTATATTTTGAATAATGAACAGGACGCGCTGGATGCAGCCCAGGAGGCGCTAATCAGGATCTATACGAAGATAGATTCCTATGAGGAGAAGGCGCAATTCAAGACATGGGTTCAGCGCATAGTAACCAATATATGTATTGATAAGTTCCGAAGGAACAAACCTACGGTTTCTATTGAAGAGCATGAGCTTGTTTTTCAAGGGAAAGAGAGTGTCGAGAGGGAAGTGATGTCCGGCTACATAGCAGAGGACATTCGCGAAGCAATCGATCAGCTTCCGGAACATCACCGTTCTGTTGTTGTTCTGAGATATTTGCAGGACTTCTCGTACAATGAAATTGCTGACTGTTTGAATTTACCGCTGAATACGGTGAAATCCTATTTATTCAGGGCGAGACAACAGCTTCAGCATTTACTCCAAGATTATCAGAAAGGTGGTGTGTCAGGATGAAATGTTCGGAGGCGGTGGAATGGATGCATCGTTATTTAGACCATGATTTGAACGATGAAGAAAGCGCCCGATTATTCGAGCATATCCGCATGTGTCGAGATTGTGCCGAAGAATTTGATATATTGAAAAGACTGAATTCCAGGTTAGAACAGCTTCCCAAGGTTATGCCGAAGATCAGTCTGGTTGATTCGATCCTTCCTCAGCTGGATGAGATCGACAGGGCCCGCCGGGAGGAGGGCAGCGCTTCAGAGGTGCTTCCCGGGATGGAGCCGCTGGTTGCCAGGTCTGCAGAAGCGGCGGCAAGCCGCAGCCGCAGGCAGAGTCCGTGGCGGAGCCGCGCTTTTCGCGCCGGGGCACTTGGCGTAACTGCCGCGTTGGTCCTTGGCATATTCATTTACAATTACCAGCCGCATACGGTGTCCGATGCGGAAATGTCGGTGCAATCTATGTCCAGTAATGATCAGGCAGCCCAGTCAGATCGTACAGATAGCTCTGCTGCTGATGAAGGTGGTGTACAGAGCTACTTAGCACCGGAGGACAGCGGGGATCCGGCTGGTAAGGCCGGTGACAGCGTTTTGAGATCGACAGATCAGCAAGATGGCCATGCAGGAGATGAGAACCCTAATGCTGCACGGATGGGGGGGGCTCCTGTCGGGGACAAGAACGATGCTCAGGCTCCAATAAGCAAGCGGGATTCAGCGGACACGACGGCCCCCAATAAGACCGATGCGTCTGCCAGCGATAAGGCTTCGAGTGGACAGCACGGCAAGCAGGAGAAAGCTACGCCTAGCTCAACCGCTTCGGGAAATGCAACAGACTGGGGAGCTGCCAGCGATAAAGCTGCCAAGGACAATCTCAGTTTTGACATTCATAACCAAACAACGGAGGGAACCGGAGATGCCGCGGATTCCACTGAGAACCATCCCTTTACAATTGGTAAAAATATCATGGGCATACTGGCTGCGGATATTTGGACTTCGCCGGACGGAGGCTTTACGGTCGAGGTTAACGATAGCCATCTCTATTTGTATCAGAACAACATAGATAGTATGAACGGCCGCACATTGATTACAGATCAGCCCTTTGATGGTGTATGGGTGCGAGGCTCCTGGTCCGAGGACAGCAAATCGTATCAGTATGAGATCGAGAAGGATGGCGTGACTTCCACTTATACGTTGCAGGCGGATGCTGGAAGCGATGCCGGCTCACCTGGAAATAAGGACCAAACTCAAAAAAATACAAATAAATGAGTCACCTTTTTATGAGATATGGAATAGGTTATATAGATTAGAGAGAAAAGACGGACCCTGATCGTCGTATGACCGCCGGCGGAAAAGTTTCTAGAGCTTTTCAGCCCGCGTTTATATAGATGTTCTGGGACAAAGGGACCTTATGCTAATATAGCGGGGTCCCTTTGTTGCGTTAAATGCGAACCACCCTATGTTGATCTGAAAAATGCGGCTTGGACGAACCGTGTTTTTCGAGATATGATAATACAATGAGTGTTTAAAAAGATGGACTTTTCAAATACCTCTTAAATAGACAAGGAGGGAAAAATGGTGGATGTGAAGGCCGCGATCAAAGAGATCAAACAAGGGAAGGTCTCCCCTTTATATTTGTGTTATGGAACAGAGAAATATCAGATGCAGCAATTTATCGCCTTATTGCAGGAGCAAATTGTGGACCCGGACCAACGCGATTTCGCGCTCGCTCATTTTGATCTGGCGGAGACCCCGGTGGAGGTGGTCATTGAAGAAGCAGAGACGCCGCCCTTTCTGGCTGAGCGCAAGTTGATCATTGCCAAAGATTCCGCTGTATTTACAGCAGGCAGGGACAATAGCAAAATCGAGCATAAGCTGGAGACGTTATTGACCTATTGCGCTAATCCTGCTGAATATAGTGTCATTGTGTTTATGGCTAACAGCGAGAAGCTGGATGAGCGCAAGAAGATCGTTAAGACGATGAAAAGCGAGGGAGTCGTTCTGTCCTTCCTGCCGCTTAGCGGAGCTGAGCTTGTGCAGTGGGTAGTTCGCGAGGTGGAGGGCCGAGGCTGCCGGATTGGAACGGATGCGGCGGAGGCGCTTATCGCTTCAGCAGGGGTACAGTTGTCAGCCCTGTCGGTCGAGGTGGACAAGCTCTGTCTATATACGGGCTCGGGAGGCAAAATCGAGCCGTCCACAGTGGAGCAGCTGGTAGCGAGGAGCACGGAGCAAAATGTATTCGTTATGGTCGAGAATATCGCGAATTTGAAATTGGAGAAGGCGCTCGATATATTCTATGAGCTTCTTAAGCAGCGTGAAGAGCCTATTAAAATCGCTGCCCTAATCGCCCGCCAGTTCCGCATTATGCTGCAGGTTAAGGATTTGGCCAGGCAGAGCTACTCCCAGCAGCAGATCGCTTCTCAGCTTAGTCTGCATCCCTATGCGGTGAAGATTGCCGGTGAACAGGCGCGTAAATTCGAAGCTGCGGCGTTGCGGGGCATATTGTCAGAGCTGGCTGAGCTGGATTACCGCATGAAGAGCGGGCGGGTTGATAAAGTGCTTGGATTGGAAATGTTCCTGCTGAAACTTGGGGCGTAGAGGCGCGGCCTCATGTGATTCATCAAGTTTGTGGGTCGCTCATTTGTTTATTTTATCTTAACGAAACCCCAGAACGTTATTGGCTCAAAAACAAGGGCAATTCAGGTTTAACGAAACACCGTATCGTTATTTGTGCTGAAACTAAGGTCGTAACCTTAATTCGGATATATAGCGATCCCCTGTTTCGTTACAATTTTGAGTTGCTCTATTTGGTGTCAATAAGGATACCTGGTTTCGTTAGTAATAAATCCAAAAAGACCTGAACGAATTCGTTCAGGTCTCTTCAGGCTTCAGTTTATTAAAATGTCGCCGATTACGCTTGAGCCGTAAGGGCGTTCAATTTTTTAGCCAAGCGGGATTTCTTGCGAGCTGCTGCATTCTTATGGATCAGACCTTTAGTAACGGCTTTGTCCAATTTCTTGGTAGCAGCGGCGAAAGCGGCTTTAGCTGCTTCCACATCGTTAGCTGTCAATGCAGTATCAGCAGTTTTAACTACAGTACGCAGTGCAGATTTTTGCGAAGCGTTAAGTTGGCGACGTTTGTCGTTAGTTTTAACACGTTTGATTGCGGATTTAATGTTTGGCATTGCATTCACCTCCTGTAAAACATATATCAAGCCAGATGATTCACAACTTAAAATATTTTATCACGCGTCCCGCCAAATTGCAACGAATTCATCAAAAGTGAATGAACAAAAGTGAACTTGATGAACTTTGCTTGCATAATCGGAATTCCTTTCCTGCACAATAACAGGTATAGGCAAAAGAGGAAATGGAGGTCTGAATCAGATGAATCTGGATTTGCGTGATTATGCGGTAAGAACCGATTTAGCGGTTGAATCGAAGGAAATGGCCGAGACGGTGCATGGCGGTCCGCTGCCCGGCGTACAGGAGCAGGTGGACGAGCATGACGGAATCAAGATTACCCGGCTGGATGTCACTGACGAGAACGCTTCACAGCAGCTTGGCCGAATGATGGGTCATTATATTACTTTAGAAGTGCCGGGCCTGCGTAGTCAGGATACTGATTTGCAGGAGAAGGTGTCGGCAGCTTTTGCTCAGGAGTTTAGTGGATTTCTTAATAAAATAGGCATTAATAACGGGGCAAAGGTGCTGATCGTTGGACTTGGCAACTGGAATGTGACCCCGGATGCACTTGGACCACTTGTGGTGGAGAATGTGCTTGTTACCCGTCATTTCTTTGAACTGGCTCGGGACCAGGTTGCTCCCGGCTACAGAGAGGTTAGCGCTATTGCTCCTGGCGTGCTCGGGATCACCGGTATCGAGTCAAGCGAGGTGGTGCAGGGGATCGTGGAGCGGACGAAGCCGGATCTGATCATTGCTATTGACGCGCTGGCCTCCCGCTCGCTGGAAAGAGTCAATACGACGATTCAGATCGCGGATATCGGCATTCACCCAGGCTCGGGCATCGGCAACAAACGCCGCGGGTTAACCCAAGAAATCCTCGGCATTCCTTGTATAGCGATCGGCGTTCCGACGGTGTGCTACGCCTCTACAATCGTGAACAATGTGCTTGATCTGATGAAGACGCATTTCAACGATGAGAGCAGTGATGGCCAGGGGTCGGAGACAAAGCAGATTATGGGTCTGCTCCATGACCTGAGTGAAGGTGAACGGCTGGGACTTGTCAAAGAGGTGCTCGAGCCGCTGGGACATGACCTGATCGTTACACCCAAGGAAATCGATGAATTCATTGAAGACATTGCCAATGTAATCGCAAGCGGACTTAACCTGTCTTTACATGAGGCGGTAACGCCTGACAATGTGGCAAGTTATACGCACTAGACGGCGATAAGCGATGGAGAATTGCAAATAGCTTCGCCGCCGGCAGGGTCCAACATTCCAAAGGGGCACCGTTCCCCTTTGGAATGTTGGGCCTTCTTTCTCCTAAGCCCGTAGTTCAACGAATCTAGCGGACTTCTTCTTTGTTGTTAGAATTCTAGGTTCTATTCATTCGAATAGATTCATAGATTTGGAGTACAAGGAATGATTCCGATAGAACAACTGGCTAGGGAGGACGGAGGAAGCATGAAATTTAGAGCATGGAATATAGGCAAAATCAAACGAAGCATGATGCATATGCTGGCGATGGGACGAACCTTCTTGTTAATGTCGGTGATGGCAGCCGTATTTTTTGTCTTATTGGGCACCCTGGGAATTGCCGAGAAGAGCCTGAACAATTCACCGGTATCTTCGATGAAGGGGCTTGCCGCTTCGCTGTCGAGCCGTTTTTTTATCGATATGGTAGGCATGGAGCTGCCGCATTCGGTGAATGAGAAGCAGTCGCTCGTCTTTGACGGTAAGAAAATGACGAATTTTGTATTTCAATTATTGACCGATGTTAATCCGGCTGATCCGAAGAGTCTGATCGCCCGGGAAGTACCCGGACTTGGAGCAGACAACCCGATACTTCTGCGCAGCGGCTCAGGCAATAATACGGCCTCGGCTCCGGAGGATTACCGGCCCGGTTCCGGTGCCGATGGCAGCGCGCCGGATCATCAGGAAGGGAACGGAGACGGGGATCAGCCCGCACCAGATTCGCAGCAGGGGGGAGACAACGTCCAACCGCCGGATAAGTCCGGGGGACAGGATCCCAAGGATGATGAATCGCCTATCAAACCGGGCAACAAGAATATCGTGATGATCTATCACTCTCATCCACAGGAATCATACAATCCGCTGTTGGGTTCAAATGTGGACAATCCCAGTTCTTCAAAGGAGGATAAGAACGTTGGGCTTGTCGGCAAGATGCTGGCCAGTGCGCTGGAGAAGAAGGGCGTAGCCGCACTGCACTCTTTTGTTAACTATCAAGCAACAGTGAGTAATTACAATTACAATTATTCATATAAATATTCAAGAGAGACGGTTAAACAGGCGATGGCGGAGAACGGCAAGCTGCAGTACTATTTCGATATCCATCGTGACTCGAAGCGTCATGATAAGACGACGGCAACGATTGACGGGGTGAACTATGCGCAGGTCTATTTCATCATCGGTCATTCCAACGAAAATTGGCGCCAGAATGAGGAATTCGCCAGCTCAATCCATGATCGGATGGAGAAAACCTACCCGGGAATATCGCGTGGAATCTGGGGCAAGACCTCAGCGCAAGGCAACGGAGAATATAACCAGTCCTTATCGCCCAACAATATTTTAATCGAGATCGGCGGTATCGATAATTCCGAGGAAGAGCTTAATAACACCGTCAAAGTACTGGCCGGAATTATCGCAGATATCTATTGGGAGAGTCAGGATACCGAGAAGGCAGGGACGATGGCTAAGGCCGGGAAGAATACGGATAAGACTGTAGCGAGCGTCAATAAAAATACGAATAAGAGCAATACTGATACGAAAAAATAATCTTGCTTCAACACTTAAGTTGATTTTCTAAAATAATGACAGACCGAGTCCGGGAAGGAGCGTTAGTCGAAATGGCCAAAAAGATGAGGAGAACGGTGTTTTATCTAATATTGCTGGCAGCCGGAGTAACTCTGGGCATGCAAATGGGAGATGGAGGTACAGCGGGCACTTATAATCCGCAATACGCCGAGGCTAACGCTACCTCCAACGGATTTTGGCAGAACGGTTACTATTATAGTAGGACGGGAGCCCAACCCGTGTGGGTGAACGGAAGCACAACTAACGGGAACGGGGGTTATGCCGGGAATACAGGTACTGGTGTTGTACCTGACGGTTATTATGTTGTAACTCCTCAGCCGGGCCAGCCCGGATACCAGACAGCTCCGGGGGCAGAGGTGTCGAAAACTCCGTCGGAGCTTCTAATGCCACCTGCAGAAGCTCCAGGGGTAGACCAGATCGCCGACAAAACGGCTAACCTGCTGCAGCAAATCTCCAAGAAGGGAATTCACTGGGTCGCCTCTTGGTTCAACCCGGAAGGATAATAACGGCTGTTTATCCCCGCACACAGCTTTGTTATACTAATTTTTATAGGTAGAACTTGCATTATTTTTATTGAACACAAAACTGTTATTTTATTGCGGGGGTATTATAAAGTTGAAGAAGATTACGATGCAGCAGATTGCCGATCATTTGGGCGTGTCCAAATTTGTTGTCTCCAAGGCATTGTCCGGCAAAGGCGGGGTAAACGAAACCACGAAAAGCCGGGTCATTGAAGCGGCCTCGCAGCTTGGTTATTTTGCACAGAAGAATGCTTATATCAAAAATCAGGTAGACTTGCATCTTTACTCTGAGGCAAGCGGTAAGCAGTCTGTCATCGTGCTGATGCCTAACATTCGTTTTCAGACGAGGGAGTCGCTCTATTGGGGCAGAATTATGGAGGGGATATCTGCGGAGCTGGAACGTCGCGGGCTGGGAATGGTCATTATATCCGAGTCCCGTGTAGACAACATCATTCATGTTCTGAACCCGGGAGGAATTCTCGGGATGGTTGGCGTGGGGCAGATTGATTCATCGCTTCTGCTGGAGGTACACCGTCTTGGCATCCCTACCGTATTAGTGGATCATGAGGATGCGCTGATTCCCACCGATACGGTGTTTGCCAACAATATGGACAGCCTCTCCAGGCTCTGCAATCATCTGATTGGATTGGGTCATAAGAAGCTCTGCTTTCTCGGCAATCTATCCTTCTCGCGCAGCTTCCGTGACCGCTGGTTAGGCTTTCGTGACGCGCTGGAACGGAGTGGTCTGGAGGTTCAGCAGGGGGATGATCCGCTGCTGTGGCTCCAAGGGGTGGAGACAGAAGCATACGCTGATGAATTAACTGCTCTATTGCAGACCAAGCAACAAGAGAATACTCTGCCGACGGCGCTTGTCTGTGCCAATGATTCGATTGCGCTGAGAGTGGTCTACATTCTGCAGGACCTGGGTGTATCTGTTCCCGAACAAGTCTCGGTAGCCGGCTTTGACAATATTGATGATGCCGCCCGAAGCGAAGTTCCGATGACCACTGTAAATGTTCCCAAAGAGGCCATCGGGCGCCGCGCGGTAAAGAAGCTGATGGAACGGATCGAACAGCCGGATTTGGCTATCGAGAAAATATTGATGTCGACGGAGCTGGTTCTCCGTGAATCGACGGGAGCTGTAAGCAATTAAGTCGGCAATTAATTGGGAGATGAAGGCTGCCCATGTTTGCCGAACCGCTGTGACCAATAACCAAGTCCCATCGTGCCGATCAGCAGAACGCCTGTGATCCAAAATACGGAATGAATGCTCCAGACGCCGCTGATTGCTCCGCCAACAAGCGGCCCGAGCATTCCGCCTATCTGGTTGGCCGTCTGATTCAGACTGAAGGCGCGTCCGCGGAAGTCCGGTTTAGTCGTGCGGACGACCAGACCGTTCAGCGCAGGGAATACAGCGCAGAAGAAGCAGCCGTACAGGAAGCGAATCGAAGAGAACCAGTAGATATTATGGAACGGAAGCTGCAGGAGCGTGCCGATTCCGCCAGCAAACAGGCCGATCAGCAATATTTTGTGAAATCCGACTTTGTCGGCATATTTCCCCCAGCGTGGTGCGAAGAGAATACTGGCTATACCGACCAGCGAGAAGACAATCCCTGAGACGAGTGAGGCATCCTTGGCGTTATGCCCCAGATCGACGATATACAAGGACAATACAGGCTCAATTGTCATCACTGAGAATTGCGTAAGCATTGTCAGGATCAGAACGAGGATCAGGGGACGATTATCGGCCGCCAGCTTAAAAGTATGTACAATCGATCCGGAGTCTTTGCTTGGAACGAATGAATCTTCCCTGACCATGAAAATAATCAGAATCGTAGCGAGGAAGCAGAGGACACCGGCACTGCCAAAGGCGATGCGGTTATCGAAGATTTTGGAGAGAATGCCGCCAAGCATCGGTCCCATAATATTGCCGGTTGCGGTCGCGGTAGACATCATCGAAAGGGCGTAGCCTACTTTTTTCTCAGGCGTATTCGTTCCTACGAGGGCAATAGACCCGGGGATAAATCCCGATAAAAGGCCTTGCAGGATCCGCAGGCCAAGCAATTGGTACTCGTTCGTAACGAAGGCGGTAAGTAGATAGATGACGCACAGGACGAAGCCGGCCCGGATAATCATTGGCTTGCGGCCATATTTGTCGCCAACGGCTCCCCAGAATGGGGAGGAGATGGCTCCGGCCAGAAAAGCGCTGCTGAACAGCACACCTGACCATAGCTCGATATGTTTGCTCACTCCAAGATCAATCAGAAAGAGCGGCAAGAACGGAATGACCATTGAGAAGCTGGATGATACAATAAAAGAACCGACCCATAATACCCATAAGTTTTTCTTCCAAGTTTCCACGGTTATCACTCCTGTTGACGATTGCTCAATAGAGTGACCAATGGTGGTATTATTCCATTGAGAATTCGCATAGATTTGTTCAGTTAGCTTCTATGATACTGCAATTGGCACGATTAATCATTAGAACCGATCACTTTCTACATAACAATTGTATGACCGAAGGAGTGAAGGAGCGAGTGGCATTGGCACAACATAAGAGAGAGTCTCACGATATTTTATCGGATCATTGCGACAGTATGAAGCGTTGCAGGGTCTCAACTTTGCTGAGCTGGTTACAACGGATTGCTGATGAGGAAGTAGCCCGACTTGGGCTGCCGACCGAGGAAATGATGCAGCAGGGAATGGCATGGATGCTCACAACAATTGATGTCGAGCTGCCTGCGAATATGCCTTGTTACGGCGACAAAATAACGCTGGAATCTTGGCATAAGGGACACAAAGGGGTCCAATGGCTGCGTGATTTCCGGATTTATGGTAAGCAGGGCGAGAGGATGGGCCAAGCGAGGTCGATATGGATATTGGTTGATCTTGAGAAGCGGCGGATTTTGCGGCCTTCCGCTTTGCCTCGGGAAATACCGGCTGACCATGAGGATTCGGTAGGGGATGCGCCTCAGAAGGTACAGATCCCGGAAGGCATAGACTTGCGTCCGGCATATGACTATACAGTCCGGCAGAGCAGCATTGATATGAACGGACATGTCAATAATGCACAATTTGCGAGCCTGGGTATGGATGCATTGTCGGCAGAACAATTTGCTAGAGACATGACTCACTTCCGGATTACTTATCATCAGGAAGCGATGCTGGGCGAGACGATCACGATATTAACCGGAGAGGATAACGAACAGCGTTGCTGGATCAGCAGCAGGACGACGGATGATCGAATATTATTTGAAGCGGAGTTGGAGTTTAAAGCTCCTGCCGCTCGTTAGCTCCTCATATACAGAAGAAGTGCCCGGGAGACTCTAACCCAGGCACTTCTTCTTGTTTTTATTACAAGTGGGCGCTCAAAAAGGCTGGCTTTCAGCATCCAAGCTCGTTGCGAATTTGCTCCCTGATTCCCTTCGAATTTATTCGTTGTCAGAGTAGTTCCGATGAAATTCTATGTTGCAAGAAAGCCTGCTTTTGGGCACGGTCGCTCATCTATTGAATGACTTCGAACGGTTTTCCTATAAAAGCGGACCCTTTAACAGCCTCTAAGAGTGTACTCTCGTATATTCCAGATTCCGGTCGACTAAATTCACTCTTTGCTGTACACAAGCGTAAGAGCGAAACGGATCCTCAGGAGTGTTCATGCAGTAATCGAAGAGTTGGTCTATTGTCGTTGTTGCTACATGAATTCGTGTATCGGAGGAGGCGTAGTAAATGAACACTTCTCCACTCTCCCGGGCGATGACGCCGTTGCAGAATACGACGTTGGAGACGTCGCCAACCCGCTCCTCGCCTTGCGGGGCGATAAAGTGCCCACCCGGGCGATGCGTAACTTTGTAAGGCGCTTGCAGATCTGTAAGGAACGCATAGAGAACATATCTTAGGCCGGCTGCGGTGCCGCGGACGCCGTGCGCGATATGCAACCAGCCTTTGTCTGTCTTGATCGGGGCAGGGCCTTGGCCGTTCTTGACCTCTTTAATCGTATGGTAGCAGCGCTCATCAATGATGAATTCCTCGTCGATGCTGGCATGCTCGATAGATTCGGACAACCCCCAACCGATGCCCCCGCCAGATCCGGCGCTGATGAAGCCGTCCTGTGGCCGGGTATAAAAGGCGTATTTTCCATCGATGAATTCCGGATGCAATACAACATTTCTCTGTTGTGGAGATTTGGATTTCAGATCATCCAGCCGCTCCCAGGTGATCAGATCCCTGGTACGGGCGATTCCGCATTGCGCAACCGCACTGGAGAGGTCTCCGGCGGGAGCGTCAGGATCTTTGCGCTCGGTACAGAATAGGCCATAAATCCAGCCATCCTCATGCTGGACTAGACGCATATCATAGACGTTCGTATCGGGATCTTCGGTCTCCGGCATGACAACCGGATGATTCCAAAATCGGAAGTTGTCGATGCCGTTATCACTCTCGGCAACAGCAAAGAAAGATTTGCGATCATAGCCTTCCACGCGTGCTACGAGGTAATACTTATCCTTCAGATAGATAGCACCAGGGTTAAGAACGGCGTTAATCCCAAGTCTCTCAGCGAAAAATGGATTGGTGGCCGGATTGAAATCATATTTCCAGATAAGTGGTGCGTGCTCTGCTGTTAGTACCGGATATTTATAGCGATCATAGACTCCATTTCCGTAAGGGATTTTCTCATTAGGGCGGGTAATCAGATGTTCATAACGTTCTGTAATGGCTTGCTTCCGGTCTTCGAATAGACTCATAGTATTCCCTCCAGGGCTTATGTGATGGAACCAATTTAAACTTATGAAATGGGTGTGCAGCGTTCATTTAATGCTTGATCTTTCAGTCGCTTTAACATTTCCAGACATGCTCTGCTGTTATGGTAAGGGCATTTCCACGCGCTGACCTTAGGTCCATGGGGGAAAGGACATCCATCTGGGCTAACTCCCCAATACCATTCGCCATAGGTGTGATCAATAAGGTTTTTCTGAATGAACTGCCAGGAACGCAGCGCCGCTTGCTCGAAGCTCTGCTCTCCGCTTAATTGATAGGCGTTGAAAAATCCAACCATCGCTTCAGCCTGCGGCCACCAATCTTTGTTAGCGTCAATCAATCCGTTTGGACCTGCTTCGTTCCAGATTCCTCCGTCAGCGTCCACACCTGTTTCCAGCACGGCAGCAGCCATGGCGACAGCGGTCCGCTGGACCTCTTTTAACAATTCATCATTGCCTAGCACTTCCGCCGCCTCGACAAGCAGCCAGCTCCCTTCGATATCGTGGCCGTAAGAGATATGATCACCCTTAACGTTCCAGCTCTCATCGAAGAAAAGATTGAAGCGCGTTTGCTGCAAATCGATAATATGCTGCATTGTGACCTGGATCAGCTCGGTCAAGCTTACGGTAAGCTCGGGCGATGGCCATATTCTATACAGATTGGTGTAGGCCTCCAGGATGTGAAGATGGGTATTCATCGATTTTTTCTCATTCAAATCTTTGCGGCTAAGACTCAGGTTATCCGTCGCTTTCCAATCACGGGCCAGAGCTTCGACATAACCTTTGTATACGCTGTCATAACTGTGCTTCTCCAAGAGCTGATAGGTGGTGATAGATAAGTCCAGAGCGGTTTGATGTTTCGTTGCCAAATAGTATTCGGACAGGGCGTATATGGCAAAAGCTTGCCCATAGATCTGCTTCTTATCGTTACTGGGGCGGCCCTGATAATCGACCATCCAGAAGAACCCGCCATAATCGGGGTCAAGAAAATATTCACTCAAATATTGATAAGCTCTATCGGCTATCTCGAGGTAATGGGGGACCTGCAGGGCACGGTAGGCTGCAGCGAAAGTCCATAGGATGCGCGTGTTCAAGACAAGCCCTTTGTCAGCTTCAGGGATTAGCTTCATAGGCTGTTCAATAGCGCCGTAGAAGCCTCCATTGACGTGATCGATGCTGTGCTCGGTCCAGAAGTTCAGGATGTTGGCTTGCAATTCCTGCTGCAATTCCTTGCTCCACTGCTCGAAGCTGATCATTTCATAACACCTCCTTTGTGGGAATCTTAATCTCAAGGACGTTTTCGGCAAAGGTTAATAAAACAGAATCGTTTTGTTGCATAAAAAGCACTCTGAAAACAGTGTTTGTTATCATTTGTTATATAACAATATAACAAACTAAACACCTCATAGCTAATATAAAACGACTCCCCGCTTATTTCAACAATAATTCTTGCTCGCTCCTTCAAATATTTGTTAGTATCTGTTGGTTGTCGAATCGCTGTGCTGCATTTCTAGGAACCGGGGAATGTGATTGCCTCGGGGGAGGTTATTAAAGTATACGGACCAGAATTATTTGGTGAACTCATAAAGTTGGGAGGATCGACATAGAAGTTGGGAGGATCGACACATGTGTAATTGGGCATCATGCCGGATACAAAACATCGTCGTCATCCCGGCGGCTGGGTAACTCTAACGAAACTGACGAACGTTATTGCCTCAAAAAAAGTGACTTAAAAAATCTAACGAAACTACAGATCGTTATTTGGGAGAAAATCGGGTGTTTAGCTCCGAAAATGTCCAAATAACGCTCCTCAGTTTCGTTACAAATATTTAGTAAGCGTTTTGGCCCAAATAGCGATACCCAGTTTCGTTAGAGTTGGACGCTAGAGCGGGGGTTTGTTCCTAATGTTGTCTTCCCGTGCGCAACGCTGCAGGACGCCGCAACGGGGAGGATTGCCATATACTAGTGGTGCGGCTGATACTTATGTCGCTGTGGCGTATACAACGATCCAGGAAATTGCCGACTACGTGATTGCTACCCATGAAGATATCGCGGATGATGCTGAAATCGGCAGGTTATAGCCGGTTATTTATGTAAATGCAGCTTTTACAATTGTCTAATTGCTGTCCGTCCTTGCAACTGATATAATGAATTGATTGTACTCAAAGGATTTTGTGGTGGGGGTAAGGATGACAGATATTAAGCTTCGACAACAAAAAATTCGTAATTTCAGTATCATTGCACATATAGACCATGGGAAATCGACATTAGCTGACCGGATTCTCGAATATACCGGCGCGCTCACCTCCCGCGAAATGCAGGAGCAGGTGCTCGATAATATGGATCTGGAACGGGAACGCGGCATCACGATTAAGCTGCAAGCAGTTCGGCTGTCCTATAAGGCCGATGATGGTGAGGAATACATTCTTAACCTGATTGACACCCCGGGACATGTGGACTTTACGTATGAAGTATCGCGCAGCCTCGCGGCTTGTGAAGGCGCTCTGCTCGTCGTAGATGCGGCGCAGGGAATTGAAGCGCAGACGCTTGCTAACGTGTACTTAGCGCTTGATAACGATCTGGAGATACTTCCGGTTATCAACAAGATTGACCTGCCAAGTGCGGATCCGGAACGTGTGAAAGAAGAGATTGAAGAGGTAATCGGGCTCGATGCCAGTGAGGCGGTTCATGCTTCTGCAAAAGCAGGCATCGGGATCAAGGAGATTCTGGAGCAGGTCGTACAGAAGGTGCCGGCACCAACTGGCGAGCCGGATCAGCCGCTGAAGGCGCTGATTTTTGACTCGCATTATGACCCGTACAAGGGCGTTATCGTCTATGTGCGTGTTGTGGACGGTCAAATCAAGGCGGGTTCCAAAATTAAAATGATGGCTACCGAAAAGGTGTTTGAGGTTATCGAAGTGGGTGCCTTCAAGCCGCGGATGACCATTGTTGATGAATTAAACGTTGGCGATGTTGGATTTATCGTCGCCGGGATCAAGCATGTCGGAGATACTCGGGTCGGTGATACGGTAACAGATGCCAAGAATCCGACTTTAGAGCCGCTGCCAGGCTATCGCAAGATTAATCCGATGGTGTTCTGCGGTCTCTATCCGATCGAATCCTCGGATTATAACGATCTTCGTGAGGCCTTGGAGAAGCTGCAGCTGAACGATGCATCGCTTAGCTTCGAGCCGGAGACTTCCAGTGCCCTCGGCTTCGGCTTCCGTTGCGGATTCCTCGGTTTGCTTCATATGGATGTTATCCAGGAACGGATCGAACGTGAGTTCAATATTCCGCTGATTACGACGGCACCAAGCGTTATCTATCATATCACGCTGACTAATGGCGAGATGATTACGATTGACAACCCGTCTAATTATCCGGAGATCGGCAAGATTGAATATGTGGAAGAGCCTTACGTCAAAGCGGCGATCATTGTACCTAATGATTTTGTCGGTACCGTGATGGAGCTCTGCCAAACCAAGCGCGGTGAATTCGTCAACATGGAGTATCTTGATACGACCCGTGTGACGATTACGTACCAAATTCCGCTCTCGGAGATCGTCTATGATTTCTTTGATCAGTTGAAATCGAGCACGAAAGGCTACGCCTCCTTCGATTACGAAATTTCCGGCTACCGCAAATCCAATCTGGTGAAGATGGATATTCTGCTTAACGGCGAGCAGGTCGATGCTCTGTCCTTTATCGTTCACCGCGAGAAGGCGTATCATCGCGGCCGGATCATCTGCGAGAAGCTGCGCGAGCTGATCCCGCGCCAGATGTTCGAGGTGCCGATCCAGGCTTCAGTAGGAACAAAGATTATCGCCCGGGAGACTGTTAAGGCCATGCGCAAGAACGTGCTTGCCAAGTGTTACGGCGGTGACATCTCGCGGAAGCGGAAGCTGCTCGAGAAGCAGAAGGAAGGCAAGAAGCGGATGAAGCAGGTCGGCAGTGTTGAAGTACCGCAGGAAGCGTTTATGGCTGTACTCAAGATTGATGATAAATAGAAGAGATATCTTCAACTTCAATAGGGGGAAGCCTTCGGGCTTTCCTTTTGACTTATAAGCGAGCATAAAGAGAGAGCTGCCTTTGAATCACAGTCGATCAGCCTTGAATGGCTTGGATCAGATTTCTTATTAAAAGCGGACTTTTCGAACCATATACTATTTAGGAGGCATTGCCGTGAACCATAGAATAAATAATGAAGGACAAGGAATGCCTGAACAGGACATTGAAGTGAAATCATCCGCTCCCAAGGCGGTTTATATTCATATTCCCTTCTGCACAAATAAATGCTTCTATTGCGATTTCAATTCGTATGTGCTGAAGGACCAACCGGTGATGGACTATTTGCGGGCATTGGACCATGAGATGGAGCTTACCGTCAGCCATACACCTCCGGAGGAAATTCGCAGCATTTTCGTGGGTGGAGGCACGCCTACCGTATTGAACCCGCAGGAGATGGAGTTCTTCCTCGCTTCTGTGCGCAAGCATTTTCCAAACTTTGCACCGGATATCGAGTTCTCGATGGAAGCCAATCCAGGGACGACCGATTTGGAGAAGCTAAAGGTCATGCGTGAGGGCGGTGTGAATCGGGTCAGCTTCGGGGTTCAGGCGTTCCAGAATGAGCTATTGTCCGGAATCGGCCGTATTCACAATACTGATGATGTGTACCGCAGCCTGGAGAATGCCCATAAGGCAGGACTGCATAATCTCTCGATCGATCTGATGTTTGGCCTGCCGAATCAGACCGTGGAGATGCTTGAATACAGTGTACAAAAGGCGCTCGCGCTTGGGCTGCCGCATTACTCGATCTACAGCCTGAAGGTAGAAGAGAATACCCTGTTCCATACGCTGTATCAGAAGAATCAACTTCCGCTTCCGGATGAAGAGGCTGAACTGAAGATGTATTTACTGCTGATGGAGCGGATGAAGGAAGCGGGATATAAGCAGTATGAGATCAGCAATTTTGCCAAGCCGGGCTATGAGAGCCGCCATAACATCACATATTGGCGAAATGAGGATTACTATGGCTTTGGGGCTGGAGCGCACGGATATGTAGGCCACCAGCGTCATATTAACATCAAAGGAGTTAACCCCTACGTAGAAGCGGCGAATACGCGGCTCCCACGTCTGGATCAGTTTACGGTTCCTCGCGAGGAAGCGATGGAGGACTTCATGATGGTTGGTCTGCGTATGCTGGATGGGATTCGTAATGCCGATTTTGAGGCCCAATTTGTAGTCAAGCTTGAGGATATGTTCGGCAGTCATTTACGCAAGATGGTCGAATCCGGATTGCTTGAGCGCCATGAGGATGAGGGGGGGTACCGGCTTAGTGAAAAAGGGATTTTATTCGGCAATGAGGTATTTGCCGAGTTTATCGACACTCTCACAGAGCCTAAATAAATATTAGCTCAAATGAAGAACAAAGATCTCGTCATTTTGGCGATTTCCTTTGTTCTTTCATTATATATGGGCTATTGCTCAGAGCCCACAGAATAGAACGAATTTTCCCTCTTGCAGTTTTATACGTCATCATGTATATTTATTCGTATTAAATATTGGAAGTTGGGATTTGAGGGGGAGAAGCTATGCCAGCCGTTGCGGTAAGCAGAAGAGCAACACTTGAGGATGTAGAGCAATTATACTTACTGATTGATGATTATGCACGGAAAGGAATTATGCTGCCGCGCTCCCGTAAAGTGCTGGAACGGCTGATTAATGACTTTGTGGTAACAGAGGTGGATGGAGCTGTCGTAGGTTGCGGATCACTTTGCAAATTGGGCGACGAGCTGGTGGAGATCCGTTCGCTCGGCATCGCCGAAGGCTATAAAGGGCAGGGGCTTGGCTCCATGCTTGTTAAGCAATTGGTGGAAGAAGCGAGAGCGCAAGGGATACCGAAGGTTATGGCGCTGACTTATGAGGTTTCCTTCTTTTTGAAAAATGGCTTCGATGTTGTAGAGAAAGAGATCTTCCCGGAGAAAGTATGGACGGATTGCGTGAACTGTTCCAAGCAGCATGCTTGCGATGAAATAGCAGTACTCAAGATACTGGACTGACTTGACAATCGTCAGGTTGGTTTGGTATTTTTGTAATAGGGTTTAGCACTCGACTCGATCGAGTGCTAACGGCCTGATCAAAATCTTGGATCTAGGAGGGATTTCCATGTTGACGGAACGCCAGAGAATGATTTTGAATGCTATAGTAGACGACTATATTCGCTCTGCGGAACCAGTGGGGTCCCGAAGCATCTCCAAACGTGGCGATGTCGGGTACAGTCCCGCTACGATCCGTAACGAGATGGCAGATCTTGAGGAGCTGGGGTTTCTTGAACAGCCGCATACCTCGGCCGGACGTATTCCGTCCCATAAGGGTTATCGGTATTATGTGGACCACTTGTCCCCATTAGATTTGCTTGCTCCTGAAGAACTCGCTACAATGAAAATGTTCTTTGCGGAAAAGCTAAATGCACTTGAACAGGTTGTCCAGCATGCCGGAACGATTCTTTCCCATATGACGAATTACACTTCCATCCTGCTTGGGCCGGAAGTTTTTCATACGTCTTTGCGTCATTTTCAACTGCTCCCATTGTCCGATGATACGGCGGTAGCGATTATTGTGACGAGCACGGGACAGGTAGAGAACAAGACGGTGAAGATTCCGTCCGGCGTCTCAGTCTCGGAGATGGAGAAGGTCGTCAATTTGCTGAATTACAAATTGACGGGAGTTCCGATCTATAAGTTGAAGTCTGCTCTGTATAATGAGCTTGGCCAGGAAATGCAGCGCTATGTGACGCATTTTGAAGAGCTGACGAAGGTGCTTGATGAAGCCTTCGACAACGGGCAGGATGGCCAACGTCTATTCCTTAGCGGAGCTACGAACATGCTGACACAACCGGAGTTCCGGGATGTTGACAAAATCAAAGACATCCTTGATCTGTTCGAGCAGACACCTACATTAATGAAGATGCTGGCTTCTGCTTCTATAGGTACCGGCATTCAAGTGCGCATTGGTTCCGAGATTAATCATGATGCCTTTGCTAATTGCAGTTTGATTACTGCAACCTATGCGATCGAAGGTGAATCTGTTGGAACGATTGGTATATTGGGACCTACCCGGATGGATTATGCTCGGGTGATACCGATTTTGGATATATTGTCCAAGAATTTGACCCAGTTTTTTACCAAAAAGCATGACAAGTAACTATTAGCGAATGTAAGTCAAGGAGGTGACATCTTGAAGGAACAACAGCCTGTTCAAGATGCAACGAATCAAGAGGAAGAATTGAATCATGGCGTGGATGTGAATCAAGATCAAAGTCATGAGGTGGAGGGTCAGACAGCACCGGAAGCCGAAGCGGTGCCAACCGACGCTGCGAATGAGGAAGCAAACGTAGAGCTTGATAACCTTCGGGCTGAACTGGAAGAGCAGCAGCAGCGGATCTTGCGCGTTCAGGCTGATTATGATAATTTCCGCCGCCGTACGCTGAAGGAGAAGGAAGAGCTGGCTAAATATGCTTCAGCCAAGCTGATCTCCGAGCTTCTTCCTGTTATCGATAACTTCGAGAGAGCTTTGGGAACAGTAAGTGACAATGAAGCAGTTGTCGCATATTCCAAAGGCGTTGAGATGATTATCCGCCAATTTGAGAACGTACTTCAGTCCGAAGGGTTGAAGAAAATGGAGACTGTCGGCGAAGTGTTTAATCCAGAATACCATCAAGCCATCATGCAGGTGGATTCGGATGAATACGAAGCTGGCATCGTCGTTGAGGAAGTTCAGAGTGGATATCTGCTCAAGGATAAAGTGCTGCGCCCAGCCATGGTTAAGGTTAGCGGTTAATCGCTATGGGTACCCATTCTGGCGGCTAAGATTGAGCTGCTAAATTTGCAAAGCTGTTTTTACGATATGAACTATTTAAGGAGGATATCCCCATGAGTAAAGTTATTGGTATTGACCTTGGTACAACAAACTCCTGCGTAGCAGTTATGGAAGGCGGCGAAGCCGTTGTTATTCCTAACCCTGAAGGTGCGCGTACAACCCCTTCCGTAGTAGGTTTCAAGAAAGATGGCGAGCGGATCGTCGGCGAGACTGCAAAACGTCAAGCCATCACAAATCCCGACCGTACGATCAATTCTATTAAAAGACATATGGGTTCAAACCATAAAGTAAGCATTGATGGTAAAGACTACACCCCACAAGAAATCTCGGCCATCATTTTGCAGAAGCTGAAATCCGATGCGGAGGCTTATCTGGGACAGCCGGTAACCCAAGCGGTTATTACGGTTCCTGCATATTTTAACGATAGCCAGCGTCAAGCGACTAAAGATGCCGGTAAAATTGCGGGTCTCGAAGTGCTTCGGATCGTCAACGAGCCTACTGCAGCTGCGCTTGCTTACGGTATGGAAAAAGCGGAAGATCATACGATCCTCGTCTATGACCTTGGCGGCGGTACGTTCGACGTATCCATCCTTGAGCTTGGCGACGGCTTCTTCGAAGTTAAAGCGACGAGTGGTGACAATAATCTGGGCGGCGATGACTTTGACCAAGCGATCATCGATTATCTGGTTGCTGAATTCAAGAAGGATCAAGGCATCGACCTGAGCAAGGACAAAGCGGCAGTACAACGTTTGAAGGACGCTGCGGAGAAAGCGAAGAAGGAATTGTCCGGCGTACTTACAACGACTATCTCCTTGCCGTTCATCACTGTTGTTGATGGCGTGCCTCAACACTTGGAGTTGAATCTGACTCGTGCTAAGTTCGAAGAATTGACGGAAGAGCTTGTTGAACGTACGATGGGCCCAACTCGCCGTGCGCTGAGCGATGCAGGCTTGACTCCTGCGGATCTCGACAAGGTAGTTCTTGTTGGTGGATCGACTCGTATTCCTGCAGTACAGGAAGCGATTAAGAAAGTAACCGGCAAAGAGCCTCATAAAGGCGTTAACCCGGATGAAGTAGTTGCCCTTGGCGCTGCGGTTCAAGCTGGTGTATTGACCGGTGACGTGAAGGACGTAGTACTTCTCGACGTTACTCCGCTGTCCCTCGGTATTGAGACAGCTGGTGGCGTATTTACGAAGATGATCGAGCGTAATACAACGATTCCAACCAGTAAATCGCAGGTATTCTCAACTTATGCGGATAACCAGCCGAGCGTAGAAATTCACGTTCTGCAAGGGGAACGTGAAATGGCCGCTGGCAACAAGACGCTGGGACGCTTTATGCTGGGCGATATTCCGCTTGCTCCACGCGGTGTGCCGCAAATCGAAGTTAGCTTCGACATCGATGCCAATGGCATCGTTAATGTATCCGCAACGGATAAAGGCACTGGCAAGAGCCAGAAGATTACGATCACTTCCTCCAGCGGCTTGAATGATGAAGAAATCGATCGTATGATGAAAGATGCCGAGCTGCATGCGGAAGAAGATAAGAAGCGCAAAGAGCTCGTTGAAGCGAAAAATGCGGCTGACCAATTGATCTACAGCGTTGACAAGACCATTAAAGAGCTTGGCGATAAGGTCGATGCCGGCGAGAAAGAAAAAGCGGAAGCAGCCAAAGAAGAGCTGAAGAAAGCTGTTGAAAGCGACGATGTAGATACAATCAAAGCGGCTACTGAGAAATTGACAGAAATCGTTCAACAGCTGTCCGTGAAGCTGTACGAGCAAGCACAGGCGCAAGCAGGTGCCGATGCTGATGCAGGGCAAGCTGGTGGTGCGAAGAAGGATAATGTCGTGGATGCAGACTATGAAGTTGTGGACGACGATAAGCAATAAGAATCATGCCTGCTCATAGGTCGATTTTGATATGAAATAGGCTTTGGTGAATGGGAAGGTCAAAGTGTCGGGCATTTGACGCGCTTTGACTTTCCTTTTGCCGGATTAAGGGAAGATGAACTTTCGGCACGCCAATCAAGCGATAACGGGGGTGGAAGGATGGCTGAGAAGCGAGATTATTATGAAGTGCTTGGTGTGTCCAAGAGCGCCAATGAGGATGAGATCAAGAAAGCATATCGCAAGCTGGCACGCCAATATCATCCGGACGTAAACAAGGCGAGCGATGCGGAGGATAAATTTAAAGAGGTCAAGGAAGCCTACGATGTTCTGAGTGATAGCGGCAAACGGGCGCGTTATGATCAATATGGACATGTTGATCCGAACCAGGGGATGGGCGGAGGCTTCCAAGGCGGCGATTTCGGTGGCTTTGGCGATATCTTTGATATGTTCTTTGGCGGCGGAGGCCGCCGTGATCCGAATGCGCCGCAGCGAGGAAATGATCTGCAATACAATCTGACGATCGAGTTCAAGGAAGCCGTCTTCGGCAAGGAGATGGATATACGCATTCCAAGAACGGAGAGCTGCGACACTTGCTTTGGCTCCGGGGCTAAGCCGGGAACCAAGCCAGAGACCTGCTCCGTCTGCCATGGCAGCGGCCAGCAGGAAGTGGTACAAAACACGCCGTTTGGCCGCATGGTCAATCGCCGTGCATGCAGCAACTGCGGCGGCAAGGGCAAGATCATTAAGGAGAAATGCCCAACCTGTGGCGGCAATGGGCAAGTGAAGAAGCAGCGCAAGATTCATATCCGTATACCTGCGGGTGTGGATGACGGTTCACAAATGCGCATGACCGGTGAAGGGGAAGGCGGGCTTCGCGGAGGCCCTGCCGGCGATTTGTACATTATCATTCATGTGAAATCGCATGATTTCTTCGAGCGTGAAGGCGACGACATTTATTGCGAAGTACCGCTTACTTTTGCTCAGGCCGCCCTCGGCGATGAGATTGAGATTCCGACCTTGAGCGAGAAAGTGAAGCTGAAAATACCTGCCGGCACGCAGACAGGGACTTTCTTCCGTCTAAAAGGCAAAGGTGTTCCTAGATTGCGTGGAGTCGGCCAGGGCGATCAGCATGTCAAAGTCGTGGTCATTACTCCAAGCAAGCTGAACGACGAACAGAAGGAGTTGCTGCGTCAATTCGCATCGCTTAGCGGAGAGCAGACGCATGAGAATGAGCAGTCCTTTTTTGATCGCATGAAGAAGGCATTTCGTGGAGACTGATCCTTTCATATAAAAGTACAAGGGGGCTTTCTTGCAGACCATTTTCAAATGGCTGTAGGAGAGTCCTTTTTCTTAGGGACAGACAAGTACATCTTCAGATAAGAGGGGATGGATATAGGAAATCGTTCTTATCGTTGGGGTCAGCCCATCTTTCCGAGACTCTAGCGAAGGGTTCCTCTTCCGAAACGACACGAGTATTAGCGTCCATAGTCCATCTCCTTTTTGTGGCTACTCTCATATCAATAATAACTTTTTGAAGGAGAATTCTCTTTAAGCGGTAAATTAACTATAAATATTTTTTGTTAATCAAATTTCCGGATATAAAAAAGCACTAAGATTGTCTTAGTGCTTTTGGGATTTGGTCTCAATACGTAGCTTCCTGGATTATCGCTGTAATCTCTTCTTCCAGGTCCAGCTTAATGTCATCGCGGAAAGCGCGAATTCCATATTCACGATATACATATTGCATGATCGCTTCGATAATATTCAACTCGACGATATACCGGCTGCGGCCGTTCACCCAAATCTCTCCGCTGTATCCGTACTCCTCATCCCAGCTGAGTTCGACTTGAACGTCGGTGGGACGAACGCCGGTTCTTTCGGCGGTATGGAGGCAAACGGCATTGATAATTTCATCCATGCTGAGAACCATGTAATTAGTACCTTCCTCCACGATCATAATCATCGGGTCCGCCCGGGTGTTGAGGCTTCTTCCTGAAACGCTGGAATAAGGAGACTACAATCATAATGATGAAGTAGATGGCCAGAAGGTTAACCGCCATACCCAGCATGTTGCCAAGGAAGCCCATGTTGCCGAATACGCCGCCAAACAGCATTCCGGCCAGGCCGCCTACCATCAGTCCTTTCATAAAGCTGCCGCCGCTAAAAAATCCGCGGTTGCTGTTCATTCCGTTTGTAGTGCCCGACATTTTATTATTGGTCGTCGTGTCTGACTTCTTATAATTATTGGTTGTTGCCTTTTTGGGTGTTGGCGAATAAGTTCTTGGTCCCGATTTGAAACCGCCACCACGTCTTGCATCGGCCGAGTCAGGACTTGTGAAGGCAATTAGCAGCGTAAACGCCATCACGATCATCATCATTTTCTTCAACATGTTTAGTAGATACCCTCCTGTAAACTAGATATTTAAGTAATACGTGAGAATGGGACATGGGTTTCAAATTTTAATTAATATTTGCATAAAAAAGATTCGCGAAATACATGATAAAACTTCAAGGAAACTGCATTGATTTGCAGGGTTCCTGATTTGCCGGATCAGCCGGAAGGAGAGGCAGGTATTGGTATGGGTGAGAAAAATATTTTGGCCTATTTCAAGAGTCCGGAAGAAGCGGAGGGCGTTGCCCGAAAATTGAATGCTTTAAGGGCGCTTGAAGTATCGGTCGATCGGTTCAGCCGCTACTCTGAACAGAACTCGGGTCTGTTTCAATCCTTGGCAGACCGCACGGGGATGCCGGCGATGACACATGGCTCTGATCTAGCCCACTCCAGTGGGGTGCTATACGCCGCTGATCCCTCCAATAGCGGGATGAGCCATGGCGGGCAGGGAGGTCCTACAGGCCATGATATTCTGCTTACGGCCGTTGTGGATGAGAGCATACATCACCAGGCCCTTCGTATTGTTGAGGAAGCCGGAGGCTTGATCTAACGCAAGAGGAAGGCTGACCAAGTATGATAAAAAGCCATATGAGAATTCACGAGAAGGAGGGATTGGATTTGAATCACTCGCAATCGGGTCATAATCATAGGAAGAGTCCTGCTTCTGCAGGAGCGGAAGGTCATTATGAAGATGTGGAATTCTCCGAAGAGCAGGCCGATCAGGAAGATTGGGAAGCGTTGGAGCGGAGTGAACGAGCGGATGCACGGATGCAGCATCGCAAGAAATTGAATCCATAACGTCCATAGAATACTATCCGAAAAGCCGCGTAAGCGGCTTTTTTGTCAACTTGCCACATTCTATAGTACAATAAATCTTATGCATGAATGCTAAGGAGGAAATCATACGATGATCTGGAAAGAACTTACTATACATACTACTGAGGAAGCTGTGGAAATGGTCTCTAACTTTCTGCATGAGGCCGGGGCCGGCGGGGTGACGATTGAGGAGCATGTTGACAACAGCAAGCCTAGAGATACATCGCTTGGGCAATGGTTCGAGATTCCGCCTAATGATATTCCTGAAGGTGAAGCGAAGCTGAGCGGTTACTTTGCACAGGGCTCTGACATGGATGAGGTTATAAAGCAAGTGAAGGAACGTACGGAAGAGCTTCGTGCTTTTAAGATTGATCCGGGCAAGGCCGAAATTACAGTCAGAGATGTACATGAGGATGATTGGGCGAACAACTGGAAGCAGTATTTCAAGCCGCTGCGCGTGTCGGATAAGCTGACGATTAAACCGACCTGGGAAGAGTATATACCACAATCCTCAGATGAGAAGATTATTGAACTTGATCCAGGAATGGCCTTTGGAACAGGCACACATCCAACCACTTCACTATGCTTGCGTACCTTGGAAGGAGTAATCCAGGAAGGGGACGAGGTGATTGATGTGGGAACAGGCTCTGGTATTTTAGCGATTGGGGCTTGTCAGTTAGGGGCTTCCCGAGTGCTGGCCTTGGACCTTGATCCGATTGCAGTAACAAGCGCGATGGAGAATACAAAGCTGAATCAGCTTGAGGAACGCATTCAAGTTGTCGAGAGTGATCTGCTCTCAGTTCTGAAGCAGGGCGAGCAGTTCAAGCTGGACGTTAAGCTGCCGGTTCGTGTTGTGGTTGCGAATATTTTGGCCGAGATTATACTGCTCTTCATTGAAGATGTATACGAAGCCCTGCAGCCAGGCGGCTATTATATTGCATCAGGAATTTACAAGAATAAAGAGCAAATTGTACAGGAGGCGCTCGTAACGGCTGGATTCGACATTGAGAAAACGGCGCGGGAAGAAGACTGGGTCGCAATTGTCGCGAGAAAGAGGTAGATTTATGGATTTTCTGAATCAGGTTTTACGTGTCCCGCTAGACCAGCTTCCTTTTTTTCTTATCACTTTATTAATTGCGTTTACGGTACATGAATTTTCACATGCTTATTTCGCTAATAAATTCGGTGATCCTACGGCAAAATTGCTGGGTAGAGTCACCTTGAACCCTGCGGTGCATTTCGACCTGTTGGGGATTATATTGCTCCTGATCGCCGGATTCGGCTGGGCAAGACCGGTTCCCGTCAATCGGGACAACTTCAGCAAGCCGCGTACGATGGGGGTTGTCGTCTCAATCGCTGGCCCGCTTAGCAATTTGATGCTCGGGATTCTCGGCGCTTTTATTTACGTGGTGCTGCTTCGATTTGGGGTTATCCCTCATCTGTTAATGGACGGAAACAGCAAAATTTCGATCGCTCTTCATACTTTTTTCGGAATGTTCATCTATATGAACTTCTTCCTGTTCTTGTTCAATCTGATTCCACTGCCTCCGCTGGATGGCTATCGTATCCTGGAGGATATAGTGCCACGCCGGATGCTTGGCAAGCTGCAGCAGTTTGAGAGCTGGTCTATTATTATCTTTTTAGTTATACTTGTTGTTCCCTTCATGCAGCGTTACACGATCGCACCACTCTATAATTTGGCGTATTCGTGGTCGGGGAATATTATATCTTTCTTCAATATGCTCTTCTATCGGTAATAGAAATGGACCAAAAGGTTCAATTTGGATTGAGATGCCAAACATGAAGCAGGTTCGATATCGAGCTTACAGTGTGCTGGAGGGCTTCATTATAGACTGGAAAGCCTGTATTAAAAGTTGTATGATGGACAATGGTAATTTGAAGGGGTTTATGAACCACGCATATTAAGCTGAGGAATGATAAGGAATGCAGCGTTATTTCATTGAGTCTGAGCAGTTCGGCGAGCAGCAGGTTGTTATCACTGGCGACGATGCCCGGCATATCGGGAAGGTAATGCGTTCCAAGCCCGGAGACGAATTCATCGTTAGCGATGGGGTATCCCGGGAAGCGTTAGTTAAGATTATCTCGATTGAACCAGGCGAGGTCGAAGCTGAGATCGTTAGCCAGCTAGAGCCTGCTGGGGAGCCATGGCTTCAAGTCACGATTGCTCAGAGTTTGCCGAAAGGCGACAAGATGGAAACCGTGATTCAGAAATGCACCGAGATTGGTGCGGCGGCTTTTCTGCCATTTATTTCGGAGCGCACGGTGGTCCAATATGATATGAAAAAAGAAGAAAAGCGCATTCAGCGCTGGCGCAAAATCGCGAAGGAGGCCGCAGAACAGGCCCATCGCAGTACAATTCCTGCCGTTATGGCATCTGTATCCTGGAAGGAATTACTCGCTGCTCTCGCAGATTTTGACCTGGTGTGCTTGTGTTACGAGCAAGAGGATGGTCAGGGGCTGCGCGGTGCACTGCGGCCTTTTGTCGCGGGGCTTGAGACAGGTAACACTTATAGAATAGCAGTTGTAGTCGGGGCGGAAGGCGGCTACTCGGAGGCTGAGGTGACGGCGGCTGTTGAAGCAGGAGCAGCATCTATCGGCCTTGGACGTCGTATACTGCGGACGGAGACGGCGGCAATGGCCGCCCTGACATGCATCATGTATGAATCTGGAGAAATGGGAGGAGCTTGAGAATGCCATCCGTTGCATTTTATACCTTGGGTTGTAAAGTGAACTTTTATGATACAGAAGCGATCTGGCAAATGTTCAAAAATGAGGGCTATGAGCAAGTCGACTTTGAACAGACGGCGGACGTGTATCTGATCAATACTTGTACTGTCACCAATACGGGCGACAAGAAGAGCAGACAGATTATTCGGCGTGCCGTACGGCGCAATCCGAACGCGATTATCGCGGTCACCGGATGTTATGCCCAAACTTCTCCTGCAGAGATTATGGATATTCCCGGCGTCGATCTTGTGATCGGCAATCAGGACCGCGAGAAGATTATTCCTTATGTGAATCAGATCAGAGCACAGCGGGAGCCGATTAATGCAGTGCGCAATATTATGAAGACTCGTGAATTTGAGGAGCTGGATGTTCCGAGCTTCGCCGACCATACCCGTGCTTTTCTGAAGATCCAGGAGGGCTGCAACAATTTCTGCACCTTCTGCATTATTCCTTGGGCTCGTGGCTTATCCCGCAGCCGTGATCCGCAAAGCGTTGTTAATCAAGCGCGTCAGCTGGTCGCAGCCGGATATAATGAGATCGTATTAACCGGGATTCATACCGGCGGATATGGTGATGATCTGGAGGACTACAAACTGCCTGATTTGCTGTGGGATCTGGATAAGATCGAAGGGCTTGGCCGAATTCGGATTAGTTCGATCGAAGCGAGTCAGATCGATGAGCGGATGCTGGAGGTACTGGAGGGTTCCGAGAAGATGTGCCGGCATTTCCATATTCCGATCCAGGCCGGCAACGACGACGTATTGAAGCGGATGCGCCGCAAATATACAGTGGCGGAATTCGAACAAAAGATTAAACGGATCCGCGAGTTTATGCCGGACGTAGCGATTACTACAGATGTAATTGTAGGTTTCCCTGGTGAGACAGAGGAAATGTTCCGCGACGGTTACGAGACGTTGAAGCGTATCGGCTTCTCGGAAATGCACGTATTCCCGTATTCTACCCGGACAGGTACACCGGCTGCAAAGATGGAAGATCAAGTTGATGAAGAGATTAAGCACGCCCGGGTACAGGAACTGATCGAGTTGTCGGAGACCATGCAGCTAGCCTATGCTGAGAATTTTACAGGTCAAGTTCTTGATGTCATCCCTGAACGGGATTTGGAGGCTTTGGCTGCAGATGGGCATTTAACAGGGTTCGCCGATAATTATTTGCAAATCCGCTTCCCGGGTTCGCAGGATATGATCGGTAAGCTATGCCGGGTTAAGTTAACCAAAGCGGACGCCAACACAAGCGAAGGCGTGCTGGTACGTGTCCTCGACGATTCGATTCAAGCTCTGGCTTAGCTGTGCCTGTTCTACTTATATTACATGAACACAAGGATTTCTCCCTGTTTGGGCAGGGAAGAAATCCTTGTTGTTAATTTAGAGAGGGTTCATACCGTAAAATATTCTTCTGTGGAGTTGGAGTAAAGGAGGTTCAGTGATGTCATATAAACAGATATCCGCTGGGGGTGTCGTATATAGAACGAGCGGCGGACATTTGCAAATTCAGCTTATTACCGATCGCTATGGCAAGCTATCGTTCGCCAAGGGCAAACGGGAAAGAGGCGAGACCGTGGAACAGACAGCACTCCGTGAAATTCGCGAAGAGACCGGCATCATTGGCCGGATCGATCAGTTAATCGACATTATCGCGTATACTTATTCCCACCCCACCTGGGGACCCGTGGACAAAGAGGTTCATTATTACCTGGTCGAGAGCAAGGGCGGCGATCTTCGGCCTCAGCTTGAGGAAATTCGCAGTGTCGCTTGGTATGATCCGCTGGATGCTTGGGAGAAGCAGCGGAAATTGGGCTACGATAACAACGATTTTATATTGGAAAAGGCATTAAAGCTGCTTGGTGTATCAGGGGTATAATCCAGCCACTCTATGCCTTAGAGTCAAGCCTGCTCCATAGCGGTAAGTAACAAAATGGCAGGGCAAGCAATGAACTGATTACATTGAACAAGGTCTGAGAATGGGCGATTTGTACGGCGGCATCGTTGGTTACCCAGGAGACTGCTGTCTGCAGCAGAGATACGAAGGGCAGAAATAATAATGCTCCAGCCAAGTTAAGGATGACATGGGACAAGGCCACGAATTTACCCGACTTGGTGCCGCCGATAGAAGCGATCAAAGCGGTAACACAGGTGCCTACATTGGAGCCAATCACCATGGCAATCCCTAATGGAACAGGCAGTGCACCGCTGGAGACAAGACCCATTGTCATGGCAATCGCTGCCGCGCTGCTATGGATCAGAGCGGTTACCGCAGCCCCTGCGAGCGCGCCCCATATCAGGCTGTCCCCGGCATGGTCCAGCAGACGGTCGATAATTCCGTAAGCCTCAAGCTGTGGGCCAATCGATTGCATCCAGCGTATCGCGATCATAATCAGGCTGAAGCCTGCCAGCGCCAGTGAACCATATTGCAGCGGACGCAGAAAATGAAGCCTGCGGCTGGCGTACCCGCCCGGGCTGTATTCCTCGCCCATCACCGCAGCTGCCCATAGCAGCAGAGATAGCGTCAGAAGCGGAAGCCCGTAGCTGGAAATATCAAGCGCGATCAGCTCGGTGGTTAGGCATGTGCCGATATTACCACCAAGGATGATGCCGAGCGTTCGGGCATAAGACAGCAGCCCCGCGTTAACCAGCCCGATCGTCATTACGGTCATGGCTGTGCTGCTTTGGAGAACTGCGGTAATGAAGGTGCTCGACAAGAGTCCGGCCCATGGCGTCTTCGTTGATGTATGCAGCAGCTTGATCAGCCTTGGACCGGCCCAGGCATGGAGCGCCGCTTCCATCAGCTTCATTCCGAACAGGAAGAGGGCGAGTCCTAGAGTGACTGGGAGTATTAGATCATGTACCATCCGGCTTCCCCCTTTAGAGGTAGTTCAAAAAGTCCGCTTTTGAGCACGAGGTATACCTGGGAGTAGACTCGGCATCGAAATTTGGATTCAGCCGGGACCTAAGCAATTGCTTACGAAGTCATGCTTCCTCCGGAAACATTTCAGGTGCTCACGTACCCACAACAAGCAAATGCTTCTGAGGTCGTTTTCTGCGAAAACGTATAGCTGTGCTCCTCAGTCCCTGGCTTTATCCAACTGAAGCGTTTTTGCAAAAAACGCATATCGAAGCATACGCTTCGGTGTTGATAAGCGAACAACAGGTGTACAAGTTACTTATATGCCGACGCTGGGACATCCATGCCCCTGAGGGGATAACTGTAAAGGTCTGATTATTGGCTAGAGAGCCAGACATAATGATTTGAAATCAATGAAGGAGTGGACGCAGATGGCATCCGTTATATTACACAAAAGCCGTAAAAAGCGCTTGGAGCAAGGACATCCTTGGGTGTATAAAAATGAAATCGAGCTTGTGGAGGGGGAGCCACAGCCGGGCAGTCTGGTGCAAATTTATGACCACCGACGCAAGTTCCTCGCTTCCGGCTACTACAATCCAGCTTCACAAATTACGGTGCGTGCTGTATCCTACCTGCCGCTGGAGAGGATGGATGTCGATTTCTTCGCCGCGCGATTCAGCGAATGCTTGAACCATAGACAGAGATTTGTAGATGGAGATTCTTACCGACTTGTCTATGGTGAAGCGGACTTCCTGCCGGGTCTGATCGTAGATCGCTTCGCGGATGTGCTTGTCGTGCAGCTGTTGACGCTTGGCATGGATCATTGCCGGGAGGCGATTGTTGAGGCGCTGGTCAAGGTGCTGGGGCCGACTGCTATATACGAACGAAGCGATGTATCCGTACGGGAGATGGAAGGCCTTGAGCAGGTGAAGGGTCCGTTATATGGAGATGCGCCTCGTTATGTAACGATCCTCGAGAATGGCCTAAAGATTAAGGTGGATATCGAGCAAGGGCAGAAGACGGGATATTTCTTCGATCAGCGTGAGAATCGGGCTTCGATTAAGCCGATAATGACCGGATGGGGAAGACGGAACGGGATTGAGCTGAAGGAGATTGCCGAGCTTGGAGAAGAGCCTAAGCTTCTGCCGGTTAACTCCAAAGGCAAAGTAGTAACCTTCCCGTATTGGGATGGAGCTACTGTACTGGAGTGCTTCTCTCATACCGGAAGCTTTACGCTTCATGCATGCAAATACGGTGCCAAAAAAGTAACCTGTCTCGATATTTCCGAGCACGCGATTGAGAGCGCAAGAGTGAATGTCGAACTGAACGGATTTACGGATCGTGTTGAATTTGTTGTTGCTGATGCCTTTGATTACCTGCGCAGTCAGGCCAAAGGGATGGATGAGCGAACCCGCCGCGCCTTGAAGGAAGGCAAGGTAGACACTTCCGTGCCAATGACGGCAGGAGGCGGAAGGACCTGGGATGTCGTTATTCTCGATCCTCCGGCATTTGCCAAGACGAGATCGGCAGTGAAAGGCGCTTGCCGTGGGTATAAGGAGATTAATCTGCAAGGGCTGAAGCTGGTAAATGAGGGTGGCTATCTGGTTACGGCCAGCTGTTCTTACCATATGCGTCCGGATTTATTTCTCCAGACGATCCAGGATGCAGCTGCTGATGCCGGCAAAATATTGCGGCTCGTCGAGTGGCGCGCTGCGGGCAAAGACCATCCGCAAATCCTTGGCGTTGATGAAGGGCATTATCTCAAATTTGCGATTTTCGAAGTCCGCAGCAAAACCTTTTAAGCCCTCCTTCAGGATAAGCAGTATTGCTCTGTCCGGGAAGGGGAGTGTCAGTACTATATGAAAATCCGGAAGACTCGTGTAGCAGAGTCTCCCGGATTTTTTGGCTATCTGCGCATTTGCACGGCTCTGACTTTCAAGTTATCCAGATTAATCACAATAATCCCGACGATAATCGTGAAGCCGCCTAATCCGGATACAAGCGATATCGGTTCGCCATATAGAATAGCGCCAACACATAAAGCGATAAGCGGCGAAATATACAGCCAGGTCGACGGGAATACGGGATTCGTCTTGGCAATTAACCAATAGAAGATAGTATGTCCGGTCATTGAACCAAAGACGATTAAGTATAAAAGCGGTAAAACCGCATGCGGGGTAAACATTACCGTGAAATCTACCTTCTCCGTGAATAGAGACAAAATAAGCAATAATGAACCCCCGTATATCATTTGGGCTGCGTTCAGCGCGATGGGAGATTCATCGCGAAATTGCTGCACAACACGGCGTGAATAGACGGTGCCGGCTGAATAGAATACCTGGCCTAGGAGGACAGCTGCACATCCAAGCACCCATAGCTTGCTGAAGCTTACTGTAATGCCTGGCAGGAGCAGCAGTACAATGCCGACCGTCCCCAGGAGACAGCCTATGACCGAACTTAAGGACAAACGTTGCCGGGTAAGAAAGGCCTGCAGCAGCAAAATCATTAAGGGAGCGGTGGCCGACAAAATCGCCGCAATCCCTGAGCTCAAATACTGCTCGGCCCAGTATAGGGTGGCAAATACGCCGAAGGTTAAAGCTGCCCCGGTTAGTAACATCTCTTTGCGCAGCAGAAGGGAGAAGCTTGCCTTTCGTCTAGCTACCATGTATGAGAGCAGAATGCCGCCCGCGGCCAGAAAGCGAAGGCCTGCCGAGAAAAAGGGCGGCGCTCCAGCATCAATTCCCAGTTTAATGGCCAGAAAGGTCGTTCCAAAAATAAGACACATTAGCAAGTAGTTTATTAATACCATGTCTATTCCTCCTTAGTATTGTTTTATAATAAGATGAAGGTAATAGAACAGATGACATTGGATAGAACAGATCTGACCGCTAACAGGTATCATAATAATGACCATGTGTAATAAGAGTAGGGGAGGAAGGAGGACCGCTTATGGGCAAACATATTACTCCGAATGCAAACTCGGATAAACTGTTTGAGCAAATATATGACTTTCTATTGGAGCGGATCAAACGCGGGGAGTGGAAGGCGAATGAGAAGCTTCCCTCCGTTCGGGCATTGGCAACGGAATTTGCAGTACATCGCCTGACTGTCTTCAAGGCTTATCAATTGTTAAAACAGAATAATATGGTGTATGTGAAGGATAAATCCGGATATTATGTCCAGCCCGGCAATGAGCTGCCGCCCGGCGCGCAGCAGGACCCGATCATTTCAGCTTATGTTCATGATAGTTACCTTTCCGAGATCCACCAGGTGCAGGCCTCCTATCAGTTCTCGAAAGCGTTGTTGGATCCAAATCTTCTGCCTAATCGCTACCTTTCTGCCTATGTAAAAAGAGTGTTCGATCTGTATCCGAAGGTGCTGGGAACCTACTCGACCACTCAAGGAGATTTGGAGCTGCGTGAGGCGTTAAGCCGTTATTTTACGGAGCGTTATCGTTGTGATTTAGGAAGTCAGGAGATTCTGATCAGTTCCGGTTCGCAGGAAGCCATTGATCTGCTCGCCAGAGTACTCGTGCGGCCGCGGGATGTTGTGCTGCTGGAACGTCCAACCTACAGCCCGGCGATCGACGTATTCCGGAGGCAGGGAGCTGAGCTTATTCCAATTGAGATTACCCCTCACGGGTACTGTCTGGAGCAGGTGGAGCAGCTCATGCAAAAATACAAACCGCGTCTGTTTTACATGAATCCAACCTTTCAAAATCCGACGGGATACACTGTACCTGCGGAGCAGCGAAAGAGTCTGGTTGACCTGGCGGCGGAGTATCAATGCCTGTTAATTGAGGATGATCCGAATCCGGATATTTATTTTGCAAAAGCTCCGCCTGCCCCGTTATTCACTTATGACACTGCCGGATATGTGATCTATATCCGCAGCTTCAGTAAGTATATCGCTCCGGGCCTGAGCATAGCTATGGTTGCCTGCCGACCGGGAATCATGAATTATCTGCTTAAGGCCAAATCCTTGTCCGACAGTGGCACGCCGCTGCTAAATCAGAAGATCTTCCTGCATTACTTCTTCTCGGAACGAATGCAACAGCATCTGGAAAAGCTGCGGATCGCGCTTGCGATACGCAAGGAAATCATGGAGGAGGAGCTGTCGGCTACCGGTTGGCAGTGGAACAGTCCGGCTGGTGGTTTTAACTTATGGATCCAGCTACCGGAATCAACCCTCATGGATAGATTGCTTCAAAGCTCCCGGGAGCAATCGATTACCTTTGTGCCGGGTTCGATTTGTGATCCGCTGAGGGAGATGAACACACGGATCCGCATGAGTTATTCCTACTTGAATGAACAACAGTTACGTGAAGGACTGAGGAGGTTTATTAGCCTTTATAGCGAACTGTTTGCGGGAGTACAATAGTCATCATGCAGTAAAAGGAGTCATCTCTACTGGGTTGGGATATTTCCTATTTTTGGCTGCCATAGCCACTTGAGCTCGCGAAGTCTTCGCCCTTATCCGCCTTTATCAAACGGTCAAAAATGAACTTTTAGAGCAAGGAGAAAACAACTCGCTTCCCTGACGTTCATTTTTGACCATTAGAAGCCAAATGCGGTCCCCAGCGGCATTCTCGCTTGTAACGGACATTTATGTCCGTTACAAGGGTAGAGTACAGGGGGATCGACGCTAACGGACAAGAATGTCCGAATGATCAGGGCAAAATTCCAAAGTCAAAAGGTCGAAACCATGAGAATTCCCATATTGCTGAGCACGCAAATAAGGGCTTCCTTAAGTCGAAAATTCAACTTAGCGGCAGCCCCTTAATTTTATGACAACTGTAGCTATTCAATATACTGGGTAGTGCGAGTCGGGGCCAAACTGGACTCCCTGACGAAGAGGCGCGGTTCAAACTGAACCCGCTCATACAGCCCGATTTTTTGCTCCTGGATACGCTGAAGCAGCAGCTCGGTCGCCACCTTGGCCACTTCCGAGCCCATAATGGAGACGGAGCTTAGCTTGGGTGTCGTTATCGTGCATAAAATATTGTTATCGATCCCGACGATAGCGATATCTTCAGGCACTCGAATACCGAGCTCTTTGAAACGGTTCAGCAGCCCGATCGCGACCATGTCGTTACCGGCATAGATCGCATCCGGCATATGGGCCAAATTCACGAAATGATCGGCCGCCCTGGCTCCAGTCTGAAGCGAGAAATCCTCACCGAAATAGACGAGCGAGGGGTCCACATGATCAAGCGCATCCTCATACGCGAAAAATCGCTCCTCGATAATCTCCTTCCGCGCACCCGCGTAACCAATTCTTGTTCGTCCAATGCTGATCAGATGCTCCATAGCCAGCTTGCCTTCCTGGGTGGAGAGGCTGACGATATCCGCTTTTGTATCCGAATCTAACTTTTTGCCGTAATTGATAATGGAAATGGGCAATTTGGACTTGTTAATGAGGTCCTTGAGTGTCTTGGGGTAGGCCAGCGGCAAAATAATAAGCCCATCCACGTGGAGCTTCTTAATATCACGCAATACCTCCAGCTCTGATCTCACATTGCCTAATGTATTAATTTGTACGACACGGTAATCGAAATATTTGGCGGCTTGTTCTACCGAGTAGGCAATCTCCGGAATAAAAGCGTTGCGAATATCAGGCACTGCCAGCGCAATCTGCTTCGTTTGGCGAAGCTTCAAATTCTGCGCATTTGAATTCGGCACAAAGCCTAGTTCCTCTACGGCTGCCAGCACCTTGGCCTTCGTCTTTGGACTAATTCCGCCCATATTATTAATAGCCCTAGAGACAGTCGCGATTCCGACTCCAGCTTTTGCGGCCACGATCTCAATCGTAACTTTATTTTTCTCCAAATAGGATCCCATCCTTGCCATTTTCGAAATCATTTCCACAAATGTTAACCTATTATCCACAAAATCATTATAACATACCCTAAATAATGTGAGTATTATCATAGATAAAAATAACATGTCCGTTGACACGACGTTAGCAAAGTGCTAGAGTTTGTTAAGGAAACGTTTCCGAAAAAGACATATAAATTTCCGGATATTATGCTGAATTTTATTTTATTTTTAATACATCTAAGGGGATGGAATAGATGAAAGCACTAAGATGGCATGGTCAAAGAGACCTGCGCTTAGAGAATATTGAAGAACCGGCTGCTAAACCGGGGAAAGTGAAAATTAAGGTCGAATGGTGTGGTATTTGCGGCAGCGACCTACATGAATATACAGCAGGGCCAATCTTTATTCCAGAAGGTACACCACATCCAATCACCGGAGAGAAAGCTCCTGTCGTAATGGGGCATGAATTTTCCGGACAAGTTGTTGAAGTCGGTGAAGGAGTAACGAAGTTTAAAGCTGGCGATCGTGTTACGGTTGAGCCCATTTATGCATGTGGTCATTGCGAAGCTTGTAAAGCCGGTTACTACAACCTGTGTTCGACCATGGGCTTCCTGGGTCTTGCAGGTGGCGGAGGCGGTTTCTCTGAATATGTAGCTGCAGACGAAGCGATGGTTCATAAAATTCCCGACAATATTTCCTATGAGCAAGGCGCTTTAGTAGAACCTTCTGCTGTAGCGCTTCATGCTGTCCGTCAGAGCAAACTTAAAGTCGGTGACAAAGCGGTTGTGTTTGGCGCTGGCCCAATCGGTTTGCTCGTTATCGAAGCTCTGAAAGCTTCCGGCGCATCGGAGATCTATGCTGTCGAGCTTTCTCCCGAACGTAAGCAAAAAGCAACGGAGCTTGGTGCGATCGTCATCGATCCTAAAGAATATGATGTAGTTGAAGAGCTTCACAAACGCACCGATGGCGGTGTGGACGTTGCATTCGAAGTTACAGGGGTTCCTCCAGTATTCACTCAAGCGCTGAACTCGACAAGAATTGGCGGCGAATTGATGATCGTCAGCATCTTCGAGAAAGAAGCGGCACTTCATCCTAACCATGTAGTTATGAAGGAACGCAGCATCAAAGGTATCATCGGCTATCGCAACGTGTTCCCAGCTGTAATCAGCTTGATGGGTCAAGGCTACTTCTCGGCCGATAAGCTTGTAACCAAGCGGATTAAGCTGGATGATGTGATTGAAGAAGGTTTTGAAGCACTTCTGAAAGAGAAAAATCAAGTGAAGATTCTTGTAAAGGCAGAATAAGAAATGAAAGAATCATTTCATAATATAGAGTAGTTTTGACGATGGTTTCCCGGACCTGAACCGGGGACCATCGTTTTTTTGTGGGTTCGTTTGGATCGAAATCTGTAATGCAGATTTTTTATCTTAAGCCGCATGAACTAAGGAGATTCCTGCAAATATGCAGAATTATTCACCATATGCCAGGGAATCGAGCTATACGGAGGAAAAAATTGTATTATTACAGAGATGGACTATTGCAGGTTGCCGGATTAGCGGAATTCCTGCATATTTACAGGCTTTTCTGTGAGATGGAGTGAGGACAAGGGAGATATTGTCCATAAACTTCAATTGCCTATATCTAGGAACGTACATTCTTATTTTCTTTTGATATGATATACTGAATCATACGAATAAATTGGCTATTACACGTTAAAATAGACTCCAAGTTGCGTTAGGAGGAAACCATATGTCGCTTCAATTCATTATCGGCCGCTCGGGCAGCGGCAAGAGCAGCATGATCCTGGATACAGTCACCGCAGAAATGCGCTCCAATCCGACGGGCTCGCCGCTGATTTTGCTAGCTCCCGAACAGGGGACCTTCCAGATTGAACAAGCTATTCTAACTACACCTGGTATACCTGGGACGGTGCGGTCCCAGGTACTGGGCTTTCGCCGTCTTGCCTTACGGGTAATGCAAGAGACGGGCGGCTCCGCGCTTGTGCCGATCAGTGAGGAAGGCAAGAAAATGCTGCTCTACAAAATAGTCAGACGCCATCAGGACGAATTGAAGTTGTTCGGAAAGTCAGCCGATCAACTTGGGCTAATCGAGCGTATGAATGATTTATATACCGAGTTGAAGAAGCATAATGCTGACTTTTCGTGCCTGGAGGAACATATCGATCTGTTGGAAAGCTCCTCCAAAACCTCATCTTTGTTAAAAGACAAGATGAGCGATCTTAGCATGATTTTTCGGGAATTCGATACAGAGTTGGCTCGATTTTATATTGATGCTGAGGACCATGTGTTCAAGCTTGCAGAAGGAGCTGGGGCATCGACCTATCTGCGCGATGCAAATATTTGGATCGACGGTTTCCAGACCTTCACCCCGCAGGAATATTTAGCGCTTATGGCGTTAATGAAGACGGCCGCCAGTGTGACGGTAGCCTTGACCCTCGATCGTGCTTATGATGACGGATTTCCGCCGCATGAGCTTAATTTGTTCTATCCGACGGCGGTTACATATATGAAGCTGCGCGATATGGCATTAACAGCAGGTATTGAAGTTAAGGATACTGTGCTGCTGGATGCCAGACCTTTTCCTAGATTTAAAGGGAGCGAGACGCTCTCCCATCTGGAGTATGCGTATGAACGTCGTATACCGTGGCAAGGGGATGCTGCGCCCAATGATATGTCTAAATCGCTCCATATGCACGGAGCCGCAAATAGATTAGCCGAGGTAGAGGGAGCGGCGCGCGAGATGGTCAGGCTGGCCCGGGAAGAGGATGCCCGGTGGCGTGATATGGCTATTTTTGTGCGGAATTTGCAGGATTATGAGCATGTGATTCGTCCTGTGTTCGCAGATTACGGAATACCTTTTTTTATGGATAAAAAAGCAAGCATTCTCTATCATCCGTTAATGGAGTTTATTCGTGGTGCGCTGGATGTGGTGCTGCGATTCTGGCGCTATGAAGATGTGTTCCGCTGCGTCAAAAGCGAGTTTCTGCTCCCCCTGGACGGAAGTCTCACACGCGAGGATATGGATGTACTGGAGAACTATGCGCTTGCCAGTGGCATTCAGGGCTATCGCTGGTATGATGGACGACCGTGGAAGAATGCCCCTAGCCTATCGCTGGAACTGACTCAGGATCCAAATGGCGAGGGAATGTCAGATCATAGACAGCTTCGTCGTCTGGAACAGTGCAGGAGTCTGATTAGTACACCGTTGTCTGCTTTTGAAAGACGGCTCAAACATTCGGCAAATGTACGTGAGATGTGCGCAGCTGTCTATCATCTGCTTGAGCAGATCGAAGCGCCGCAGCGGCTCGATACGATGGCGCATACCGCGCTTGTACAAGGTCAACCGCAGCTTGCGTTGGAGCATCGTCAGCTTTGGGATGCTGTTCTTGGACTGCTTGACCAGATCGTAGAGATGATGGGCGATGAGGAACTGGAGCTGGAGATGTTCTCCGGCATTTTGGAGACAGGGCTCAAGGATCTGAAGCTGGGCCTGGTTCCGCCTGCTCTGGATCAGGTATTGGTTGGGAGCACGGATCGGACTCAGACGAGCCATGTTAGACACGCTTTCCTGCTTGGCATTAATGAAGGAATCATGCCTTCAAACTTGCAGGAGGAAGGGGTGCTTAGCGACCAAGAACGTCTACGGCTAAGTGAAATTGGACTTGAACTGGCTCCTGGAATGACGCGTAGGCTGCTTGATGAGAGGTTTCTAATCTATGGAGCTATCACTGCTGCCAGCCATTCTTTATGGCTAAGTTATCCTATCGCGGATGAGGAGGGCAAGCCGCTGCTTCCATCCGAGGTTATACGCCAGATGAAACGGATCTTTCCGGCTTTGCAGGAGGGGTATCTCAACCGAGGGACGGATGTAAGCGAATCGCTGGACAGCCAGCTTGAGCATATACACCGGCCTCTTCCAACCTTAACCAATCTGATCGCGCAACTGCGGAGTTGGAGGTCGGGCTTGACAGTGTCTCCGGTATGGTGGCGGGTACTCGAATGGTATCGAACCCAGGAAGAGTGGCAGGATACAACGGAGTTTCTGCTTGGCTCCTTGAATTATCGCAACCTTGCTAACAGACTTACCCCTGCAACCAGTCATAAACTGTACGGCAAAAAACTGCGGACAAGCGTGTCCAGAATGGAGAAGTTTTCGGCCTGTCCGTTCTCACATTTTGCTGCTTACGGCTTGAAATTGAAGGAAAGGCAGGTTTACCGACTACAGGCACCGGACATCGGTCAGTTGTTTCACGCCGCACTTAGCATGATGGCCTTCAATTTTAAAGATCAGAATCGGAGCTGGGGAAGTCTGACGACAGAGGAATGCCTGCAGGAGGCGGAGTCCGCAGTAGACAAGCTGGCTCCCAAGCTGCAGGGAGAAATTCTGCTCAGCTCACATCGTTATGGCTATATTACTCGCAAGCTGAAGAATATCGTCGGCCGCGCTTCTATTATTCTGGGGGAGCAATCGCGACGCGGCAGCTTTGAGCCGATCGGACTGGAGTTGGACTTTGGTCCGGGACGTACATTACCGCCGCTGACTTTTCAGTTGCCTAACGGCTGTGTTATGGAGATCGTGGGCAGAATTGACCGCGTAGATATGGCGGAGAGCGATCAAGGCTTGCTGCTGCGCGTGATTGACTATAAATCAAGTCAGACGGATCTGCGACTGCATGAAGTGTATTACGGCTTATCGCTACAGATGCTTACGTATTTGGATGTGCTCTTATCTTCTGCCGAGGCTTGGCTGGGCCGTCCGGCATTGCCTGCGGGCACGCTCTATTTCCATGTTCACAATCCGCTGCTGCAGAGCAGTAACGGTATGAGCCCCGAGCAGGCCCAATTGGAGATGCTGAAGCGGTTTAAGCTGAAGGGCTTGCTGCTGGCTGATCGGGAAGTGATCTCCAAGATGGACGATCAACTGGAAAAAGGATATTCAGATATTCTGCCCGTTGCAGTTAAAGCAGATGGTGGGTTTTATAGCAGTGCAGCGGTAGCTACGCTGGAACAGTGGCAGTCTTTGCTCGGTTCTGTACGCGGCATTATTTCGGATATCGGTACGCGTATTACCGATGGTAATGTAGATATCGCCCCTTATCGGCTAGGCGCCGAGACGGCATGTACTTACTGCCCTTACCGATCGGTATGCCGATTTGAAGGCAGTCATGAGGATAATGGTTATCAAGTGTTGAGCAAGCCGGGCAAGAATGAGATCTGGGAACTGTTTGATGAGCTGGGCAGAAAGGATGAGCAAGAATGAATATGCCGAAACCGCAAGGAAGCTTCTGGAGCGATGATCAATGGCGTGCAATTACGCTGACTGGCGGGGATATTCTCGTTGCAGCGGCAGCTGGATCAGGCAAGACAGCGGTGCTGGTTGAGAGAATCATCCGCAAGCTGTCTTCGCGGGAGCATCCGCTTGATGTTGACCGTCTGCTCGTTGCTACATTTACCAAGGCAGCTGCGTCGGAGATGAGAGGGCGGATTCGCGAAGCGTTGGAGAAGGAGTTGGTGCAGGATCCGGGCAATGAACATCTTACACGCCAGTTGGCGATGCTTGGTCGCGCTTCAATTACGACGCTGCACTCCTTCTGTATGGAAGTGATTCAGCGTTACTACACTCTGATTCCGCTGGATCCGGGCTTTCGAATTGCCGCTGAGAGCGAGACAGCCCTGCTCAGACAAGAGGTTCTGGAGCAGCTGTTTGAGGACAAGTATGCTTCGGCGGCGGACGGGAACCGCTTTTTAAGCCTGGTCGACTGGTTTGGCGGGGAGCGGAGTGATGATGCTGTTTTCTCCTTGGTATTGAAGCTTTATGACTTCGCACAGAGTCATTCTTGGCCGGAACATTGGCTGCTCGAAGCCGCTGATGCTTTTGCTGCTCCGGATGCGGCTGCGCTCGAGAACAGCTTGTGGGTCCAGAGCATTGTTCGCGATACGGAGCTCGCGTTAATTGGGGCTGCAGATTTGCTAAGGCAGGCTCGTACGATTGCCGAGGCTCCGGGAGGGCCACAACCCTATGCGGTTACATTTGCGGATGATATCCAAGTGATCGGCAGCTTATTGACTGCGGTTCAGGAAAGCCCGTGGGCCGGGCTGTATGATATTTTTCAATCCGTAAGCTTTGGCAAGCTGAAGCCGTGCAAGAAGGACCAGACAGACCCTTTGCTGCAGGAGCGGGCCAAAACGCTGCGCGAGGAAGCGAAGAAGCTGGTCAGTGAACTGCAGACTCAGTTATTTGGACGAACCCCAGAGGCTTATCTGGACGAATTGCATCAAGCTGCGCCTCTAATGAGGGAGCTTGCCGAGTTAATTGCCGAGTTTGGTGCTCGCTATCGTACGGACAAGACGGCCAGGGGCTGGCTTGATTTTGCAGACTTGGAGCATTATTGCCTGCAGATTCTGCGGCATCCGGACTCAACTCCGGGAAATTTACAACCATCTGCGGCGGCTCTTGAATATCAGGCCCAATATGATGAAGTGCTGCTTGATGAATATCAGGATACGAATACCGTTCAGGAGGATATTATCTCCCTGATCGCCCGGACTGCTCCCGGCAATCGCTTTATGGTCGGCGATGTGAAGCAGAGCATCTATCGGTTCCGGCTAGCGGAACCCGGGTTATTCCTGCAGAAGTACCGCAGCTACGGGGACGAGATCGGTGAGCAAGGATTGAGAATCGACCTGGCCCGGAACTTCCGCAGCCGCCGGGAAGTTGTTCATGCGGTTAACATGCTGTTCAGACAGATGATGAACGAAAGCGCGATGGAGATCGAATACGACGAACGGGCCGAGCTTGTTTATGGCGAGGGTTTCCCTGACAGCGAACAAAACGGAGATGAATATCGTCCTGAGCTGCTCTTGATTGATCGCAGCAAGGATAGCTTGGCTTCTATGACTGAAGCGGATAGCGCTGATGGCGTAGAGGGTAGCAGTGAGACGGAGGAAGCCATCGAGCTTGAGGCTGTGCAGCTGGAGGCGCGGGCGATTGCAGAACGAATCCGCAAGCTGCTTGGCGAAGGCGGCCGCCCTCCCCTGCAAATCTACGATAAGCAGTTGCGTGCCATGCGTCCGGTTGCCTACCGGGATATGACGATTTTGCTCAGATCGACACTGTCTTGGGCGCCGGTCATGATCGAAGAGCTGCGGCGTGAGGGCATACCGGCCGCGGCAGAGTTGAGCCAGGGGTACTTCCAGGCTTCTGAAGTCGATACGATGCTGTCGTTGCTTCAGGTGATCGACAATCCGCTTCAGGATATACCGCTGGCTGCTGTACTCCGCTCGCCGTTATATGGCTTCTCGGAAGAAGAATTGGCTGAGATACGCCTTGCAGCCGAGCGCGGCCATTTCTATGAAGCTGTTCTGAGCGCTGCTCAGAGCGAAGCAGGTCATTCCGGAGAAACGGAACTGGCCGCTCACGATTCGAAAAGCAGATGGGTAATGGCGGAGGATGAGGGTACAGCAGCAAATCTTCGCCCGGGAGAGAATGCAATTGTAGCGGGTGAAGTGAGTGCAGCTGGGGTTGACCGCGCTAATGAGACCTGTTCGACTGCAGATGGAAGCTCATTGACACTGGGTGTGAGGTTGCAGCGTTTTTTAAGTCAGCTTAGCGGGTGGCGAAACCGTGCCCGTGAAGGCGAACTTAGCGATTTAATCTGGGGGATTTTCCGCGATACCGGTTATTTGGATTGGGTAGGTGGCTTGCCGGGAGGGTCGCAAAGGCAGTCTAATTTGCGGGCGCTGTATGATCGTGCTACTCAGTATGAATCGGCGACATCATCCCGAGGTTTGTTCCGCTTCCTTCGCTATATTCAGCGGCTTAAGGATAATGGAGGAGACTTGGGTGCTGCCGCTTCGGCTGAGGGGCAAGAGGATGCGGTCAGCATCATGACGATTCATAAGAGTAAAGGATTAGAGTTCCCGGTTGTATTCGTGGCCGGACTCTCCAGAATGTTCAATCGCCAGGATTTGAACGCCCCTTTTCTGATTCATAAAGAGATGGGCTTCGGCCCGAAATATATTGATAGTGAGCTCAGAGTCAGTTATCCAACACTGCCCAATTTGGCAATCCGCAGACGGGCACAGATGGAACTGCTGGCAGAAGAGATGCGTGTGCTCTATGTAGCCCTGACACGGCCGAAAGAGAAGCTGATTCTTGTCTCATCAGTCAAGGATTTGGTCAAGTCCGCCCAGAATTGGGGCGGAGTGCTTGAGGTACAGGATGAGCGGTTGCCGGATTATGTGCTTGTACGAGGCCGTTGCTATCTTGACTGGATTGGACCGGCGTTAATTCGTCATGCTGCGGCTGCTGAGCTGCGCAGGTTTGGAGGACTGCCGGAGCTGATGAGCACAGCTCTTGTTGACAGCAGATCGGCTTGGGCAATTGAACTGGTAAGTGCACAGGAGGTAGCCGTACCGGCTGCTCGGATTGAAGCTGCGGCAGCCGGAATGGGGGGAGCTCTCGAGGAATTTGGGTTGAATAGTCTACCGGCTGATGAAGGTGAACATGCAGCAGCGGAATTTGGACGAGATGAGCTTGATACTCTGATCAAGTCCCGGTTGAATTGGGTATACCCGCACACTGCGGCTACAAGAATCTCTGCCAAGACATCGGTGACTGAGATGAAATCATTGCACCGTACCGAAGAAGAAAGTGCGGTCAGCTTGTTTGCCACAGCTGAGATGAAGCAGGAAATGTCCCAAAGTGCGGAGCAGGTAGAATTTAAATTGCATCTGCGTAGACCTCGCTTCATGGAGCAGGCCAAATTGACGGCAACGGAACGCGGAACAGCGTATCATACGGTCATGCAGCACCTGCCCTTTGACAAAGGAAGGGGCGAGGCAGTTGTTGCTGAGCTTCTACAGTCACTAATTGAGAAGAAGATCATGACGGTGGAACAGGCAGCGGAGATCGATACAGCTCGCATTGCTGAATTCTGGAATAGCCCGATTGGGAAATTGCTGGACCGTGCGGACTGGATCAAGCGCGAGCTGCCGTTTAGCTACGGATTGTCAGCTGCCGAGGCGTATCCAACTCTGGCACCTTTAGCTGAGCTGTTTGCCGGGTCAGCAACGCTATCCGAAACTAGCGGAAATATAGTGGATATAGCTTCTACTAGCTTGATTGACGGTAGTGTAAATTCAGCGGATAGCGCGGCTGAGGCTGATAAAACGTCCGATCCCGATAGGCTATATGCGCTTGCTGGACTGGACGGCGAGACAGTTCTGATTCAAGGGGTTGTTGACTGTTTATTTTACGCGGACGGCAAGCAATATTTGCTGGATTACAAGAGCGACAAAGTGCTGGAGCATCGCGGCGGAGTAAAGGCATTGGCGGAGTCCTACCGTTTCCAATTGGACCTGTACGCCAGGGCAATTGAAGATATTACGGGTGTCCCGGTGGAAGAGAAATGGCTCTATTTCCTCGATAGCGGCGACGTGATTCAGCTTTGATAGCCTTGATGGCTTTAATGGCATAGCTTGGGGAATGGACTACAGTGGGTTAGGCTGTTTAGGTTGGCATTGCTGCAGCCATTACCTAGCCCCCCTATCATTTTGAATCGGAATTGTGTTTGGACGCCAGGAAACACCGATTCGTAAATCTCGCTGTTTAATTCGAGATTTAGAGGGACATAGGGGTTGTTTAGCGCAAAGGCAGAGGTTTAACAAAACAGGGGATCGTTATGTGGGTTAGTAGAGACTCCAACAAGCTTTTACGAGACGGTGTATTGTTATGTGGGTCAATAGTTGCTTGAACAAACTTTAACGAAACAGAGTATCGCTATCAGGGTCAGTAGGTGCTTAAAAAACAAACTCTAACGAAACCTGGTATCGCTATTAGGGTCAGTAGGGTCTTGAACAAACTCTAGCGAAACAGGGTATCGTCATTTGGGTCAATAGTTGCTTAAACAAACTCTAGCGAAACAGGATATCGCTATTTGGGTCAATAGAAGCTTCTAAAAACTCTAACGAAACCTGGTATCGCTATTGACTCGAAAAGTGGGAAGAAAGCAAGGATTTCGTCTAGATAACGATACGTAGTTTCGTTAAATGTGAAATGGTCTTGTTTTTGTGGAAATAGCGTGTTCCAGTTTCGTTAGTTCTGCTAATTTCGTTAATATTGTTAGTTTCATAGAGTAATAGAGTTGGAAGGGGAGATGGATAAGTGCGTATTTTGCATACGGGGGATTGGCACTTGGGACGTACGCTTGAGGGCAGAAGCCGTTTGCCGGAGCAGGAGCAGTTCCTGGACGAGCTGGTGGCGATCTCGGAGGCGGAGCAGGTCGATGTCATACTGATGGCGGGGGATGTCTATGATAGTGTTAACCCGCCGGCAGCGGCGGAATCCCTGTTCTATGATGCGGCTGCCCGGCTTGCTGAGAATGGAAGGCAGCTCGTTGTGATCGCCGGCAACCATGACCAACCGGAGCGGGTCGCCTCTGTCTCGCCTTTAGTATCTCGGCGCGGCATCCATTTGGTAGGTTTGCCGGCCGTCGAAGCGGTCAAAATACAGGTGCCGCGCACGGGGGAGATCGCTGCAATCGCGGCCCTGCCATATCCCTCAGAGTCGCGTCTGTCCGAGCTGTTGGCCGGTGAGAGCGATGAGGCAGAGCTGCGCCTCGCATATAGCGCGAAGGTTGGCAAATTAATGAGGCAGCTTGCCGGGGCTTATCGTCCGGATACCGTCAATTTGGCGATGAGCCATATTTATGTTCTGGGTGGTCTGGAGAGTGATTCCGAGAGACCGATTCAGGTCGGAGGCGCTTATACGGTGGACCCTTCTGCCCTTGATGTTGGAGCGCAGTATACGGCGCTTGGACATCTGCATCGACCACAGGCGGTCAAAGCGGGCAGTTTGATGCGCTACAGTGGCTCGCCGCTGGCATACAGCTTCTCGGAAGCGGGGCAAGCCAAATCGGTAATGCTGCTGGATATTGCTCCGGGCGAGGAGCCGATAATACAAGAATTGTATTTGACGAGCGGGCGACCTCTCGTGCGATGGGCCTGCCGCGGCGGACTGGACGAAGTACGGCGCTGGCTGGAAGAAGGCAGGGATGCCAATGCGTTCATCGATCTTGAGATCAACTTGACGGAAGCGATGTCGCTGGGTGATATCCAGGCGCTTCGCAAAGCGCGTGAAGGGATCATACATATCCGTCCGGTATATCCGGGTCGCGACACGGAAGAGCAGACCTTCTCGCGCGCGGGGATGCCGGTGGATGAGCTGTTCCGCCGCTTCTACCAGCGGCAGAGCGGCGGGGCTGAGCCGGAGGCGGAGCTGGTCGATCTGTTCCTGTCGCTCATCGCCGAGGATGAGCAACAGGATAGCGAGGAGGTGGAGCAAGCATGAAGCCGATTGCCCTAAAATTGGCGGGGCTGCAGAGCTACCGCGAGATGCAGGAGATTGATTTTACCGAACTGTGCGATACGGGCTTGTTCGGGATTTTTGGCCCGACCGGGAGTGGCAAATCAACCCTTCTGGTTGCCATTACATTGGCGATGTACGGCAAGGTTGGACGAGCTTCGGGCGGGACGCAAGGAATTATGAATCAGGCTGAGGACAGCCTGTTTGTCCCGTTCACTTTCGAGCTGGCATCCGAACAAGGAGTAGAGCGGTACCGGGTAGGGCGGCGCTTCAAACGGCAAAACGAGCTGTCGATCAGCAATACGCTTAGCCGCTTTGTGGAGATCAGTGATGTTGGAGACCGGGTAATCGCCGATAAATTGGCGGATGTTACCCGGGTTGTAGAAGAGAAAATCGGTTTAAAAATGGATGATTTTACACGCGCGGTTGTACTCCCCCAAGGGAAATTCGCCGAGTTTCTGTCTTTGAAAGGGGCTGACCGCCGCCAGATGCTGCAGCGTCTGTTCCATCTGGAGCAGTATGGAGACCTGCTTGTACAGAAGCTCAGCCGCAAGGTCAAGGAGACCGACCAGACCTTAAAGGAGCTGGAGGCGGAGCAGCAGGGCCTGGGCAATGCCTCGGAAGAGGCGCTGAAGCAGGCGGAGGCCGCCTTGAAGGAAGCGGCAGAGCTCGCCAAGCTGCGGCGGGAGGAGCCTGCAGCTGCGCAGCGCCAGGCGGATGAGCTCGCAAAGCTACGCGAGCTTAGCGAGGAGCGCGGTCTGCGGGCGGCGAAGCTGGCTGAGCTGCGCGCACAGGAGGCGGACATCGCGAAGCTGGAAGCCGATCTGGCCCGGGGTGCGGCGGCGGAGTCGCGCAGGCCGACGCTGGCCGCCCTGAAGGAAGCGCAGCAGGCCACGGCCGTGCGCGAACAGAGCGCTGCCAGCGCCAAGCAAGCGGCAGCCGTGGCAGCCGCGGCAGCCGGCCAAGCAGCGGAAGCGGCGGAGGCGGCAAGGCTGGCGCTTGCCGCCAAGGAGCCGGGGCTGCTGCTGCGGCGGGGCGAGCTGGAGCAGGCCAAGCGCCTGCAAGCGGAGTGCGATGTGCTGCTTGCCGAGCTGAAGCAGCTGCAGGCATCACGCGAAGCAGCGGCTCGTAAGCGGGAACAGTTGGCGACGGAGCAGGCGAAGGAGGAGCAGCTTCTGGCCAAAGGGCAGCAGCGCCAGCGCGAGTTAGAGCAACAGCGCGCGGGCTACGAAGTGGCGCCTGATGAGCGGGAGCGCATACAGGCTGCATATCACAGTGCGCAGGAAATCGCCGGATTGCAGCAGCAGCAAGCTGCCGCAGCTCAGGAAGAAGCAGCGTACCGCGTTAGAGCAGAGCAAGCCGCCCTTCGCCTGCAGGAACTGGTGCAGGCAAAGCAGTTGATTGAGATCGGGTGTCACGATCTGGCGAAAGAGGCTTCAGAGCAGATCGATCATTTACAGCAGCTTAGCGTGGAAGCAGCCTCTTGTCGGCAGCTTTTGACTCAATTTGAGGCGGAGCTGAAGGCATCGCTGAAAGAACGTGAGCTGCATATTTGGTCCCTGCGTTTGGCGGAGCAGCTGCAAGAAGGAGCACCGTGCCCTGTATGCGGCTCGGAGCATCATCCCGGTATGGTTCTAACAGAGGAAGCGTTCGCAGATGAAGCAGCGGAATTGACGCAGATTGGCGAGCTGCTGGGACGAGTACAGGAACTGCAATATGAGCTGTCACGTGATTTGGACACGGGGAATAGCCTGATTGAACAGCTCGGAGTAGACAGCAGTGGAGCGAAGAACCAGGCTGCGGAAGAGCTGGAAATAATCGAAGCGACAGGTACGGCTCGTCAGGAGACCGCTGCCTCTATGCCATCCGCACGGAGTGAAGAGGGAGAGCCCGGGAAAAAGCTGGAGCAATCCGATGCTTTGGCATCACTTAACGTGCTTCAGCAGTCGATCGTTGAAATAGGGGCAAAGCAAGGGCAATTGCGCAGCCTTCTACAGCAGCTGCAGCGAGATGTCCGGAAGGCAAAGGCTGACCTGACAGCACTGCTGCCGCAGCATAGTTCCGCGCAATCGGAGTCGGCTGCCGCTATCGGATTGCTGGAGCAATCCAGTTCAAGGAGCGCAGCGCTCCTTGAGGAATTAACTACAACGCTGGAGGCATGGCAGCAAGCTTATCCACAATTGTCGCTCGATTCCGTAGGACAACTGCAGGAGCAAATCCAGGCGAAAGACCGCCAGCTCGCAGATGTCAGAGAGAGGCTTGCTGTTAGCGTTCCTTATATTGAAGAGAGAACAGCTCGCATTGCCGGTTTAGTGCAGGAGAGCGTGGAGCTTGACAAACAGCTGCTGCAGGCAGAGACGCAGGAGCAAGGGAAAAAGGCTTTGCTGCAAGAGAAGCAGGAGCGGCTGAATACCTGGATTGGCTCAGAGCAAGTAGACCAACTGCTGCTTGAAGTGGAGACTTCCCTGGAGTCCCTGCGCCAAACCGCTGAGCATACACGCAAGCTGCAATTGGAGACTTCTGCGCATAGCAATGAAGCAGGGACGCTTGCTGCTTCAGCGAATCAGGCCGCGGTATCTGCCCGGGAGCAGGAGCAATATTGGGCGGCACGCGGCTCGGAGCAATTGGCTGCATCGCCATTTGCCACAGAGCAGGAAGCGGCGGAAGCGTTAATGAGCGCGGAACAGTCGGAAGCGAGCGCGCAGCGGATTAAGTTACACAGAGATGAGCAGCTTGAACACGAGATCCGCCTGAAGGAACTGGACGTCAGGATGAATGGACGGATGGTTGATCAGGCAGAATGGGAGACCTGTCAGCTTGCGTTGTCCCTGGCCAAGCAGCAGGATGAGGCGGCTTTGCAAGGTCAGGCGCGTTCGGAGCGCGATCTGGAGGATTTGGCTTCGCGGCATGTGCGCTGGAAGGAGCTTGAGGGGAGACGAGTGGAGCTTGAGCATCAGGCTGGATTAATGGCCAAACTGCAAACAACGCTTCGCGGCAACACCTTCGTTGAATATGTGGCTGAAGAACAGTTGATGAATGTTAGCCATGCAGCCTCCCAGCGTCTCCGCTCGCTAACGAAGCAGCGTTATTCTCTGGAGACAGATTCGGGCGGAGGTTTTGTCATTTGCGACGATGCAAATGGTGGGGTGAAGCGGCCGGTAGGGACGCTGTCCGGTGGTGAGACCTTCCTGACCTCGTTGGCGTTAGCGTTGGCGTTGTCTGCACAAATTCAGCTTCGCGGCAAATATCCGCTGCAATTCTTTTTCCTGGATGAAGGATTTGGCACACTCGACCCTGAATTACTGGATACGGTAATCACTTCGCTGGAGCATCTCCATCATGATCACCTATCGGTCGGAATCATTACACATGTGGCCGAGCTGCGGGCGCGATTGGTGCGCAAGCTTGTGGTTATACAGGCGGAGAGCGGCGGTGAAGGTTCTAAGGTTGTCGTGGAGAGAATGTAGTCACAGAATATGACGGAGCAAGTGAAGGAGAAGGGCAGCTTGGAAGGGGTCGGTGTATGAAAATTAAAGTATTAATCGCGGATGATAATTCATTTATTAGAGAGGGCATGCGCATAATCCTCAATTCTTTCGAGGAATTCGAAGTATTAGCCACGGTAGAGGACGGCCGCGAGGCGTTGCAATTCTGCCAGGCCAACGAAGTGGATGTGGCGCTGCTTGATGTGCGTATGCCGAATATGAATGGCGTCGAGGCGACGCGTCTGCTTACGGAGACGACAAAGACGAAGCCGCTTATTCTGACTACCTTTGACGACGATGAGTATATTACGGATGCTATTCGTTTTGGCGCTAAGGGCTATTTATTGAAAAACAACGATCCCGAGCGGATTCGTGATGCGATTAAGAGCATCCATCATGGTCACAACGTTTTGCAAAATGTCATTCTTGACAAACTGAAGCTGAATCTTGGCGATCATACGCCCGTCGTGGTTGAACCGCCGATTGATGTCAGTCTTTTCACCGAGCGTGAACTAGAGGTCATGTCCAGCATCGCCAGAGGATTGTCCAATAAAGAGATTTCCAAAGAGCTGTTCATTTCGGAAGGAACGGTCGCCAATTATATTACTTCGCTATTGAATAAAACCGGGCTTGAGCACCGCACCCAAATCGCTATCTATTATTTAACGGGAAGGATACGTTAGAGAGATGGAGCTATGGAATATGGGTAATAAGCTGGTTGTCTTATTATTCGTTGTTTCTGGGGCGTATTTTATGAATGATCAGCCTTCGAGATGGCTGGTATTCTATTTTCTGGTCTATATTGCGATCGATCTATCAGCTCAGATTATTCGCAACCGTTATGCTACACAGGCTGTGATCGGGATTGGAATGGCTTATACACTAGTTTGCGCGTTTTATATTAATCCTTATTTTTTGCTGCTATACCCATTTAGTGTCTTTGAATTGGCGTCGTATGATGATCAGCGGCAGAAATGGTATTATCTTTTGCTGTTCGTACCGCTATGGCTTATCAGCGGCTCTCTGCTTATGCTGTATGGTCTTTTAGCTGTACTGAGTATGATGAACTACCTGCTGATCAGTGAAGCGCGTAACAAGGCCAGGAAGCAGGAGGAACAGCTCGATCAGATGCGGCATTCGCAAGACCAGCTTCGAAGAAAGCTGCATGAGAATGAAGAGTTCATTCGCGTATCGGAGTATACCTATAAGCTGGAGGAGCGCAACCGTTTGTCCCAAGAAATCCATGACGGAGTGGGCCACTCGATGACAGGGGCGCTTATTCAAATGGAGGCGGCCAAACGTATTTTGCAGACTGACCCTGAGTCCGCTGAGACTTTGCTGCAGAATGCTATCGGCATCTCCAAAGAGGCGATCGAACAGATCCGACATACGCTGAAAAACATGAAACCAGCGCTACAGCAACTGGGAATCCAGCGGCTGAAGACGTTAGTGGAGGCGTTCGGCAGTCATTCCGGCCTGGCAACTTCGGTTGTACATGGGGGCCATCTTGAGCTGATTACATCTCTTCACTGGAAGATCATTCAGGAGAATGTGACAGAAGCATTGACGAATACAGCCAAATATGCCGGTGCAACAACGGTTCATGTTGAAGTTCGCGTATTGGGAAAGATGACCAAAGTTGTTGTGAACGACAATGGGCGCGGTAAAGAGAAAATTGTGAAGGGCCTCGGATTGATTGGCATGGAAGAACGGACGGCCTCGGTAGGCGGTACAATCATTGCTGATGGAACCAAGGGCTTCAGCGTCACAACGCTTATTCCGCTTACGGGGGAGAACTAGGGCGAATTTTCTCATATAGCGGTTTTCGCCAGCAGCGAAGGGATAGGCACAAACCAACGCGAACCAATAGTAAAGTGGCAGAGTGCTAGTGCTACCTCTCCAACTCTAACGAAACTGGATATCGTTATATGGACCGAAAAGGGCGGATCGAAATTGTAACGAAACAGGGTATCGTTATTTAGGCGAATTTCCGGCAAAAAGAGTGAATTTCTCTCGAATAACGATATGGTGTTTCGTTAGATTTATTTCGTCGCTTTTTATGGGGAAATAGCGATCTGTAGTTTCGTTAGAGTGTGTGCATGAAAATATTCACCCCATCCCCGGGAGGCTCACTGAAAATATGAATCCAAAGAGTGAGACTTTCATTTTGCATACCGGGGAGAACTAGGGCTAATTTTCTCATATAGCGGTTTTCGCCAGTAGTGAAGGGATAGGCACTAACCAACGGGAACCAATGGCAAAGTGGCAGAGTGCTAGTGCTACCTCTCCAACTTTAACGAAACTGGATATCGTTATATGGATCGCAAAGGGCGGATCGAAATTGTAACGAAACAGGGTATCGTTATTTAGGCGAATTTCCGGCAAAAAGAGTGATTTTCTCTCGAATAACGATATGGTGTTTCGTTAGATTTATTTCGTCGCTTTTTATGGGGAAATAGCGATCTGTAGTTTCGTTAGAGTGTGTGCATGAAAATATTCACCCCATCCCCGGGAGGCTCACTGAAAATATGAATCCAAAGAGTGAGACTTTCATTTTGCATACCGTGGAGAACTAGGGTGAATTTTCTCGCATAGCGGTTCCGCCAGCAGTGAAGTGATAGGCACAAACCAACGCGAACCAATAGTAAAGTGGCAGAGTGCTAGTGCTACCTCTCCAACTCTAACGAAACTGGATATCGTTATATGGACCGAAAAGGGCAGATCAAAATTGTAACGAAACAGGGTATCGTTATTTAGGCGAATTTCCGGCAAAAAGGGTGAATTTCTCTCGAATAACGATATGGTGTTTCGTTAGATTTAGTTTGTGGCTCTTTATGGGGAAATAACGATCTGTAGTTTCGTTAGAGTGTGTGCATGAAAATATTCACCCCATCCCCGGTTACCTGAAAACATAAGTTCAAAAGTCTGACTTTCAGCACCAAAGTGTACATATCCAAATGAAGCTGGGGATTGAGGAGTGGAGCAACACGTTTACTTAGAAAACGACCTCGAAAGCATCCGCCCGCAATAGGTAGGATGAGCACCGAAGATGTTCCCGCGGGAAACATTACTATGAAGCATTGGCTTGTATGGAGTACGTGGGCTATCTGACCGCCTGTTCCCGCAGAAACCGCGACTTGTAAGTTCGCCTACGACCGGCTGAATTCAAGATTCGATGCCGAGTACTGCTTGATTCCCTTCGCTTCGTGCTTGGATATAGAATGATTCGTTGTCAGCGTAGCTGATGAGATTCTATATCGTAAGAAAACTGCCTTCGGATCGCTTTTGTTCCTTTATGAGGGGGATAGATCGGTTTTTTTATCCAAAGCGTACTTTTTGGACAATCTCTAAAAACATGAAATTTCTAATATGCAAAGGATGAACTTATGCACTGACATAAGGGCATCCTTTTTTTCTACAATAGGATCATTAAGCGGATGAGAAATGATGAATCGAAATGGAGAGTGTCTGGGATGAATGTACTGGAAATTCGCGAATTGACCAAGAAATTCGGTGAGTTCATAGCTGTTGATAATATGTCGCTGGCGGTTCGGGAAGGCGAGATATTCGGATTCCTCGGAGCAAACGGGGCGGGCAAGAGTACAACGATTAATCTGGTGGCTTCCCTGCTGCGTCCGAGCAGCGGAGAGATCCGGATTTTGGAGCGGGACATTATGAAGCATGGCCGCTACGCCAAGATGAATCTGGGCATCGTGCCCCAGGATCTAGCGATTTACAAGGATATGACCGCCTATGAGAATGTCAGCTTCTTTGCCGGCTTATACGGATTGCGTGGAGCAGAGCTCAAGGAGCGGACGCTTGAAGCCCTTAAGTTCGTCGGGCTGGAAGACAAGATTAAAAGCTATCCGAAGAACTTCTCCGGCGGGATGAAACGGCGTCTCAATATCGCCTGTGCAATCGCACATCGCCCCAAGCTGATCATTATGGATGAGCCGACGGTCGGAATCGACCCGCACTCCCGAAATTATATTTTAAATTCGGTACGCAAGCTGAATGAGATGGGCTGTACAATCATTTACACCAGCCATTATATGGAGGAAGTCGAAGAGATCTGCACCCGGGTTGCTATTATCGATCACGGTAAGGTCATTGCAGAGGGAACAAAGGAGCAGCTGGTAGCGACCATAACGGATGTTAAAGAGATTCGGATCGAGCTCAAGAAATGCAGCGCCAACCTCACTGATACGCTGCGCAGAATTCCAGGGGTAAGAAGTGTCGAATTGATGGAACAGACAGTACGGGTCTTCTGCGATCTGGAAGTGGATAATCTCGGTCTGATTCTGAAGGAATTGATCGATCATGATGCGGATATCCGCTCGGTGGAGGAGCAGGAACCCAATCTGGAGACGGTGTTTCTGACGCTGACCGGACGGACACTCCGGGACTAAGAAGCATGAAGGCGAGCTAACGAACGGGGGAAGGGAAATCAATGAACATTTTACGCATTGCGTATAAAGAATTTTTGCAGGATATGCGCGACCGCTGGACGCTTATATTTATGCTGGCATTTCCAATTGTGCTGATGATGGTTTTGGGATTTGCGCTCAGCAATGCTTTTGAGGGCGGCTCAGCATCGATCGATAAAATCCACGTCCTAGTTAAGGACATGGGAGAGAATGAGGCTCTAACACGCAGCTTCGCAGCCTTCTCCGCAGAGACAGCCAAATCAGGGATTCTGTTCGAGGACCTGAAGGCGGGCATGAATGGTCAGGAGGAGGTAAGGGAGGGCCGTTATGCCGACTATGTGGAACTGACAAAGGACGGCATTGAACTATACAGCAACAGCTTCATTACATTGGAGCATCAAATTTTGCAGGGCACGCTGACTGCGTTCACAGAGAAATACAAGGTGGTCAGTACGATTGCCAAGCTGGAGCCTGACAAAATAGGTGTCGTCAGTTCCAGTTCCGCAGCGCAGGATTACATCCAGGAGACTTCGCTGGTTCCTGACCGCAAGCCTGGCGCACTGGATTATTATGCTATGGCCATGACCGCGATGGTTGCCCTGTGGGGGGCGATGTCAGCCGGTCAGCTGATTGCTGCGGAGGTCAGAGAAGGAACCGCATTTCGGCTCGTGGCAGCCCCGATTAATAAAGGAGAAATTTTCATCGGCAAAGTCCTTGGCAATCTCGTTGTGAATATGCTTTGCGTTCTGATTATTATCTTCTTTAGCAAATTGGCCTTCGGGGCCTATTGGGGCGATCATTTGCCTGCTGTCATCCTCCTGTTGTTATCTGAGGTTATAATGGCTGTCAGCCTAGGGCTGGCTGTTAGCTATACCTTTAAGGATACAGCCAGTCGCGCCATACTTCTGTTGGTAACACAGCTTGGAGCTGTCTTCGGAGGGGCCTATTTTCCGTTCGATGAAGCAGGGATTGAGATGACCAAGATTATGTCATTCATTATTCGATTATCCCCGGTTCGCTGGACGAATAATGCGCTGACAGGCATCGTCTATAGGAATGAGATTTGGGAGATGTGGCCGGTGTTTGCGCTTAATATCGGACTCGCGGCTGTAATGCTGGCGATTGCGGCGCTCATGATGCGGCGTAGGGAGGGACTATAATTATGCTAAAAGATATTAGCTGGCTCGTTATTACGTTGCTGCGTACGACTTTCCGCAAACGCAGCAATCTGATTCTGTATCTCGGTTTGCCCTTGGCTGGCATTCTGTTCTCTCTGTTAATCTATTCGGGGAACGGGCAGGGAGGCCTGCATGTCGGTGTAGTTAATGAGGATGGGGCAGAGATAGCTGCGAATACCATCTCTTTTCTACAGGGTCTCGATCAAGTTGAAGTCAAAAATGTGACGGAGGCCGAAATGCAAAAGCAGCTTGCTGCTGGCAAGCTCGATAGCGGTCTGATTCTGCAGAAGGGTTATTCAGATAGTGTATTGGCCGGAGAACCTGCACATATCACAATTCAATCGTTGAAGGGTGCTCAGGTGACGGCTTACATGAAAGCGATGCTGTATATTTATATTGATAATTTTGCAGCGGTCGGGCAAATTTCTGGCGGTGATCCAAGCCGATACCAACAACTCTATGAAGACTATCAGAGCCAGGGCTTCCATTTAACTGCAAATACGTTGAACGATAAATCAGCAACCGTTGCGATGTCCTCGCAATCGATTGGATTCTTGATCATGTTCATGATGATGTCGGCTATTAATCTATCTGAGCTGATTTTGAAAGGACGAGAGGATCGTACCTATTTCCGGATAATGTCTTCGCCGATCACTCCCAGAACCTATGTCATTTCCAATATCATCGTCAATTTTATAGTCATGCTGATCCAGATTGGATTCACCGTGATGTGCATCAGGTATGTGTTCAAGTTCGAAACGGGTATACCGCTGTATCAACTGGTAGGGCTGCTTGCCTTATTCGCTCTTATCTCAGTGGGCATCTCGTTGTCCATCGTTGCCTTCTCCAAGAGCAGCGGAATGTCCGGGGCTCTGCAGAATCTGATTGTAACACCGAGCTGCCTGCTTGCCGGATGCTTCTTCCCGATTGATATTATGCCGGCATTCTTACGGCGTATCGCTGATTTTCTCCCTCAGCACTGGGTATTGCAAACGATCAGCCAGCTGCAAGAAGGCGGCAGCTTCACGAGCATAGGGTTCAATCTGCTAGTACTGGGCGGATTCATCGTTGTCTTTTTCCTGCTCGCTTCGTATAAGTTCAAACGGATGAATGACATTAGGAACTTCGTATAATTTTTGATTACAAAATAAAACGTGACGTATATCACAGATACAGCTTCAAGTGGCTGTTATACTACAGTTAGCCGACATCTTATAGATGCACCCCGGCGGACGTATTGGTGGCAGAAATGCTCATTTTTGATTCCAATACGTCCGTAGATTCGTTTCCTTATTTGAGAGGAAACAGGGTGCTTCTTTTTTTTGCCTTTTTTCGGTATCATTAAGGTATGTGTTCAGAAAGATCGGTTTTCAGGACTTAAGCGTATGATAACCGATGTGCGTTTCTACCAAACGCTTCAGTTGGACGTAACTAGGGTGAGGAGAGGAGCAGCACGTTATTTGGATAAAACGATCCCGGAAGCCTTTGCTTGAATGGGTACGGGAGCACCGGAGATGTTTCCGGGAAACGTGACTTCGTGTTATTTACCTGGACCCGGCTGAATTTAGGATTCGTTACCGAGTGGCTTCTTTAATTCACTTCGTAATCGCAAGCGGTCTTTTTAAACTGCCCTATTATAAGGAAGTTAGAGGGAACATGCTTGAACACTACTTTGAAGGAGGATAATGTAAAATGGAAAATTGTTTGTTTTGTAGCATTGTAGAGGGGAAGATCCCTTCGAAAAAAGTGTATGAAGACGATACATTTCTCGTATTTCATGATATCCAGCCTGCAGCGCCGGTCCATGTACTGATCATTCCGAAGAAGCATATCGCTACGATGAACGATGTCGGCTCAGAAGATTATGCCATGATTGGTGAATTGCATCGCATTGCACAGCAGATGGCCAAGGAGCTTGGTGTTGCAGAGACTGGCTACAGATTGATCAATAACTGCGGTCCTGATAGCGGACAGGCTGTATATCATATTCACTATCACCTGCTAGGCGGAGCGAAGCTGGGGGCGCTTGCACAAACTTCGGATTCACATGCAAATTGACGAATTTTGTGAATGTCTAATTGCCTGAAATTGTGGAAAAACTAAGGTATACCGCCGTTTTTGCCTCATGCTGATCGGTGTGCATAGGTAAAAAAGTAATAAATAATGAATAGGAAAACAGGGTGTCAGGTTGACACCTTCTTTATTTTTCCCCTATAATGTAGCTTGATGAACCGTGTTGTTATGCTCTTGGACGGTCTGGTCGGAGGGAGGGAAAACTGGTGTCTGAAACTAAAGTTCGCAAAAACGAGACAATTGATGCTGCACTTCGTCGCTTTAAACGTTCCATTGCTAAAGATGGCGTATTGGCTGAGGTGAAGAAACGCAAGCATTATGAAAAGCCAAGCGTAAAGCGCAAGAAAAAGTCCGAGGCTGCTCGTAAGAGAAAGTTTTAGGAGGAATTAGCTACCATGAATCTTAGCGAGCGATTGAACGAAGATATGAAGCAAGCGATGAAGAGTCAAGACAAGTTCAAACTCTCCACCATACGAATGGTACGTTCTACGATTAAAAATCTTGAGATAGATTTGAAAAGAACTTTGGACGATAATGAAGTGCTTGATATCCTAAGTCGTGAGATCAAACAGCGCAAAGATGCCCTCCAAGAATTTGAAAAAGCAGGTCGCGAAGATCTTGCCGCGAGTGCCAGAGCGGAAGTTGAGATCATTGCCGTATACCTTCCCAAGCAGTTAACTGAAGAAGAAATTAAAGTCATTGTACAGCAGACCATCCAGGAAACCGGTGCTTCTTCAAAAGCTGATATGGGGAAAGTGATGAGCGCGCTGATGCCCAAGGTCAAAGGCCGGGCTGACGGTAAGCTTGTTAATCAGGCAGTGCAACAGTCTCTGCAATAGCTAATAGAGGTAAACACCTTCTACATCGTAGAAGGTGTTTTTTCTTGTGTTTTCATAAATCACCACCTCCCCGCATATTTTGTACAGTAGGGGAAGGAGGATTGCCTCATATGAGCCGGTTTGTCCGCAAATTTCGCAAATGGACGGTCGAAGCGCTCGACTTGCCAGGAGATCTTGTTTTTAATTTGCCAAGGCTCACCTTGATCGGAGGTAAGCAGTTGTACATAGAGAATCATCGCGGGGTAGTGTTCTTCTCTCCGGAACAGCTTCAATTGGAGTTAAGCCACGGTTCTCTTGAGGTCGAGGGGAGTGGACTTGTCATAAAGGAAATATTGCCACAGGAAATCGTCATCGAAGGGAAAATCGAAGGGATTAAATATCGCGGAACGGAGGAGTAAGCTGTGAAATCACCCGTCTTTGCCAAGCTGCGCGGCGTAGTCACGATTGTCGTCCGCGGTAAATCGATTGAACTTCTCGTCAATGAGCTAACGAAGAAAGAGATGCAGGTGTGGGATCTGAAGCCGCTCCCGGATGGGACAATGGAGATGAACATCCAGCTGGCGGACTTCTTCAAGCTGCGTCCGCTTCTGAAGCGGACAGGCTGTCGTCTTAGAGTGAAGCGGCGCTCAGGCATTCCTTTTATGATGGTCAGATTATGGAAACGCAAATGGTTCGTCTTCGGATTTGCTCTTTTTATCGGCGTTGTACTAGCATTATCTTCTCTGGTATGGGATATTGAAGTGGAGGGCAATGGCAAAATTCCAAAGGAGGATGTCCTGCTTGCTGCTCGTAGCGAGGGAGTATATCCTTTCCAATGGATTTATCGGCTGCCCAGACAGGACGAGCTCTCCAAGGATCTGGCCCGCAAGCTGCCGGGGGTATCCTGGGTTGGCGTCTCGCGCACAGGAACAAAGATCAGGATCCAGATCGTGGAGGCGTCAAAGCCGAAAGAGCAGGAGTTGATGAACCCGCGCAGTTTTGTCAGCACGTCGGATGCGGTTGTCACACGCATTTATGCGGAGAGGGGCAATCCGGAAGTAAGAAAAAATGACCGCGTTCGTAAAGGGCAAGTTCTTATCTCCGGTGAACAGGGGGGCAAGAGAATTGTCGCCAAGGGAGAGGTCAGAGGTATTGTCTGGCATGAATACAATATCGAAGTACCGTTGCTGCGCAAGCAGAAGGTTTATACCGGAGAGAAAAAAGAACGCGGATATTTATATTTTGGCAAAACAGCGATTCAGCTTACCGGATATGGGAAGGTCGATTTTGAGAAATCCAACACGATGACGAGAATAGACCCGCTGACCTGGAGAAGCTTCAAGCTGCCCATCGGCTGGATGAGCGAGGAGATTATGGAGACGACTTTTATTGAATTGGCGATTTCTGAGGAAAAGGCCAAAAATGATGGAATAGAGGCGGCAAAACGCGATATTATGAGCAAGTACGGGACAAAAAGTGTAGTTTTATCGCAAAAAATTTTGCATGAGAAGACTGAGAATGGTAAAGTTTATATGAAAGTGCATTTTGAAGTAGATCAGGATATAGCAAAAGAACTACCCATCGTACAATAGCAAGGAGAATGAGGCTAATTTGTCAGAACAACTTGTCAGTGTCAAAATAGCGCTTCAAAATGCGTCTGAAGGTTTGTCACTATTCGGCCCTCAAGATGCATTCCTGAAGTTGATCGAGAAAAGATTTACAGCAAACATTGTTCTAAGAGAATCGGAAATATCTGTCCGCGGTCAAAACGGCGATGTTGAACGGCTTGAACAGCTATTCGAGGTATTGCTTGAACTTATCCGCAATGGATATATATTGACCGAAAGAGATGTGCTCTATGCGATTGATCTGGCGCAGGATTTCCGGGCTGATCAATTGCTTGATTTATATAAGGGAGAGATCGCTGTAACCTTCCGTGGGAAGCCAATACGCGTCAAGACGATCGGACAGAAGCATTATGTCACAACGATCAAGAAGAACGATATTGTATTCGGTATCGGCCCGGCGGGAACAGGCAAAACCTATCTTGCCGTTGTACTGGCCATCTCGGCGCTGAAGGAAGGCTCGGTTAAGCGTATTATCCTGACTCGTCCTGCGGTCGAAGCTGGGGAGAATCTGGGCTTCCTGCCAGGGGATTTACAGGAGAAGGTAGACCCTTATTTGCGTCCGCTGTATGATGCGTTATACGACGTCATGGGGCCGGATCAGACAGCAAAAGCGTTGGAACGGGGACTGATTGAGATCGCTCCTCTTGCCTATATGCGTGGTCGTACGCTGGATGATTCTTTTATTATATTGGACGAGGCCCAAAATACGACACCAGAACAGATGAAGATGTTTCTGACTCGGCTTGGTTTTGGCTCAAAGATGGTCATTACGGGCGATGTGACTCAGATTGATCTTCCGCGAGGCAAGAAATCCGGGCTGATTGAGGCGAGAACCATTCTGAATAATATTGATGAGATCGGATTTGTTGATTTTGTGGAGTCGGATGTGGTGCGCCACTCGCTGGTTCAGAAGATTATTGTTGCTTATGATCGTGCCGCTGAAAATCAGGCCTAGTATAGGAGGGCTGTCTCTATGACCTCAAATGAAATGCAAAAAAAGAGCAAGTTCCAATCGAAGGCTGCAGGATGGAAATATAGCGCTACTGTGCGCTATATTTTGTATGTTCTCTTGATTGTAATCCTGTATGTGAGCATGGCGTCCAAGCTATTGCCAGAAACCTACGATATTGCGGTTGGCTTGCCCAGTGATAAAGAGATTCTAGCTCCGATGGAAATTCCGGACACCAAAGCGACGCTGAAGGCTCAGGAGGAAGCGGCCGAGAAGGTCGGACAAGTCTATACGATTCTTCCCATGCGCAACGAGATTCTTATCGGGCAAATTCTGGACCGAATCGCCCGTTTGAATCAGGATGATCAGGTTTCGACTGAAGATAAGAAGCAGATTTACCATGATGAACTGCCACAGCGGGTTAAGGATTACATACAGAACTTCATTAAGAATAATCGTAATTCGAGCGACTATACGGCCACGCTGTTCCAAGAGGCTACGGAGCGGATTAATGAGCAGCAATATCAAATTTCAGAAGAGACCTTTATTAAAATACCGCGTTTGACGCTCGAAGATGTTAATGAGATGAAGCCGGTAGCCGCAGAGATCGTCTCACGGCTGATGACCGACCAGATCGTTGATGCGCAGACAGCCAGGGCGAAGGTAGCGGAGATGGTCAGCACGAGCTCCTTGAGCAAACGGGTATCTCGCGAAGTTGTGCAGGAGCTGGCTCGTCTTGTGATTACCCCTAACAAGTTCTATGATGAGGAAGCGACCAAGGCTGCCAAGGTAGAGGCACGGGAGAATACCCCAACGGTCTTTATCAAGCAGGGGGATGTACTCGTAGCCAAGGGGCAGAAGATCACAGAAGAAATGTACAATTTGCTTGAGAAGAACGGCTTGCTTAAAAATGAGGTTAACTATTGGCCGCAATTCGCTCTCGTCATGCTCTCTTCTGTGCTTGCACTGGGGCTGATTATGTATATCCGTCAATCGGAAGGGGCCAGCCGCTTCAAATATAATAATTCGCAGTTTGTTATGCTGCTCATGATCATTGTGATTACGATCATCTCGATGCATTTAGCTGCTATTTTGCAAAATGAACAGCGGATTTACGTAGGTTTTCTTGCTCCGGTTGCTGTCGGAGCTATGCTGATTACATTGTTGCTTGATTTACAGCTTGCCTATATTTGCACTATTTTGTTCAGTGCCCTGGCCAGCGTAATTTTGAATGTGCATAAAGGGCAAATTTTCGACTTCAACTTTGGTTTCTTTACGATCGTAATTTCCTTTGCGGCGATCTTTGCGATACATCGAGCCAGCCAGCGATCGACGCTGCTGAAGGCGGGCATAATGATCTGTCTATTCGGGTCATTCTCGGCTTTCACATTGATCCTGTTAGACAATAACAGCTGGACCGAATCCAGCACGCTGTATACGATTGGCTTTGCTGTTGCCGGAGGCCTGCTGACAACGATTCTTGTCATCGGCCTGATGCCTTTCTTCGAGGTTACCTTTGGCATATTGTCTGCGCTTAAGCTGGTAGAGTTGTCTAACCCGAACCATCCTTTACTGCGCAAGCTGCTGATTGAGACGCCGGGAACCTACCATCATAGCGTCATGGTTGGCAATCTATCGGAAGCGGCAGCCGAGGCGATCGGCGCGAACGGGCTTTTATGCCGCGTGGGTTCTTATTATCACGATATCGGCAAGACGAAACGCCCAAGCTATTTTATTGAGAATCAGAACAATATGGAGAATCCACATGACTTCATCGATCCGAAACTGAGCAAGTCGATCATTATTGCTCATACGACAGATGGGGTCGAGATGTTGAAGGAATACAAGCTGCCTAAGCCGATTCGTGATATTGCTGAGCAGCATCATGGAACGACCTGCCTGCATTATTTCTATCATAAGGCGCTGACTTTGGCTGAAGAGCAAGGTGTTAAGCCTGAATTCACGGAGGAGGACTTCCGTTATCATGGTCCTAAGGCTCAATCCAAAGAAGCGGCCGTAGTAGGAATTGCGGATAGTGTTGAAGCGGCTGTTCGTTCGCTGCGCAAGCCTACGGTGGAACAGGTAGAGACGATGATTGAGAAGATTATTAAGAGCCGTCTGGACGATCACCAGTTCAATGAATGCGATTTGACGATGCGTGAGCTTGATGTCATTGCCAAGACGCTGAAGGAAACGGTGATGGGGATCTTCCATTCCCGGATCGAATATCCGGAGCAGATGAAGAAGACAAAAGCGGCGGAAGAAGAGAACAACAGGGGGCAGGAAGGAAATGGGGCTTAAGTTAGAATGGAGCAACGAGCAGGACAAGCTGGCCATTAGCGACGATTTGATTTCTTTATTGGATAAATTGCTGCAAAAAGCAGGCGAAGCCGAAGGGGTAACGGAAGGCGAGGTTGCCCTGACCTTTGTCGATGACGAGAATATTCATGAACTGAACCGGACCTATCGCGGGATAGATCGGCCAACGGATGTATTGTCCTTTGCGATGCAGGAATCCCTTGATGATGAGCTGGAGATCGTCTATGAAGTGGATGATGAAGAAGCGGAGCAGCTAGAGGTAATGACAGACGTGCTTGGCGACATCATTATCTCTGTAGAACGTGCTCAGCAGCAGAGCGAAGACTACGGTCATTCTCTTCATCGGGAAATTGGCTTCTTGTTTGTGCACGGCTTCTTGCATCTGCTTGGCTATGACCATCAGGATGAAGCTAGCGAAGCGGAAATGATGGGCAAACAAGAGGCAGCACTTTCGCAAGTAGGACTGCTCCGCTAATGAGATCAAAGCGTAAATGGAGCGATGTATTCGGCTGTGCATTTGAGGGGATCATCCATTCTTTACGAACAGAACGAAATTTGCGCATTCACGTACTGGCCGGCATCTTAGTGGTGCTGGCTGCGTTGTTTTTTCAACTCACGTTAAGGGATATCGCTCTATTGCTTGTTATGATTGCGCTAGTGATCTGTACGGAGCTGCTGAATACGGCGATTGAGAAGACGGTTGATCTGATCAGCCCGGACTGGCACAAGCTGGCCAAGATTGCCAAGGATGCGGCAGCCGCAGCGGTGCTGGTTGCAGCGATAATCTCTGTGCTGGTTGCGGTACTATTATTCTATCAGCCTGTAATGAGCTGGCTAGGAATGAGTTGAGCCTCCCCGTTGATGGGCTGCATGGCAGCATGGGGAATGAGGCAACTTATGAATTGATGGAATGTTGAATAACCTCCTGAAGGTTTTGGAGCGAATTCAGGATTAAAGGATAATGAAAGGGTTGCATATATGACTAAATCTAAATTCAAATCGGGGTTTGTAGCTATTGTCGGCCGTCCTAACGTCGGTAAATCCACACTGATGAACCAGGTGATTGGCCAAAAAATCGCGATTATGTCCGATAAACCGCAGACGACGCGGAATAAAATTCACGGAGTCTATACGACCGATGAAATGCAAATTGTATTTCTTGATACACCAGGCATTCATAAGCGTCAATCGAAGCTTGGAGATTTCATGAATACAACAGCGTTAAATACGCTTGGCGAAGTGGAGGCCGTCCTGTTCCTGGTCGATGCGGCAGAAGGTCTAGGCGGGGGAGATCGCTTTATTATCGAGAAGCTTAAGGGCTTGTCAACACCCGTTATTCTGGTGCTGAACAAGATTGATCGTGTAGAGCCGGAGGTTCTGCTTCCGTTGATTGAGGAATATAGCAAGCTGCACAACTTTGCTGAAATCGTGCCTGTTTCGGCGATGCTGGGCAATAACGTGAATACGCTGCTTGAACAGCTCGGCAAATACCTGCCAGAAGGACCGCAATATTATCCTGAAGATCAAATTACGGACCATCCGGAGCAGTTTGTATGTGCTGAACTGATTCGCGAGAAAATTTTGCATATGACCCGGGAAGAAGTTCCGCATTCCATTGCAGTGACGATTGAAGATATGCGTGTGCAAGATAACGGGGTTGTTTATGTAGGGGCTGTGATATTTGTTGAGCGTGATTCACAGAAAGGGATCATTATCGGTAAACAAGGCTCAATGCTGAAGGAAGTTGGCAAACGGGCAAGAATGGATATTGAACGCCTGCTTGGCTCGAAGATTTTCCTTGAGCTCTGGGTCAAAGTGAAGAAAGACTGGCGAAACCAGGATCGGGTTCTTAAAGATCTCGGCTTCCATAAAGATGCTTAAGTGGGAGTTTGCGGTTGGCGTAAGTCAAACATTGTAAAATAGGCACTCGGGTGAAGGGGAAGAGGAGCGGAGCGTACGTAGTGTGTACGTGAGCACCGAAAGACCCGGCTGAATTCAAGATTCGATATCGAGTAGTTCAACAGTATTACATCGTAATCAAAATCAGGTTGCTTGAACTTCCGTATAAATAAATGTTCAAGCAGCCCGGTTTTCAGTACCGAGAAGGTTGGATGAAGCTTAGGGGAAGAGGAGCGAAGCGTACGCAGTGTGTACGTGAGCACCGGAAGCCCCGGCTGAATTCAAGATTCGATGTCGAGTAGTTCAACAGTATTACATCGTAATCAAAATCGGGTTGCTTGAACTTCCTCTAAGCTGGGAGGAATTGCAACGCATAGATCATGTCATCTAGCACATCCTATTCTTTGTAGATACAGACGTCGTTTCCGAAGAGAGGATGAATACGAATGCGAGATTTTTCGTGGAAGTATTTTGCAATGACGGGAGATGTCGATGCTTATTTATTGTATAAAGAGTCTGGTGGAAGTATAGGTGAGGAAGCCAGTACCATTGAGGAACTGAGCCTCGAGGAGGAAGAAGCGGCGGCTGAATAACGCTGTTATGGAGCCGGAGCGGTTGGGGGAACAGGTATGTTGTATAGAGTAGAAGGAATCGTCATCCGCAGTATGGATTATGGCGAAGGGAATAAAATCGTCACACTCTGCACCGAAAATAATGGAAAAATCGGCGTTATTGCGCGCGGAGCTAAGAAGATGAAGAGCCGCTTGGCCGCCATGGTGCAGCCTTTTACTTATGGAGAATATGTGTTCTTCCGTCAAAATGGCGGCTTGGGAACGCTGAATCAAGGTGAGATTATTGAATCTCACTTTTCTTTGCGTGAGGATCTGTTCCTGGCGGCCTATGCTTCCTATGCTTGTGAATTGCTGGACCGTACGCTGCAGGATGAAGAAATCGGGCGTTTCTGGTTCACACAACTGAAGGCCTGTCTGGATGCGTTGTCGACTGGAAAAGATCCGCAGATCGTTCTCCATCTATATGAAATTAAGGTTCTTCAGGCCGCGGGATACGGACCTTCCTTCAGCGCTTGTGTCAATTGTGGGGCTGAGGATGAATCCACCTTCATGAGTCCGCGGCTTGGAGGCAAACTATGTCGAAGATGCCGTCATCACGATCCAGCGGCGCGGGAAATTACAGCGGGGACTTATAAATTGCTGACTTTGTTTGAAAGAATGGATATGAGAAGGCTGGGCAGCATTAGTGTAAAGGATAACACCAGGCAAGAACTCAAGGAATTGATGCGTTCTTTTATTGATATTCAACTGGGGCTCAAGCTAAAATCGCTGCAGGTGCTGGATCAACTGAACAAGTATAATATTTGACATTCTATCTGTAATTATTTATAATTTATTAGAATTTCTCCAGTTAGTACGAGTTTAAAAAGGTCGGTTGGTCAGCATCGAAGCGCAGGATCAAAAGTGACTTTTTTGAGCAATCTCTATATGGAGATTCATGTGTTGAGCGGGACAAGTAATGGAGTCTACATCTGCATGAAGCGAGCCGGGGAAGGTGTAAGCCCGGTCGGATTAGTCCATGAAATGGCAGCCCGGGAGCATGAAGAATTGTTCGTGAAAAGCGGATTTGCTAAACTTTCTTTTTGATAAATATTCAAAAAAGTTGGCAAATCAAGTAGGGTGGAACCGCGGGAAAGCTATAGCTCTCGTCCCTACGTCTGGTTACAGGCGTGGAGGAAGAGAGCTTTTTTGCGTACTCTTCCGGACGCCGGGAGTGAAGCTGAATAATAGATCATCGGGATAAGCTGCAAAGCTTGCAACCGGGCATAATGTTCTGTTCAGCCGATATTTTCGCATTTAACAAACAAAGGAGTTGTGGTTCATGAATTTCCAACAAATGATTCTGACCCTGCAGCAGTTCTGGTCGGAGCAAGATTGCATTGTCGTGCAGCCGTATGATGTGGAGAAGGGAGCGGGGACGCTTAATCCGATGACCTTCCTTCGCTCAATTGGACCAGAGCCATGGAGAGTCGCTTATGTAGAGCCATCCCGTCGTCCGGCGGACGGACGATATGGCGAGAATCCGAACCGTCTGTATCAGCATCACCAGTTCCAAGTCATCATCAAGCCCTCCCCTGACAATATTCAGGAAATTTATTTGGAAAGCCTGAAGCGTCTTGGAATCAATCCGCTGGAGCATGATATTCGCTTTGTAGAGGATAACTGGGAGCATCCGGGCCTTGGCGCTTGGGGGCTTGGTTGGGAAGTTTGGCTGGACGGCATGGAAATTACACAATTTACTTATTTCCAACAGGTTGGCGGAATTGAAGCTAATCCTGTAGCAGTGGAGATTACTTATGGTATGGAGCGGCTTGCTTCATATATCCAGGATAAAGAAAATGTGTTCGATCTGGAGTGGGTGGATGGAACGAGCTATGGAGATGTATTCCACCAGGCCGAATTTGAACATTCGAAATATACGTTTGAAATCTCGGACGTAAAAATGCTATTCACCTTGTTCAACATGTATGAGCAGGAAGCAAACAAAGCGATGGATCAGCATCTTGTATTCCCGGCATATGATTATGTGCTGAAATGCTCGCATGCGTTCAACTTGCTTGATGCCAGAGGGGCAATCAGCGTAACGGAGCGGACCGGTTACATCACCCGGATTCGTAATCTAGCCCGTCAAGTTGCGGCAACTTATTTGGAGGAACGCGAGAAATTGGGATTCCCAATGCTTGAGAAAGGGGGCGCTGCACATGTCTAAAGATTTATTGTTTGAGATCGGTTTAGAGGAAATGCCTGCCCGTTTTATCCGTGGGGCGATGGAGCAGTTGGCGGAACGATTGGGCAAATGGCTGGATGATTCAGTAATTACACATGGTGCCGTCCTAAGCTATGCATCACCGCGCCGTCTGGCTGTGCTTGTCAAGGATGTGGCCGAGAAGCAGGAAGATGTTCATGAAGAGGTCAAAGGGCCATCCCGTAAAATTGCTTTGGACGAAAATGGAGAGTGGAGTAAAGCCGCGCTTGGATTTGCCCGCAGTCAAGGAGCGGCACCGGATCAGTTTACTTTCAAAGATCTGGGCGGAACAGAGTATGTCTATGTCAGCAAGAGCCGCACCGGTGTGGAGACAGCTTCCATCGTATCGGAAGGACTGCTGGGCATTATGCATGCGATGAATTTTCCGAAAAATATGCGCTGGGGCAATCATGACTTTAAATTTGTACGCCCGATTCGTTGGATCGTTGCCCTGTTCGGATCGCAAATTATCGAGCTGGAAATCGCCGGTGTTAAATCCGGGAACGTAACAAGGGGACATCGTTTCCTTGGTCAAGATACCGTTATTTCAGAACCAGCCAATTATGTTGAAGCCTTGCGTGCCGAGCATGTGATTGTTGATGTAAATGAGCGCCAGAAGCTTATTGAAGAGCAAATTGCGGCACTGGCTTCTGAAAAAGGCTGGAATATCGCCGTTAAGGATGACTTGCTGGAGGAAGTTTTGTTTCTGGTTGAAACACCAACCGCTCTTTACGGGAGGTTCGAGGAATCTTTCTTGAACATTCCCAAGGAAGTGCTTATCACTTCCATGCGCGAGCATCAACGTTATTTCCCGGTATTGAACAACGAAGGAGATTTGCTTCCATATTTCGTAACGGTGCGCAACGGGAACGCTGAGCATCTTGACACCATCTCCCGCGGGAATGAAAAGGTGCTGCGCGCACGCCTGTCTGATGCGAAGTTCTTCTATGAAGAGGATCAAAAGCTGCAGATTAAGGATGCCTTGTCCAAGCTGGAAAGCATCGTCTTCCATGAAGAGTTGGGAACGGTAGGAGATAAAGTACGCCGCATTCGCCGGAATGCCGAGAAGCTCTCGCACCTGCTTGGCGTAGAATCCGGGGTAGCTGAGATGATCAGCCGTACAGCCGAGATTTGCAAATTCGACCTGGTTACGCAAATGGTAGGTGAATTCCCGGAACTGCAAGGTGTTATGGGTGAGGATTATGCCCGCAAAGCCGGGGAGCCGGAAGCGGTAGCCAAAGCCGTATTTGAACATTATCAACCGCGTTTTGCCGGAGACGAGGTTCCTGCTTCGGAGATTGGTTCAATTGTTAGTATTGCGGATAAAATAGATACGATTACCGGCTGCTTCTCGATCGGCATTATTCCAACCGGATCACAGGATCCATACGGATTACGCCGTCAAGCGGCAGGTATTGTACAGATTATTTTGGAGCATAAATTGTCGGTTAGCCTGAACGATATTTTCAAAATTTCCTTGGAGACTCATGCGAATTTCCACGGGCTGAAGCGTACTGAGGAAGAAATTATGCGCGACTTGCTGGAATTCTTCGGTCTTCGTGTGAAAAGAACGCTGTCCGACAGCTTGCGTTATGATGTGGTTGAAGCGGTCATCGCAGCAGGATATGATGATGTCGTCTCCGTTGTTCAGCGCGGCAATGCCCTGATGGATGCGGTGACGAATCAGGGGGACTTCAAAACAACGGTTGAATCTTTCGGACGTGTAAGCAATCTGGCAGCCAAAGCCTCGGCGATGAAGGTTCGCTTCGACTTGCTCAGCGATCCTGCCGAGCAACAGCTCTATGATGCATGGCGGTCGATGACGGAAGACTATCGCAGCAAGCTAGCGGAAAGACACGAAGCGGAAGCTTTAAATCTGCTTGGCGGATTGCAAGCATCCATTACAAATTTCTTCGATAAAGTTATGGTTATGGCGGACGATGAAGAGATCCGTACGAACCGTCTGGCCTTGCTGGCGGCTATCGATGAGGATCTTAAGGTGTTTGCCGACTTTGGCAAGCTGGTCTGGGCATAGCGGAAATGGAGGAAGTCCGGCAAATGGCTCGAATTGTCGTGGATGCGGATTCCTGCCCGGTAAAACGGGAAATTATTGAGACAGCTCACGATTTTGGTGCGCAGGTGCTTATGGTTTCTTCTTATGATCACGAGCTTCAGGCTGAGCAGGGAGTGCAAATTATCCATGTCGACCGAAGCTCGCAGAGTGCAGATATGTATATTGCCAATCATATCGTCAAGGATGATATCGTAGTGACCCAGGATTATGGTCTCGCTGCGTTGACGTTAGCTAAACATTGTAGAACATTGTCTCCCCGGGGCGAATTATATCACCCGGGGAATATTGATTATTTGCTTGAACGCAGGCATTATCATGCCAAAGCGCGGCGCGGAGGGCGCTATGCCAAGGGGCCCAAGCCTTTTACCGACGTGGACCGCGCTCACTTTCAATATATGTTGTCAAAACTTTTGCAAGATTTGCAGGAGAATAACTAATTTTAGCGAATTTATATTTACGGGTTAGAAGTCATTTTAACGGCCTAAGTTCGGCTGTGAAATATTCTAACTTAGGTGCGTGTTCAAAAAGTTTGACTCTCAGCATCAAGAAGGTTGCAGGAAGCCAGGGTGTGAGGCGCGGAGCTGCGCGTTTTCGATAAGAAACGACCCGGGAAGTCTTTGTTTTACGTGAGCCCTGAGGTGTTTGCGTTAGGAAACATGACTTCTTAAGCATTCGTTTGCCCCGGCTGAGTTCGAGATTCGATGTCGAAGGGTTTACCTGCGTTATTTGCGATCAAAGCAAACTTTTTGAATTACCTCTTGAAAGATGAAGGTGGTTTAGATGAGTACCGGAAGAGGAATTCCGGAGGAAGTCATCGAGGCAGTCTTGCGGCAACATGATATCGTCGACACGGTTGGCAAACACGTTCATCTGACGAAACAGGGTAAGTATATGAAAGGGCTATGTCCATTCCATTCAGAGAAGACGCCCTCTTTTACGGTTACACCCGAACGGCAGATCTTCCATTGTTATGGCTGTGGTAAAGGCGGAAATGCCATCAAATTCAGGATGGAAATCGAAGGATTAACTTTCCCTGAGGCCGTAAGAGTAATGGCGGAAGAGGCCCATATTCCGTTTGAAGACGGAATGGGAGGCCAGGGTGGATCGCCCCGAGATATGGAACTTGAGCAGTTGCTGCAGGCTCATGAATGGACCTCCAAGCTGTATCATTATTTATTGAAGAATACAGAGCATGGCAAACCGGCCTTGGAATATCTGAGGTCTAGAGGCATTAATGACAAGGCGATCGATACTTTCCAAATCGGTTATGCACCTGCGCGTTGGGATACACTCGTCCAGTTTTTGGACAAGCGCTCTTTCGATCTGAAAGCCATGGAGAAAGGCGGATTGATCTCTTCCAAGCAGGATGGAACAGGTTTTGTGGATCGCTTCCGTGACCGGGTCATCTTTCCGCTGCATAATCGGACTGGGAAGGTGATTGCTTTTGCCGGCAGAATTCTTGGCGACGGACAGCCGAAGTACTTGAATTCACCGGAGAGTAGATTGTTCAGCAAGAGCCGGACGTTATATAACCTGCATCAGGCCAAGACCGATATTCGCAAAACAAGGCAATTTGTCCTGTTCGAAGGATATGGCGATGTAATCAGCGCCTGGGATTCAGGGGTTCATAATGGCGTTGCCACAATGGGAACGTCGCTAACGGAGAGTCATGCGAACATAATGAGAAGTCTGGCGGATGAGGTGATCGTCTGTTATGACGGTGATAATGCCGGACAAGCCGCGGCTCTGAAGAGCATATCGATTCTGGAAGGAGTCGGCTTCAATACAAAAATAGCCCTGTTAAGCGATGGGCTCGATCCGGATGAGTTCATTCAGAAATACGGAGCCGAGCGTTTCAAATCGCAAGTGTTGGATGGAGCTGTTACATCCGTCAAATTTAAGCTTATATATCTGAAAAAAAACCATATACTGCTAGAGGAAGACGGAAAGATTGCCTATATCAAAGATGCTCTGGAAATTATAGCCCCTTTGCCATCACCTACGGAACGCGAAATCTATTTGCAGGATTTATCAGCGGATCTGCAGGTGTCATTTGACAGTCTGAAGCAGGAATGCAATGAATTGCGCCAGGCTATGCAAAAAAAGGCTCCCGCAGGGGATAATAAGGCCAAAAGGTGGAATAATGGTAGGCATAAAACGGGGCAGGCGTCAATGCCGACGCTGCTGCCTGCTTATCAGGTCGCAGAGCGAAGATTGCTGTTCTATATGCTCCAGGATGAAGAGGTTGCTCAATATGTGAGCAAACATCTTGGAGATGATTTTAACATCGATGATCATGCGGCGATTGCTGCTTATCTATACGCCTATTATGCGCAAGGAAAAGAGCCGGATGCGAGCCGGTTTGTATCCTCGCTTGAGGATGATCGTCTGGAGAAGACCGTAGTTGCGATCGCTATGATGGATATTCCGAGAGAATGGAGCTTTCTGGAATTGGACGATTGCATCCGGGAGATCCGGCGGTTTCCGCTTCTGGAACAAATTAAGCGCAAAAAAGAAGAGATGGTCTCTTCGGAACGAGCCGGTGACTTTATACGCGCGGCACAAATTGCAAGTGAGATTATTGCCCTAGAGAGACAGTAAGAGGTTTGGACTTTGGATGTTTCTAGGGAGGAGGGAGCCCAATATGGCGAATGATCAACATACTGAACTAGAAACGGATTTGACGTTAGATCAAGTGAAAGAGCGCTTGATTGAACAAGGGAAGAAGAAATCTTCTCTGACCTACAAAGAAATTATGGAGAAGTTGTCTCCCTTCGATCAGGACCCTGAGCAGATGGATGAATTTTTTGAGCATCTTGGAGATCTTGGGATAGATGTAAACGGGGACAGTGATGCAGAGCTGACGAGTCGCAGTGACGACGAGGATCGCGAGAATAATGACGATTTCAATTACGATGATGATCTATCGCTTCCGCCGGGCATTAAGATCAATGATCCGGTGCGAATGTATTTGAAGGAGATCGGACGCGTTCCGCTGTTAACTGCTGAAGATGAGATGGAGCTTGCGAAGCGAATCGAAAATGGCGATGAGGAAGCAAAGCGCCGTCTGGCTGAGGCGAATCTGCGTCTGGTTGTCAGCATTGCCAAGCGTTATGTAGGGCGCGGCATGTTGTTCCTGGATCTGATTCAGGAAGGGAACATGGGTCTGATCAAGGCCGTCGAGAAGTTCGACCACAAGAAGGGCTTCAAATTCAGCACTTATGCAACCTGGTGGATTCGTCAGGCGATTACCCGTGCGATTGCCGACCAAGCAAGAACGATTCGGATTCCCGTTCATATGGTGGAGACGATTAATAAGCTGATCAGAGTATCCCGTCAGCTATTGCAGGAGCTCGGCCGTGAGCCTGCTCCGGAGGAAATTGCCGCAGAGATGGATCTGAGCGTGGAGAAGGTCCGCGAGATCATGAAGATTGCACAGGAGCCTGTATCTCTGGAAACGCCGATCGGTGAGGAAGATGATTCCCATCTGGGCGATTTCATCGAAGATCAGGAGGCGTTGGCGCCAGCGGACGCCGCAGCTTATGAGCTTCTCAAAGAACAGCTGGAGGATGTCCTTGACACTCTTACCGAGAGGGAAGAGAATGTGCTTCGCCTGCGTTTTGGACTCGACGATGGCCGAACCAGGACCTTGGAGGAAGTAGGCAAGGTATTCGGTGTAACAAGGGAGAGAATTCGCCAGATTGAAGCGAAGGCGCTCCGCAAGCTTCGTCATCCAAGCCGCAGCAAACGGCTCAAGGATTTCCTGGAATAGCGTTGAATAGACCTTCTGCAGCCAGGCAGCGAGGTCTATTTTTTCATTCTGACCTTAGCCGCGAGTGCATGTAATACACCAAGGAAGTATTGTAATTCCTAAGTTCGATGAATGGCCTTCTTGTTGTTCACTGCTATTGGTCTTTATTTTAACTTTTTTTCCAAGCTAATGCAAATTGCTGTAAAGCTTGTAATTGTTTTCTTCTTGTGGGGATTTTTCTGAATACTTAGTTTGTAAATCAGGTTATGGCAGTAAATAAAACGGGTGGTGTAATTTTCTTAATGAAACTATCAGCAAGATTACAGGTCATTGCAGAGGAGCTTTTGCTTGGATGCAGAATGGCCGATATTGGATCGGATCATGCGCTGCTGCCAGTCTATGCAGTGAAGAATGGCAAAGCCTCCTATGCCGTTGCTGGGGAAGTGAATGATGGCCCCTTGGAGGCCGCTCAGAGACAGGTTGCCGAGGCCGGGGAACATCGTCGTATCTCTGTCCGCAAAGGCGACGGTTTGGCCGTCATCAGCCCCGGAGAGGTCGATACGATTACGATTGCCGGAATGGGCGGAGCCTTAATCGTATCTATACTTTCAGGTGGAAGGGATAAGCTTGAGGGTGTGAAGCGGCTTGTGCTTCAACCGAATGTTGGGGAGGAATTTGTTCGCCAATGGCTGGTTGAGAACGGCTGGTATTTGGAGAAGGAGCAAATCCTGGAGGAAGACGGGAAGATTTATGAAGTGCTGACGGCTATCGCTGATCCTGGCGCTGATGCATTGAACGAGCGGTTGTACCAAAATAAGGTTATGGATGGCGGAATTGTCGTTTCCAAGCCATGGTTATTGAAAATTGGACCTCGATTCATACTGAATCCTTCATCAACATTATTGAAGAAATGGCAAGGAGAAATCGCGAAGCTGGAGAACATTTGCCGTCAGGTCGCCCTATCTGATCAGGAGGCTTCGCGTGAACGGGAAAGCGAACTCAGGCAGGAGATAGAACAGCTTAAGGAGGTATTGGCATGCTGGCAAAAGGACAGACCGTAATTCAGTACATGGAGCAGCTTGCACCTAAGCATGTTGCTATGGAAGGAGATAAGATTGGGCTGCAGCTTGGCAGTTTAAGCAAAGAGATTACAGGTATTCTCGTTGCGCTGGATGTCAATGAGGAGGTTGTGGACGAGGCTATTTCACTCGGCGTTAATCTCATCGTTGCGCATCATGCGATTATTTTCAGACCGCTCCCGTCGATCCAGGTGGATACGCCTATGGGTAAGGTCTATGAGAAGCTGATCAAGAACGATATCGCTGTCTATATCGCACATACAAATCTGGATATTACAGAAGGTGGTATGAATGATTGGATGGCAGAAGCCCTTGGATTTGAGCCCAGCGCTTCGTTAGAAGATATCCACACAGACAACCTGTACAAGCTGGTTGTATTCGTGCCGAAGGATCACCATCAGCGTGTGCTTGATGCTATGCTTGACGCCGGAGCCGGGGCCATCGGGAATTACAGTCATTGCAGCTTTAATATGGAGGGTTACGGAACGTTTAAGCCTGGGGCAGGGACAGACCCATACATCGGTTCGCAAGGCAAGCTGGAGAAGGTCGAGGAGATTCGGATCGAGACGATTGTTCCGGCGAGTATTCGCAACCAGGTCATACAGGCTATGCTGAAAAAGCATCCGTATGAAGAGGTAGCTTATGACTTGTATCCGATGGATCTGAAGGGCCGTACCTTAGGTTTAGGGCGTGTTGGCAAGCTCGCAGAGCCGGTCACCTTGAAGGAGTTCGTAGAACGTGTCAAAGTGAAGCTGGACGTTCCAGCTGTCAGGGTTGTAGGCGATATGAATCGGTCTATTAAAAAAGCTGCTGTGCTTGGCGGTTCCGGGGGCAGGTACTGGAAGCATGCGTTGTTCCAGGGAGCGGATGTGCTCGTGACGGGAGACGTTGATTACCATACGGCTCAGGACGCTTTTATGGCTGGAATTACGATCGTTGATCCAGGACATAATGCGGAGAAGATTATGAAAGTGAAAGTAGCGGAATGGCTGACTAATAAACTGACAGAGCACAAATATGAGACGAAGGTTCATGCTTCGCAAATAAACACCGAACCATTTGTTTTCATGTAACAATACAGGTGTTTGTATCTGACACCCGAGCGCCCCGGTGAATTCAAGTTCCAAGCCGGGATCACTTCCTGATCGAGCCATATCGCATTTTTGGAACTACCTCTAATTGGACCTTGAGTTAACGTGATATAAGCTGTATACTAACTATTGTTGCATTTCGAAAGTTTGACAGACAATCGCTGGCGGCTTCGGCCGCGAGAGGAAAGTCCGGGCTCCATAGGGCAGGATGCTGGATAACGTCCAGTCAGCGCGAGCTGAAGGATAGTGCCACAGAAATGGACCGCCGATGGCCGCTATTATAGCGGCACAGGCAAGGATGGAACCGAGGTGTAAGAGACCCCGAGGAGCGCTGGTGACTTCGTTCCTGGTAAACCCCATCTGGAGCAAGACCTAATGGGACGCAGCTTCCTTGGAAGCAGCCTTTGCCCGAGGCGCGTCCGGGTTGGTCGCTGGAACCGCATAGTAATGTGCGGTCTAGATAGATGATTGTCACTTACAGCGGGAGGGTAGTTCCCGTTCTTACCGCTACGAGTACAGAACCCGGCTTACGGCAAACTTTCATCACTGTCGCAACATCATCACTTAGAGGCTTACCGCAAGTTGTTAAACCTGCGGTCATGCGCCTCAAATACATACACAAGAAAAAAGGAATTCCTTCGGGACAACCCATACTTTTTTTAAGTTTTTGTTGAAAGTTTGAAAAAGGCAATCAGCGAGGCTAAAATAGCCTCGCTGATTGCCTTTTCATTACGCTTATTTCAATCTTTCGATCGCTCTGTCCATTTTGCGCTCAATGGCTTGCGGCCAGAATTGCAGTGAGGCATCGCCACCTCCTGCGGCTTCAAGCGCAGCGTAGACATCAATTTGCCCGTAACCGTAGTATTTGTCGTGGCCTGCGGTACCCAGATCGATTACATTTTTGCGGATGATATCCATCACTTCTGTATTCTTCAGCTCTGGATTAATAGAGCGGATCAACGCAGCCAGTGCCGTTACATGCGGGCATGCCATCGAAGTGCCGGATAAGGCCGCATACTGGTTGTCAGGATAGGTGCTGGCGATACTCTCGCCGGGAGCCATCACATCTACATAGTCACCGTAATTGGAGAAGGAGGCCTTCTTCAAATTGTAATCGGTCGCTGATACAGACAGAACTTCCGGGTAAGCCGCCGGATATCCGGGACGTTCAGTATTATCATTACCTGTTGCTGCAACAAGAACCACATCATGATCAAAAGCGTATTTAACCGCTTCATGCAGAAATTTCGCATCCGCGTAATTGCCCAGACTCATATTGATCACTTTAGCACCGTTATCAGTAGCCCAGATAATTCCCTGCGCAACAGAATAGGTCGTACCTGCACCGGACTTGTCCAACGCTTTTACCGGAAGTATTTTGCCGCTCCACATCATACCGGCAATGCCTTCGCTGTTGTTGGTATTGGCGGCGATGATGCCGGCGACATGCGTGCCATGTCCGACATCGTCTATCGGATCTTCATCGGGAGCGTCAACATTATAACCTTTCAGCAGCCGTCCCTTTAAATCGGGATGCTGCAAATCAACCCCCGTATCTACAACACCAACGATAACATCATTGGTTCCTTTGCTGAGCTTCCAGCCGCGTGTCGTATCGATAATCGGTAAATTCCATTGATATTCCGAGAATAACATGTCATTAGGAATTAGCGGTGTATCGTCCAGACTCGTCTCGTTGGTCATGTAGAGATAATGGGGTTCCACATAATCAGGCTGCCAATTTTTAAGGAAATAGTCTTTCAGTTCATTCATCGTCAGCTTATCGGAGCGGAAAATGTACGTGTTTACTATTTTTTGAGGCGGCTTACAGTGTAGATCATTCATAATTTTCTTACGGTCCTCGGTGCTTAGTCCATGTTTAAACGTAACGACGATCTCATTTTCATAATAGTGGCTCGCCTTTTCGTTATCATGCCCGGTTTTAACGGTAATGTCCCGCAAGGTGTCGGTCTCAACGGATTCGACCTTGTATTTGCCCTCCTTCGGATAAGGAATCAGACGGAGATTTTTATGCTGATGCTCTTTTACTTTTCCAAGGATACCTAAATCCATGACAGCGATCACTCCGTTGCCGCCCTGTTTTGCCGGCTCTGCCGTAATATAGAACTTCGGATCCTTCTGAGGAAAAGCCGGAGACTCGTAGGATTTGCCTTTCTGCAGCGATTTCTTGGCAAAGCTGATGTAGCTTGCTATCTGTTTTTGTTCCTCGGGATTCGCCTTATAATGCGCGGCGCGGATTTCCTTTGTCTTGCCGTTTGCACTGTCATACCAAAGGATGGATTTAAACTGTTGATGTCCCTTTTGCAGTTCGGTTACACGGGATTTCAGCTTGTCGGTATGAATTTTGCGCGAAGCCTCGGATAGCGCACGGAGATGCCCTTTGGTATCCATTCTGATCAGTCGCTCCGTTGCAGTCATATCCCGGTGCAGCATCATTTGCTTCAAGCGCTGCTCCTCCTTCGGTCCAGGCACCGGCTTCGTTTGTTCTGCAGCTTGTTGTGGGGCCTTCTCATTGAAGGGATACAGGCCGATCACGGTAGCGGCGGCGATCCCCGCAATGCCGACTAGTGCCCATCTGAACCATTTCATGTCATTGCCTCCTTAACGTTGTAGAAGTTGAATGATTTATTCAACTTATATGGCTGATTGGGATATGAATAGGTTGCTATGGAGCCTGTTTTTTTATTCCAAGACCGGGATCGAAAGCGTCAGCAATAGTCTGGTATCGTCCCCATGTTTTGTCTTGTTTTGTCAGCTATTTTGAAGGCATAACGAGCGGTACAGAGGGAACACTGATTCCGAGGTGATTAATCAATGACAAGCGGAAGTAAACCCATCGTAAAATGCAGTGTAGCCAATTGTGTTCATTGGGGAGAGAAAAATATTTGTCAGGCGGACAGCATTATGATCGATATCGACCAAAATGCGACTCGTCAGTACCATGCGGAATTCGCTGGCGAATCCTTCGATTCCGAGAATCAGACGACAGCCACAACATCATCTGCAACTTGCTGTCATACCTTTGAACCCAAGTCAACTTAAGTTTAACCATCTTATATCCCTAGGAGGTGCTGTAGAATGAATGATCAATTTAATGATGACAACCAGCATAATTATTATGGGGAAAGAAAACGTCTTGATTTTCCGCGTAGAGACCATTCAGAACATTCAGTAACTCATAACAACAACCATTCAGACAAGGAAGAATATGCTTCTGAAATATCTCCAACGGCCTCGGTGGGCCCGACAAATTGGGATACGACAGAACACCGCGATAATCGTTCGGAAGGTGCCGAGGCAGAACGAGCAGATACGGATGTTGCCGATAATAGCATTGGCCGTACTGTAGGTTATGTTGGGGTTGGTCTTGGCATTGCCTCGCTGTTCCTCTGGAGCATTGTACTTGGCCCGCTCGCTGCAGTATTAGGGTTCTATGCTTACAGTCAAGGAGCTAAGACCTCGGGAGGCTGGGCGATCGGCCTTGGCATAGTAGCTACACTTAGTTATTTCTTCCTGATCCCATTTACTCGCTGATTTTTGGTCTCAAGGCTGGCATCCTAATGATGTCAGCCTTTGCTATTTTTGGGCAAGCGACCGCTTGGCAAAGACTGAATTATGAAAAAGAGGTGGTCATGATTGCCAATCACGTGTAAAATATATACATATATCTTTTGTACAAGTAGGAGGAGCTAGCCGACATGCAAATTGATCCACGAACAATGGAACAGCTCATTTCGCTCCAAATGAAGAACAGTATTGATCTGCAAGGGAACAAGGCAGCAGATGCTTCCAGTGATATGGATGGTTCTTTGTTTGATATTTTGCTGCAGGAAATGATGATGGCTGATGGCAGCATTACGACAGATGACTATGAAGATCAAATTTCAAATATCGAAGCCCAACTGAACAATTATCTGAACCGTATCAATGGGCAAGTCTCTGACAGCCCGGATAGCTATAATATCGGTTCTATTACTGCGAATATTCCGATGTCTTCCGGTCAACCTATCTCTTCTTCCAAACGCGAGATCGCTGCGGATATTCAGCAATTAATTGCAGATGCCGCTCAGCGCTATGGCGTAGCTCCAAGCTTGATACAGGCTGTAATCGAGGCGGAGTCCTCCTTCAATCCGAAGGTGGTATCCTCTGCCGGAGCGAAGGGCTTGATGCAATTAATGGATGGAACCGCGCGTGGACTGGGGGTTACGGATTCATTCGATCCCGCTCAAAATATCGATGGCGGAACACGTTATCTGGCGAATCTGATCCGGCGTTTTGGCGGTAATGAGAGCACTGCGCTTGCTGCTTATAATGCGGGTCCAGGCCGCGTGCAGAGAGCCGGCATAAGCAATGATCAGGAACTGATGGACAAGCTTCATTTATTGCCGCGCGAGACGCAGAATTATGTGTTTAAAGTAATGAACGCTCGCAGCAAATATGAAGTTTAAACTTCCAGGATGTGGATGCTTGAATTTTATGAATTAGACGCCTGATTGCAGGGCTGATATATTAAGATAACGAGGGAAAAAACGCACCGGCCACTCCCGGAAATTTGCGTTTTTTCTTTTGGTCTTTTTTTCGGGTTGTATTATGATCAAATAGATGTGGCTACCGTTACAAGTTTATGTTTATAAGGATTTTTGAACTACCTCTAAAGAAACTGGGTGAAATCATGAAATATATGGATTACGCGGCTACGACTCCGCCGCATCCCGAGGTTGCTCGTACGATTGCTGAGGTCATAAACCTGCATTATGGGAATCCCTCGTCATTGCATATTTTAGGGGAGCAGAGCGAACAATTGCTTAAAAAGGCCCGTGAGGTTTGTGCTGGAGCGCTTCAGGTGAAGCCGTCGGAAATTATCATTACGTCGGGTGCTTCAGAGAGCAATAATGCGGCCATAAAGGGTGCCGCCCTGCAATTTATGAATCGGGGCAAGCATCTTATAACAACAGCCATTGAGCATCCCTCTGTATATGAATGCTGCAAGCAGCTTGAAGGCCTTGGTTGGGATGTAACCTATCTGCCGGTCGGCCATGAAGGGACTGTAACAGCGGAGCAGGTGTGCACCGCTGTTCAGGATGATACGGTGCTCGTCTCAATAATGCATGTCAATAACGAGACGGGAAGCATTAATCCGGTGGAGGAAATCGGCAAGCAGCTGAAAGAGCAGCATCCGCGTGTCTTATTCCATGTGGATGGCGTACAAGGATTTGGGAGACTGCCTTTGTCGCTTCAAGCTTCAGGCATTGATATGTACAGTTTGTCAGCGCATAAATTTAGAGGCCCCAAAGGAATCGGCCTGCTCTATGTCCGCGAAGGAATTAAGCTCCAGCCTTTGCTTGCCGGGGGGAGCCAGGAGGGCGGAAGAAGGGCCGGCACAGAGAATATCCCTTATATCGTGGGGATGGCCAAAGCGCTGAGATTAGCCAAAGAGGAACAAGCTCAGGTTCCGGAACGTTTGCGGCATCTTAGAAAGATTCTGATCGATGGAATTGCGGCCATCCCGAAATTGGTGCTAAATTCACCGTCTGATGGGGCACCGCATATCATTCATTTCTCTTGTCCCGGGATGAAGGCAGAGGCTATGCTGCACATGCTGGAGGAAGATGGATTTCTTGTATCGACACGTTCGGCCTGCTCTTCGAAGAAGACGGAGCCAAGCCGTATCCTTTTAGCTATGGGCAAAAGTATTGAAGAGGCGTCCTCAGGCATTCGTGTAAGTCTAGGTGCGGAACATACGGAACAGGATATAGAACAATTTCTGGTTGCCCTGCAAAGCGCGGTAACACGTCAGGAAGATTTGAAGGGGAGAGGCTAATGAATTTGGATTATGAAATGCTATTGCTCCGGTTCGGGGAGATTACGGTCAAGGGGAAGAACCGCTCAAGATTTGAGAAGGCGGCTCTGTCTCATGTAAAAGCATTACTTCGCGCCTTTCCGGGAACGGAAGCGATTCATGAATATGGAAGGATCTATGTCAGATTAAATGGCCAAGCTGCTGATCCGGTAATATCCTCATTAAAAAATATTTTTGGTCTGACCTCGATCAGCCCGGTAAAGGTATCGCCTTCCAAGCTGGAAGATATTGTGAGGATTGCCGTCGATTTTATAAAATCAATTCCGGCGGACAAGTATAACACTTTTAAGGTGCATGGACGCCGCGTCTTTAAGGGTTTCCCACATTCTTCACAAGAACTGAATCATTTGGTGGGCGGTCCTGTACTCAGCGCGTGTCCACATTTGAAGGTAGATGTTCATAACCCGGATCTGGAATTGAGAGTGGAAGTTCGTGAGCGCGTAACTTACCTGTTCTGTGAAGTGATTCCCGCAGCTGGCGGCTTCCCGCTCGGAACGAACGGGAAGGCAATGATGCTGCTCTCCGGCGGAATCGATAGCCCGGTAGCCGGTTACTCGGCTATGCGCCGTGGCCTGGAAATCGAATGTGTACATTTCCACAGCTATCCTTACACGAGCAAGAAGGCGGAGGAGAAGGTCATTGAATTAGCGCAGGTGCTGTCCGGCTTTTCCGGAAGAATCAAGGTCCATCTCGTTCCGTTCACAGATATTCAGACCTCCTTGGCCAAGACTGGGCAGGACAACCTGATTATCACGCTGATGAGAAGATCTATGCTGCGCATTGCTACGAAGCTTGCGGAGAAGAACGGGGCACTGGCCTTGGTTACGGGCGACAGCCTCGGCCAAGTGGCAAGCCAGACGCTGGCCAGCATGAATGTCATCGGCAAGGTGACAGACCTTCCCCTGCTGCGACCGCTTGTTATGATGGACAAAGAAGATATTATTTCCATGGCGAAGAAGATTGGTACTTATGATATATCGATTTTGCCTTATGAGGATTGCTGTACTCTATTCGTTCCCAAATCACCGGCAACAAATCCGAATCTGCGGATTGTTGAGCATATCGAGAAGGGGTTAACCGAGCTTGATCAGATGATCGAAGCGGCTGTAGAGAATACGGAGTCAGTCATCGTTAAGCCTCATGTCATTATTCGAAAGAATCAAAAGGACGAGCCGGAAGTTGTCCAAGAGCAGTGGTTCTAAGAGGGGAAGTTCAAGAAGCCTGCTATTGATAAGAGAACCTGATCGGGGTCAATTTGAACGCTCATTAATTTATTAATTGATAACCATCTAAAGACGAATAAAAAACGGAATCCAGCCGCTAATCTGCGGATCAGGATTCCGTTTCTTGTTGGATTACATTTGTTCTCTCGGGGTTTGCCTTCTGTTCTTGGATGCTGCAGATTTCTTACGATATCCTCCATACAGGATAACGATAATTGCGATGGCAATCAGCAGGTAACGTAAGATGGGCTTGTCCTCGAAGAAGGGAAGAAAATGAGGCTCCTCTGTAATCATTTTGGCAGCTGTATAGGCGAGCACGCCGGCTCCTAAATATACGATCCAGGGAAAACGGTCTAAGAGCTTGATAAAGAGCGTGCTTCCCCAGACCACGATCGGAACGCTAATCAGCAGTCCGATGACGACGAGGATCATATGCTGACCGGCTGCGCCTGCCACGGCGATCACATTATCCAGGCCCATAGCTGCGTCGGCAATAATAATGGTGCGTACCGCCGCCCACAATGAGTCCTTGGCTTCAATGGAGTCATGAGAGCCGTCATCCGTCAGTACCTTATAGGCGATAAAGAGCAGCAAACCCCCTCCGATAGCCAGCAGCCAAGGGATTCTCAGCAGCCATACGACAAGCAGCGTCGCGATAATACGCAGGACCAAGGCACCGCCGGTTCCATAGATGATGGCCTTTTTCTGCACGTTATGAGGCAGCCTTCTGGCTGCCATGCCAATGACAATCGCATTATCACCGGCAAGAATTAAATCGATGAATACGATGTTGATTAGCGAGAGAAAAAATGATGCGCTTATCCATTCCACAATGGTCACTTCCTCTAAAGATGTATATACGTATTAATTCATTGAAAGGATTCATTTGTAAAGCGGATTTTTGAAACAGGCATAGCTTGGCTCTTTTTCTCATACAAGTTGTAAGGGAGGGGTGAGCCGTGGAACAGATCATTTTATTGTCAGAAATATTAATTATTAATCTTGTCCTCAGCGGCGACAATGCAGTTGTCATAGCGATGGCCAGCAGAGATTTGCCCAAAAAACAACGAAAACAGGCCATTTGGTGGGGGGCCTTGGGTGCAGTGTTGCTGCGCTGTATTATGACGTGGGTCGCTGTAGTATTATTGAAAATCCCATTTATCCAGGCCATCGGTGCGATTTTGCTTATTGGAATTGCCTTTAAATTACTAATGCCGCATGAGGAATCCGACCGTTCGGGCAATTCTGCTACTATCTGGAAAGCGATTCAGACGATTCTGATCGCAGATTTTGTAATGAGCCTGGATAATGTGCTTGCGATCGCGGCACTGGCCAATGGGGATTTGGCTATATTAGTCATCGGTATCGCGATTAGCATTCCCATTGTCGTCTGGGGCAGCAGTGCCATCTCAGTGCTGCTTCATAAATTGCCGGTCCTAATTTATTTGGGAGCTGGCATCTTAGGATATACTGCCGGCGGAATGCTCATTCATGATCCGAAGTTCGGAACACTTCTCAAGGCTCTTATACCCGGCCTCACGGGCATATTGCCGATATTGCTGGCAGGGCTGGTCATAATGTCCGGCTTGTTATTCAAATTAAAAGCACACCGCCAATAATATAGAAGACGGGCTGGAGCCACTCTTGAAATTGTGAAGAGTGGTTTTTTATGCCGAATTCATATAAACTTGAGATAAAGAGGTGTCGTACTTTGCTGCGGCATGTCCCTCATTGTCATCTGGAAGGTGTGTGATCTAATGTCCGATAACAACAAGCTGACGACTGGTATTCTGATTCTATCCGCCGGAATCGTCATCCTGCTAGGAAAGCTGGGTGTATTTAGTTTTCTGGGCAAGGCGCTCTGGCCTCTACTTCTCCTGATACCGGGCATCCTGCTGCATATGTGGTATTTTTGGAGGAAAGGTCCTGTAGAGCTGCTTGTACCTGGCGGGATTTTGGTAGTATACAGCATCATTTTCTTCATCGGCAACTTTGGCGGCTGGCAGACGTTGAAGCATACCTGGCCGGCTTTCCTGCTTGGTATTGCTGTCGGATTGTTCGAATATGGGTATATCTCACCTCAGCGACAGCAAGGGGTATTGGCTGCAGCTCTGATCGTTGGTATCTTGTCGGTAGTTCTGCTGGGCTGGACGCTGTTTACCTGGTCCATTGTCTATCTGTTGGCGATCATACTGATCATCGCAGGTATCGTCCTGATCCTTATGCGCGGAAAAAACCGTCGCGGGTGGTAAAGTAAGGATAGTTCTTGATTTTTTGAGCCTTTTGCGTATAATATAAGGGATGGTCAAGCGTCGGTCTTATTTGCCCGACGCTTGTTTTGTGGTTCTGTTTTCAGCTTGGTTCCAGGAATTGGTTGTCTGCCTGTCATGATGAGTCACACATTATGATCTGAATGGACAATTTAATCAGATACAGAAACGAAAGGATATGGAGAAAAACTATGCATGAAAGAAATAACATTCGCAACATTGCGATTATTGCTCACGTAGACCACGGTAAGACGACGCTTGTAGATAAACTGCTGCAGCAGTCCGGTATTTTTAGAGAACATGAGTCAGTACAGGAACGCGCGATGGACTCCAATGATATTGAACGGGAACGCGGGATTACGATTTTGGCCAAGAATACAGCCATTACGTATAAGGATTATTTGATCAATATCGTGGACACCCCAGGGCATGCTGACTTCGGCGGAGAAGTAGAACGGATCATGAAGATGGTTGATGGTGTTCTGCTTGTCGTTGACGCTTATGAAGGATGTATGCCGCAAACGAAATTTGTGCTTCGCAAAGCGCTTGAGCATAATCTGACTCCAATTGTTGTAGTAAATAAAATCGACCGCCCGGCAGCCCGTCCGGCCGAAGTCATCGATGAGGTATTGGACCTGTTCATCGAGCTTGAGGCAACTGATGAGCAGCTGGAATTCCCCGTTGTATATGCATCTGCTCTTAACGGCACATCCAGTTTGGACCCTAAGCACCAAGATGATAACATGCTTGCTCTTTATGAGACGATCATTGATCATATCCCAGCCCCAACCGAAAAAGTGGACGAACCTTTGCAATATCTTGTAACACTGATGGACTATAATGAATATCTCGGACGCATTGCGATCGGCCGTGTAAACCGCGGGATTATTCGCCAAGGCCAATCCGTAGCGGTAATGATGCGCGATGGCAGCAAGAAGATAGCACGGATCGAGAAATTGTTCGGCTTCCAAGGCTTGCGCCGTGTGGAAATCGATGAAGCTGGAGCAGGGGATATCGTTGCGATTGCCGGTATCAAAGACATCAATATCGGCGAGACGATTGCAGATCCGAACCAGCCTGAGGCACTGCCAGTGCTCAAAATTGATGAACCTACACTGCAAATGACTTTCCTGGTTAACAATAGTCCATTCGCCGGACGTGAAGGCAAGTGGGTTACTTCCCGCAAGCTTCGCGAGCGTCTGTTCAAGGAATTAGAGACTGATGTATCGCTTCGTGTGGACGAAACGGATAGCCCTGATGCTTTTATCGTCTCCGGACGCGGTGAACTGCACCTTGGCATTCTGATCGAAAATATGCGCAGAGAAGGCTATGAACTGCAAGTATCGAAGCCAGAGGTCATCGTTAAGGTCATCGACGGCGTCAAAATGGAGCCGATCGAACGTCTTATGATTGATGTTCCTGAGGAGAGCATGGGTGCGGTTATGGAAAGCCTGGGCTCCCGTAAAGCTGAAATGGTGAACATGATCAATAGCGGCAACGGTCAAGTTCGTCTGGAATTCTTGATCCCGGCCCGCGGCCTGATTGGGTATACCACGAATTTCATGACTTTGACCCGCGGTTATGGCGTGATGAACCATGCCTATGACAGCTATGGCCCATTCGTTGGCGGTCAAGTTGGCGGACGTCATGAAGGAGTGCTTGTATCCAGCGAGAATGGTGTATCGACAATGTACGGTATCCTGGGGATTGAGGACCGTGGCATCCTGTTTGTTGAGCCGGGAGCTGAAATCTACGAAGGTATGATCGTCGGGGAGCATAACCGTGATAACGATATCGTTGTCAACATTTGCAGAGAGAAGCAATTAACGAACGTCCGCTCGGCGACGAAGGACGAGACTGTAAAAATGAAAACACCTCGTTTATTCTCACTGGAGCAAGCGCTGGAATATTTGAATGATGATGAATATTGTGAAGTTACGCCGAAATCGATTCGTCTTCGCAAGAAGATTCTGAACAAAGGCGAACGTGAAAGAGCTGAAAAACATCGCAAAATGTCCGAAGCTAATCTATAATGGGAATATATTCATTTTGATGTGAAGCGAAGGAGGGGCTGGCCTTGCAGGCTTGGTTCGCGCAAAACCCGGTCATTTCGTATATTTTGATTTATGTGCTTATCATCTTTGTATACAACAAGGTGTTTCGTAGCCAGCAGAAGCTGCCGCTTCTGAAGGAGATCATTTTATATCTTTTAATGGCAATCGGCTCGTTCCTCCTGCTCATTTTTCAGATCGACAAGCTGCCGATTATTCAATGTCTGCTCGTCGCTGTCGTACTGATGCTGATGGTGCGAATTCGTTATTTTGTTGAAGGAAGACGCAATAAAAAACAGAAATCGATACCTGCGGCTGGTGAGCAGAGCGAGTAGTATACGTTAGTTGTGTGAAATTTACGTGGAAACTTTATTGCCTTCTCATTCGTATACTCTATGTGACAACATAATCCAGATGAAAAGGTTTTGATTCTATGAGTTCTTACAACAAAGGTCTGCCACCTCGGGATGATCGTTCCAAGCGTTCTTCCGCCAAAGGATCAAAGAAGCCCAAAAAGAAATCTGGTGGCAAAACCTTTAATAAGGTAATATTGACGATTCTTATTGTCGCGGTGCTTGGAGCGGGTGGGTATGCAGGTTATTTGATGCTCACTCTTAATGATACGATCAACAAGACAGGGACTTCAGGCAAAGTGGCTGCGGAGAATTCCGCCAAAGTCAAACCCATTGCCATGCTGTTGTTGGGTACGGATTATCGTCCAGAGACCGGAACTCATCTCAGCGATGTTATAATGGTGATTGCCATGAATCCGAAGACAAAATCGGCTACCATTGTGTCATTACCTCGTGATACTAGGTTCCAAATGAAGGGTTACAGGACGAACAAGCTTAATTCGTTCTACCCCAAATTTCTGGTTGCGGAGAAGAAGTCAGGCATATCGGCCAAGGAAGAAATGAAGACGATGCTTAGCAAGTATATGGATCTTCCGTTGGATTATACAACTGTGCTTAATTTTCAGGGCTTTCGTGATGTCGTTGATGCTTTGGGCGGTGTTGATGTAAATGTCGATGCCAATATGTGCTATGTGGACAATGCGGATGGCACCAATATCAATCTGCAGCAGGGGGCCCAGCATCTGAACGGTGACAAGGCGCTGGATTACGTTCGTTATCGGAAATCGAACTGCAAACCGAAGACGAAACCTTCGAATGATTTTGAGCGCAATCAGCGGCAAAATGAAGTGCTTCATGCTCTGATTGATCAAACCAAGTCTTTAAATGGCGTCATCGGTGCAGGGAAAGCGATTGAATCAATAGGCGATAATATGACGACGGACCTGGAAGCAGAGCAGATTAAAAACATCATTGCCGCTTACTGGAGCATTTCCAAGGAGAATGTAACATTTATGCCCGTGACGGGCGAATGGAAGAGCCCTTATGTCTACATTAATGACAGTGAGTTGAATAAGGCGAAGCAGGCCTTAAAGGACGAGCTTGCCGGAACGAAGCCGCAATCTGAGGGGCAGGAGAATCAGTCGGGCAAGTGATCGATTGAAGGCAAGTTTTGTGTCATGGTATAATACAAATAGATAGTGGGGATTAGTCTTCTTAGTCCCCGGCTTCCTTCTCGGTGCTGAAAACCGGACTTGTTGAAACGTACTTTAAGTATGATCAGGGGGGGCTGGCGTTAATGTCCGAACTCGTTACACAATTATCCGAGCCATTATTCAATGCATTCCAGTCCGAAATGTTCGTTCTGCTCAGTACAGTGGATGTGGAGACGGGAGGGCCGACTTCAAGTGCGATCTCCTGGATTTATGCATTGAATCCCTCCACCCTCCGTTTTGCGGTGGACCACAGATCAAGGCTTGTCAACAATGTGAAGACTCACCCAAGGATTACAGTAACTGTGTTTGGCACGGAGACCATTTATGCGATTAATGGTGTTGCCGATGTAGCGCAGGACCCTCTTGAGGGGGTTCCTTTCAAAATGTGCTGTTTCGACATGAAGATCGACGCGGTACGGAACGCTTTGTTCTATGGCGCTCAGCTTGCGTCAACACCGACCTACAGCAAGGTGTACGATCAGCGTGCTATGGAGAAATTGGACAATCAAGTATTTGCTGCAATGAAAAAAGCCTAGCGAATTTAATTCGCCGGGCTTTTTTTCATCTGGGACGACCTACTATTTACTGCCAGAGGTACCGGAAGTGTGATTTTTCGACTTTACCTTGCTTTTTTCTTGTTTTGCGGGTTGATGATGGCCTTGCTTGGATGGAACACTCTTGGTACGCGGATGGGTATCGCTTGACATTTGCGGAACTATTCGTCCGATAATATCGGCCATTTCTGTCGCAAAGCCGGAGATGGGATGACCTGCTGAAACCTTCTTGCCAATTTCAGAGATGCGATGGCTGAGGTCCATATCGGCCGTGACGATGGCTCCGGTACCCTGTGGATCTTTACGCAAAGCTTCGGCAACCGTGTACTTGATTCCGCCGACGCGGGCGCGTTCGAGATTTCCGTCAACATCGATACCAACGACAGCTGTCTTACCCATGATGACACAGTGGGCGCCTTTGACACCGGGAACCTTTTTGGCTAGCGATTCCAAATGGGCTTGTCGACTTTTTTGATCATTCTTGCCAGTTGCTGTGGCGTTTGTGTTTTGCTTCTGCGCTGACTTGCCCGTTGTATTGCCTGTGTTATTACCTGTTTTATTGCTTAGACCCTTGGGACCCTGTCCCTTAACATTTTGCGTCCGGGTGGTCTTTTCCGCTGGAGTCTGTTGAGAGGGTGATGCCTTTTTAGATGCTGTTTGGCAGCTAGTTAGCAGTGAGGCCGTTAATAATAAACACAGCCAAATTCGCATGATTTGATCCGTCCTTTCGGAAATGATCTCTTGCCAGATAGGATTCCAGCTTGGTATCTATAACATTTCCCGGACAATAAAAAATATGTATCAAATAAGAGTTCAAAAAGTTCACTTTCAGCACCGAGAAGGTTGGATGAAGCTAGGGCATGAGGAGCGGAGCGTACGTAGTTGGTACGTGAGCACCGGAGGACCCGGGTGAATTCAAGATTCGATGCCGAGATGCTTTATGATATACATCGTGATCAAAGTGGACTTTTTGAACCACAATACGAATTTGAAGCTGTAAAGACTGCGGTGGAGGGGATATCCGTGAAAAAGATCTTTGTATTGGATACGAATGTTTTGCTGCATGATCCGAACGCTATCTTTGCCTTTGAAGAGCATGTAGTTGTGATTCCGGCGGTCGTGCTGGAGGAAATCGATTCGAAGAAACGCAATGCGGATGAGATCGGACGAAATGCACGCGGAGTATCCAGGCTGCTCGATGGCCTGCGGGAGCAGGGACATTTACATGATGGGGTCGTGTTAGAACATGGCGGCGTCATTAAAGTGGAGATGAATCACCGCAGCTTTGCCAAAGTACAAGAGATGTTTGGTGAGATCAGCAACGATAACCGCATTTTGGCGGTCGCTCTCAACTATCATCTGGAAGAAGCGGAGAAGCCGGAGCCAAGCCCGGTCATTATCGTCAGTAAGGATGTGCTGGTGAGAATTAAGGCCGACGTTCTCGGCTTGATTGCAGAGGACTATCTTACCGGCCGAACCGTGGATCCAAGTGAAATGTACCCGGGTTATTTGTCCATACAGGTCCACCCCTCCGTCATCGATGAGTTTTATACCTTCCGTTCATTGCCTGTAAAATCGCTGGGATTATCCTATTCTCTATATCCGCATGAATTTATTATCATGAAGGATGAGATGGGAAGGGGAAAGTCAGCGCTTCTCAAAGTGAATGAGGATGCCAGCCGACTTGAGCCTTTGTATCTCAGCAATGATCCTGTATGGGGAATCAGCGCACGTAACGCACAGCAGAGAATGGCTCTCGAATTGCTGCTGAATGATGATATTCCACTGGTCACCATTACAGGCAAGGCGGGAACGGGAAAGACATTGCTAGCGCTGGCAGCTGGGTTATTGAAGGTGGAAGATGAGCACAAGTACAAGAAGCTGCTGATCGCTCGTCCCGTTGTTCCGATGGGAAAAGATATCGGCTATTTGCCTGGGGAGAAGGAAGAGAAGCTCCGGCCCTGGATGCAGCCGATTTATGATAACTTGGAATATCTGTTCAATACAAAGAAATCCGGAGATATCGATAAGATTCTGATGGGACTCGGAAGTATCCAGGTTGAGGCGCTTACGTATATCCGCGGACGCTCTATTCCCGGGCAGTTTATTATTATTGACGAAGCACAGAATCTGTCGCAGCATGAAGTGAAGACGATCGTCTCAAGAGTTGGCGAAGGCAGCAAGATTATCCTCGTCGGCGATCCGGAACAGATCGATCATCCTTATCTGGATTCGGCCAGCAACGGTCTCACCTATCTGGTTGAACATTTTAGAGAGCAAGCTCTAAGCGGGCATATCATGCTGGAGAAAGGGGAGCGTTCCAAGCTGGCCCAGTTGGCGGCGGATCTATTGTAGGAGCCGGTTATTCTTAAAGAAAACAGATTAAATAACCATTAATTTACACCGGATAACTCCGGTGTTTTTTATTATGAGAATTTAGGGACAAGGTACTAGAGAGTTTGATACAATAGAGATTAGTTGATTGATTAAATTGGATTCCTATGTTTTGATGGTTGAAACGTTGGAGGGGAAGAACGGGTATGAAGCGAAGAAACCATTGGGTACTTTTTGCACTCCTGCTGCTCGCCTTGATTAACTTGTCACCGACCGAGAAGTCTACGATGGTAGGTCCCAAGGATCAAGACAGAACAACAGAGCCGGTAATACCTCCAAGTCAGGAGAAGGTTAAAGACAACGGTCGGATTAAAGTGGCAGTACGTCTGCCGGAGTCAGAATTCAATGAACTAAAGGCGATGAACGATGCATTTAAGAAGGAGCATTCCACTGAAGTTGAACTGGTCAATGTACCAGTAGAAGAGAATTATGGTTCCTTGCAGCAGCAGTTCGAGCTTGGTGTATCTCCCGACGTCGTCTTGTTGGACAATGTCTGGGTTCGCCGATATGCGGCAGGCGGGTTTCTGCTCCCGACGGAAAGCTATTATTCCGGCTCTTTGACTGGCGAAGTGTTAAGCGCTTCCTTGGCGCAGGATGAGTGGAACGGCTACGTCTGGGGCGTGCCGCTTGATGCCGATCCTTATGTCTGGGTATATGATGCTGAACGGTTAAAAGAAATCGGCCATCCCTTCCCTTCGACAGCGGAGGAATGGCAAGCGCTGATTGAAGCCTGGAATGAATTTAATTCTCCGGCTTATTTGCTGGGGCTGGATTATAATGATCCTTATGCGGTCATGTCATTGTTATGGCAACTGGGCGCCAAAGGTCAAGGCAAGCAGGAATCGGCCGAGACGTTTTTTAATAAGAAGGGCTTGACCGAAGCGGTTCCACTCTTGGAGCAGCTCCAGCCTTATATGATAAATATCAGTGATGATGAGAGCAATGATCAATGGATTGGCAGTAATCGCCAAGGTGCATTGATTATGCTTATTCCTTCTACGGAAGCGAGGAAGTATCCTTATCGAGGGAAAAAGCTCTTTTTTCCAGAGCCTACGGAATCAGGCAATAAAATGTGGATCGCTGGCAGAAGTTTCGTGGTAACAGCCCGGTCTGCGAATCGGGATGCAGCAGGGCTATGGATTTCCGCAATGACCTCGCAAATCCAGCAGCGTCAATGGCATGAGAAAACAGGTCATTTGCCTGCGCTCAAAACCTTATACTATCAGGCGGTGAGATCTGGATTACCGGATTGGATAACGGCTTCCTTCGTGAAGGGACAGGGAATCTCCCAGCCGGCAACGGCCAAGCTTCCCGAGCTGATGCAGCAACTGCAGAAGGACTCATGGTCTTTCCTCCATAGTGAAATCTCTGCCAAACAGTATGTGAAGCAATTGGATGCGCTGAATCCCTAGGACCGAACCGCATTAATTGCGTGATTTTAACGATAGTTTGAGTGTAATCATAAGTTCGTTTTCGCTGATCGAGACATCTGTCGCTTCAATAAAGGGAACGAGCTGCTGCGGATAAAAGCCAAGATCGAATTCATCTTCCAACTCGCTTCTTGTAGTGTCCGGCAGCTCAAACCCATTAAATACAAGCTTATCAATATGAAAAACCAGGGCGTTTTGCGGATGATTTTCTATCGTATAATGTCCTTCCACCGATAATTCAAGTCCCTCTTTGCTGCCTTGTACGATCATGCGCTGCTCCGTGAACCGGAACGTCATATCGCCTAGCAGCTTATTTTTATTTCTAAGAAATTGATTGAGTTCTTTCTCTCGAATAGCAAGTATATAACCTCCTTTAATTGAAGTGAGGCTGTCTCCGTAATCTTTCAAATAGTCTGAAAAATTAGCCATCGCCTGTGACAGGGCCTTGAAATAACGCCTTACTTCATGCAGTCCGACATTCTGCCAATAGCTTGTTAATTCCTGAATCATTTGTCGCAGCTTTTCGGGATCAGCGCTGGAGCTTATGGAACTTTCCACACTTTGCTGAAGTGCGACCAATCGTTGCCGTTGTCGCAGCAACCGCTGCTTTATACTCTCCAATTCCCGGCTAGTTTGATCCAGACTTTCCCTTGCTTCTCTAAGAGCGATGTATTCTTGCTGATATGTATGAAGGATATCCTGGTTCCGTTCTGAAATGAGCTGGTAGTAATCCCATATTGTAAAAAAATCGCTTAAGCTGTTAACGGATAACAGCGCGGTGAGCAGAGTTTCTCGCTCTCCCATATAGTAGGCGGCGATTACTTTACCGGCACGTTCGCGGCTGCTTTCGATTTGGCTGCTTTTATCGGCGATCTGCTTCGTCAACTCGGCAGCCTCTCGTTCGGCGTCTTGCTGCTGCAGCGTAACTTTACTAATATCCCGATCGATCTCCACGATGGACAGGCTTTGTTCCATAATCTTCTGGTCTTCCTCCGAGATGGGAGCGGCATAAGCAGCGCCCTGCAGCAGAGGAATGGTTGCAAGAGTGATTGAGATACATAGCGCAGCAATGGCTCTGTGCAAGCGATTCTTCAGCTTCAATGCATCCCCCTCCTTCGCTGAATCATGTTATGAGGGCAGCACCCCTATACCTAGGATGTATATGATACAAGCACCGCAAATATATGAGGTTGTTCAAAAAGTCGGCTTATGATTATGAAGCAAATCAGGAAATGAACCGGCATAGATTATAATATATGAACAACAAAGAAGACGATCCGAGTTTATCGAATCGTCTTCTTTGTTGTAATGAAGAAGCAAGTCGGAGACTATAACGGCAGCCCCATTTGGAAAACCGTCCAATAGCTGAATCCTGTGAAAGCCACAATCATATATCCCCAGAACAACAAGATATAAGTTTTCTCTGTGAATTTCAAATAGCCAAACAGCATGAAGAATGCGGTCTGCATAAAAAATAACAAAGCCATTTCAATGAGGTTCCCGGCAAAAGCCATAAGTCCGATGGAGAGTGTGAAAAAGCCGAGGACGCGGAACATGCGTGCCAAGCGTGAATCCCCCTTTCCTATGTATACGCTTCATCCAAATTCTACAATTTATTATACCCGTAACCTTATCAAGTGTAAACGGAAAGTCACTAAAAAGAATGAGATTCCTAATAAAATGTGATTTTTATTATTGTTGTAACCATGGAGCGCACTGGGGATAGCTTGTATTTTGCAAAGATATGTATGGACAAGGTTGAAAATGGAAATACATTTTAATACCAAATAGATTCTATGAACTCTATGAGAGGCATAGAAATGGAGTAAGAAGTTATTTCACCCATTCGCCTGCCGGGGTATAGGCTGGAGACGGTATATTTAGGATGTCGTTAGGAGGTTTATATTGCATGACAGCAGTGAGACAAGATGCGTGGAGTGCGGAAGATGATTTAATTCTGGCTGAAGTGACTTTGCGCCATATTCGTGAGGGCAGTACCCAACTGACTGCCTTTGAAGAAGTAGGGGAGAAGATCGGCAGAACCGCGGCTGCTTGCGGTTTCCGATGGAACAGTTGTGTACGAAAAAGATATGAGGCAGCGATAGGAATTGCAAAAGCACAACGGCAAAAAAGAAACTATATGAAGAAACAGGGATCACTGACAGGAAGCCCGGCTGTAGCCTCATTAACCTCGGTTGAGCTGGATGAGGGAATCTACAAAAATGACGGCGTTACCGAAGAGACGATCTCGATTGATGCAGTCATCCGCTTTTTGCGCGGGTGGAAAAATACGGTTCAAGACAGCAATCGTCACGTGAAGATGTTGGAAAAAGAATTGCGTATGAAGGATGAGGAGCTGCATAATCTGCGCGAGGAGAATAAACGCTTGTTCTCGCAGGTGAACGAGGTTCAGAGTGATTACCGCGTCGTAAATGATGACTATAAAGCTTTGATTCAAATTATGGATCGGGCCAGAAGGCTTGCTTTTCTTAATGAAGAGGAAGACGAGAGCAAGACAAGATTCAAGATGGATGCTAACGGCAATTTAGAGCGAATTGAATAGCAGAATCAATAGAATTAACGAGGGTCCCGTCGCAATTGCGGCGGGATTTTCTTGTGGTGAAGTGGATTGTACTTTGTATTTATAGGGGCAGGTCTGGTATAAAATAGTAGATGGTTAAGGAAGGATGGTTGTTCGGATGAACGTAGACATCATTGGAGCGGGGGCTCTTGGACTGTTATTTGGTGGCAAGCTGGCCGCTCGGGGAGTGCGGGTTCGCTTCTGGACGAGAACGTTGGAACAGGCGCGATTGTTGGCAGGAGAAGGAATTCAAGTTGAGGAACCGCATTCCGTTCCTGTGAGCATTGCTTCATCTATGATTTTGGCTCATCCGGTAGATGATATAGTCGGAGGTTCAGGGGATATCAGTGAAGGAGAAAAGCCTGATTGGATATTCATCACGACGAAGCAGCGCAGTGTCGACCATAGCTTGCTTGAAGCCGTTGGACGGCTTGCCGGCCCGGAGACGGGGATCGTCTGCTTCCAGAACGGGATTGGTCATGTCGAGATGTTCCGAAGCGCCTTCCAGGACAGGAATATCTATGTAGCTGTAACGACAGAAGGAGCAAAGCGCAGCGACGCCCGTTCCGTTATTCGTTCAGGCGCTGGTGCTACGCAGATTGGTATCCCGCAACCCGGCGAATTTCTTCGATATAACGATGATTCATTAGATGAGAGGAAGGAGCAGAACAAGGAAGAAGATTTGCTTAAAATGCTTGAATCGGCAGGATTTGAAGCCTTTTTGTCGAAAGACATCGATAGGGAAATTTATAGGAAACTGCTTATAAACGCGGTGATTAATCCGTTAACTGCGATTTGGCGAATCCCAAACGGAGAGCTGCTGAATACGGAATCACGCCAAGTGATGCTTCGGCAGTTATGTGAGGAAGGAATGCGAATCTATGCAGCGCATCAAATCCCTATTCCTTCTAATATGTATGAACAGATTGTATCTGTCTGCCGCTCGACAGCCGGGAATACCTCATCGATGTTAAGCGATGTGCTTAAGGGAGCGCCGACCGAAATTGACTCTATAAATGGACGGCTGGTGAAGTTGGCCCAGGCTGCCAATATACCCGCTCCAGGACAAGAAATGGTATGGCGTTTGGTGAGGGGACTCGAAGCCACAGACGAATAAGGACATAAAAATTAGTTTTAGGTCTGAAAATTACAGTTTATAAGGAGGGTCTGCCTTGGATGTACTATTAACGCCGGTTTTTATATTTACGGTATTGCCAATAATTCCATTTTTTCTGGTCTATTTAATTAGTATTTTCTTGAAAAAGGAAAAGAGAGCTTCATTGCTGCTGGCCATGGATGTGACAACGTTTTTCCTTATTTTGTCTGTCTCCATCCTGTTTAATAACGTATTTCATTCCCAGTTTGGCTTCTATTTAATACTGCTTATTCTCTTGATTGTCGTGGGTTTGATCGGCGGAGCCCAGAACAGATTGAAGGGGAAAGTCGATGTGGGCAGGATGCTGCGCGCCGTATGGCGCCTCACTTTCGCCGGGGCAGGGATCGTCTACATTATTTTGTTTCTCATTAGCTTTTTTACATATATTTCTGCCATTTAGTTCAAGCTAAGTGAGAAGAGAACGGGCAATACATATTGAAAAAAAATCGCAAATAATTAGCGTAATGAGCTCAAAATGTCAATATTGTATATCTGACTATTTTGTTAATTAAATGTTTCATTTTTATTAACTAGTGTTCTATTTCAGAAAATTTATATTGGATTTTTTTGACCGCTGGTTGTATAATCTTAAAACATATACCACAAACATACTTAAGGGGGACACAGCAAGGATGAAGAAGAGTAAAAGTTTATTGCTTCTTTTGACACTCGTTCTTGCGGTCGGTACGCTATTATCTGCTTGCGGATCGAACGAGAGCAAGAACGGTGCTTCAAACGGCGGCAACAATGCAGCAAACAATGCTGTTAATGAAGGTGACGTAAAGTTGGCTGCGGATCAAACATTGAGAATCAACTTGAGCGCAGAACCTCCAACATTTGACCCAGCACAGGCCCAAGACAGTCAAGCGAACACAGTGCTTAAAATGATGTATGAAGGCCTTGTACGTCTGGATGCTGACGGTAAAGAAGTTCCGGGCGCTGCCGAATCTTGGGATGTTGACGGAACGAAATACACTTTCCATCTTCGCAAAGATGCTAAATGGAGCAATGGCGATCCTGTAACAGCAAAAGATTTCGTATTTGCTTGGGAACGCGTGCTAAGCCCTGACACACAACCAGCTGCACCTTATGCTTACCAATTGTACTATATCAAGAATGCTGAAGAGTTCAACAATGGTACTATTAAGGATTTCAACGAAGTTGGTGTAAAGGCTTCTGATGACTATACTCTTGAAGTGGAATTGGTTAACCCAACTCCATATTTCCTCGGTTTGACTTCATTCTATACGTTATACCCAGTTCATCAATCCGTTAAGGATGATGCAAAATGGGCAACTGATCCTAGCAAAATGATCGTTAACGGACCTTACACGTTGACTAATTGGACAACCGGTCAATCTCTTGAAGTGACAAAGAACGATCAATATTGGGATAAAGACAGCATTAAATTGAACAAAATTTCTATGTCTTTGGTAGAGAGCGGTGCTACTGAACTCGAATCCTACCGTAATGGCGAGCTTGATCGTGCGGGCGCACCTAACGGTGAAATCCCATCCGACCAAATTCCAATCGTACAAAAAGAATTGCCTGATGAATATAAAGTAAAAGGTATCGCTGGTACCTACTACTATCAATTTAACTCCAAAGCTGAACCATTCCAGAACGCTAAGATTCGTAAAGCATTCTCGATGGCTATCGATCGCCAAGCGATTGTAGACAAGATTACAATGGGCGGACAAATTCCTGCTTATGGCGCTGTACCAGAAGGTATTTTGGGCGCTGAAGGTGAATTCCGTACTGAACATAGCGATAAAGAGTACTTCCAAGAAAACGTTGATGAAGCTAAGAAGCTGCTGGAAGAAGGAATGAAGGAAGAAGGCTATACTAAGCTGCCTGATATCACTTTAATCCACAACAACGGTGAAGGACACAAGAAAGTCGCTACTGCAATTGCTGACATGTGGAAGAAAAATCTTGGCGTAGACGTTAAGATTCAAAACCAAGAGTGGGGCGTATTCCTGAAGAATCGTCAAAACCTTGACTATCAAATCGCTCGCAGCGGCTGGTCTGCTGACTTTAACGATCCGATGACATTTATGGATTTGTGGATGACTGGCGCAGGTAACAACGACTTGGGCTACTCCAATCCTGAGTATGACCAACTGTTGAAAGATGCTAGATCTGAATCTGACTTGAAGAAGCGTGATGAGTACTTCGCAAAAGCGGAAGAAATCTTCATTAAAGATGACATGGCTTATATGCCGATCTACTACTACACTAACGTAGCGCTTGAGAAACCAAACCTTAAAGGCGTAGTTGTTGACTACAGCGGTGCGGTAGACTACACTCGTGCATACCTGACTGAAGAATAATTTGTCGGTAAAAATACACAAATGACGAATAATTAAATAGCAAGTTTGGGATATATATGTGGTATTCCATATATATCCCCTTTTTTTTGCATCTTTCTTCCAAGTTATGTGGTCATATGCAAATTTATCGAATAGACAAATGAAAAGGTTTGCCCTAAAATCGATTTATATCGTTTTTTGTCGAAAATTATAAGAGGAGGTGTTAACGGGTATGGTGCGCTACATTGCTAACAAACTATTCTACACATTGGTTTCGCTGTTCATCTTAATCTCCGCCACCTTCTTTCTTATGAAAGCAATACCGGGTGATCCTTTCATGTCGGAAAAGAAAGTTCCAGAGGAGATCAGACAGCGTCTCATGGAACAATATGGTTTGGACAAACCCGTTTTCCAGCAGTACACTAAGTATCTTGGAGATATCGTTCAAGGTGATTTGGGGATTTCAATGAAGAAGATTAACCAAGAGGTATCGGATATCATTGGACAAACTTTCTCCGCTTCACTTAAACTGGGGCTTGTCGCGATCATTGTATCCGTCATTATCGGGGTGTTGCTCGGATTACTGGCAGCCCTCTATCACCGGAAAATTATAGATAATGTGACGATGGTGCTAGCGGTTCTCGGAATTGCAGTTCCAAGCTTCGTGCTTGCTTCATTGTTGCAATATGTGTTTGCTTCCAAGTTGCATTGGCTCCCTACGATGGGATTCAAAGGGCCGATGTATTATGTCTTACCTGTAGCAGCACTTTCAGCGCAGCCTATAGCCTTTATAGCCCGTCTGACGAGGTCGAGTATGCTAGAAGTCCTGCATGCGGACTACATCAAGACTGCTAAGGCTAAAGGCTTAAGTTGGTTTGCTATTTTGTTCCGCCATGTGGTTCGCAACGGGATTATGCCGGTTGTTACCTACATGGGGCCAATGACCGCGAATATCGTTACTGGTTCGGTAGTTATCGAGCAGCTCTTCGGTATTGGTGGTATCGGTAAACAATTCGTACAAGCGATTACAGTTCGCGACTATCCGATGATCATGGGGATCACGATCTTCTATGGAGCATTATTGATGATTGCTCGGTTGATTACTGATATTGCTTACGGACTTATCGATCCGCGAATCAAGCTTAATGCTAGGAAGGAGGGCTAATCCTTGGATGCTAATCAACAAATCAAAGTGATGCCGGCACCGGCAGACCTGACTGCAAAGGACTTTGCAAGAATTGGTACGGATGAGAAGCAGGCCGAAGTCATTCAGCGGGAGAGCATTTCCGCATTGAAGGACGCTTGGCTCAGACTGCTTTCAAATAAATTGGCTATGACGGCATTGTTTGTTCTGATTGCCGTCGCAATTATGTCTATTATCGGTCCATGGATGTCTAAATTTAACTATTATTCAAATGATCTGTTAAATACGAATTTGAAACCGAACGCAGAACACTGGTTTGGTACGGACGACTTCGGTCGGGATATGTTCGTGCGTACATGGTACGGAGCGCGTATCTCGTTGACTGTAGGTTTAGTTGCTGCTCTGATTGACCTTTGTATTGGGGTTGTTTATGGCGGAATTATGGGCTTCTTCGGCGGACGTGTCGACACAATCATGAACAAGTTCTCTGAAATTTTATACGCAATTCCCTACTTGCTCGTAACGATTCTGTTGCTGGTTGTTATGGAGCCAAGTTTGGTTACGATTATTATCGCATTGACGATTACCGGCTGGATTAATATGTCCTGGATTGTTCGTGGCGAGATTATGCAGCTTAAAAATCGTGAATTTGTGCTTGCATCGCGTTCGATGGGTGCGGGATCGGGACGCTTGTTGTTCCGTCACTTGTTGCCGAATGCACTCGGTCCAATCATCGTTACAGTTACTTTGTCTGTACCGAATGCGATCTTTGCGGAAGCATTCTTGAGCTTCCTTGGCCTCGGCGTTCAAGCGCCGGTTGCATCGCTGGGTTCGATGATTAACGACGCATTGACCGGTTGGTTGTATTATCCTTGGCGCATGTTGTTCCCGGCGGTTCTGATCAGCTTGATCATGCTGTCGTTTAACATTCTTGGCGATGGACTTCGCGATGCGCTGGATCCAAATCTGAAAAACTAGGAGGTGGAATGATGGAGCCGATTTTACAAGTCAAAGATTTGCATGTCTCCTTCTCGGTTAAGGGCGGCGAAGTAAAAGCTGTTCGCGGTATGAACTTTGAAGTGGGTAAAGGGGAAACGGTTGCGATTGTCGGTGAATCCGGAAGTGGTAAGAGCGTAACGGCCCAAACGATCATGCGCCTGATTCCGTCCCCTCCGTCAATTATTAAGCAAGGTGAAATCTTGTTCCAAGGACAAGATATATTGAAGAAAAGTAATCATCAAATGGAAGCTATTCGTGGTAAAGATATTGGCATGATATTCCAAGACCCGATGACCTCCTTAAATCCTACGATTCGCATAGGTAAGCAAATTACTGAAGTACTCATTAAACATCAGAAAATGTCAGCGGGTGAGGCGAAGAAGCGCGCGGTAGAAATGCTTAAGCTGGTCGGCATTAAAAATGCCGAAGCCCGTTTTAATCAATATCCTCATGAATTTTCCGGCGGTATGCGCCAACGTGCGATGATCGCCATCGCTCTGGCTTGTCGTCCGTCCCTGTTGATTGCCGACGAACCGACCACTGCGCTCGACGTTACTATTCAGGCACAGATTATGGACGTCATGAAGGAAATGCAGCAGCGTCTTGGCACATCGATCATTCTGATTACGCACGATCTTGGTGTCGTTGCCGGAATGTGCGATCGTGTTATTGTAATGTATGCTGGTGAAGTAGTAGAGACGGGAACGAAATGGGAGATTTTCAAAAACCCGCAGCATCCTTATACCAAAGGCTTGCTTAGATCGATGCCGCGTCTTGATCAGAAGAAAGGCGAGCCGCTGATTCCAATTATCGGTACGCCGCCGGATTTGATTAAGCCTCCGATCGGTTGTCCTTTCGCGGCGCGCTGCGATAAGGCCATGAAGATTTGTGAGCGTATCGATCCGGAATCAACAATATTTAGCGATACGCACCATGCACGGTGCTGGGATCTGCATCCAATGGCCAAGGAGGTGCATTCGAATGAGTAAGGGCAAAACCCTGATTGAAGTAGAAGGGCTTAAGAAGTACTTCCATGTCGGCGGAGGAAATGTTCTCAAAGCCGTTAACGATATCAGCTTTTCTATTGCTGAGGGGGAAACCCTCGGGCTCGTTGGTGAATCAGGCTGTGGTAAATCGACAGCAGGACGTACGATTTTGCGTCTGTATGAACCAACCGGAGGAAGTGTGAAATTCAACGGTGTTGATATCAATACACTTTCCCCAGGTAAAATGAAGGCGATGCGCCGCGATATGCAGATGATCTTCCAGGATCCGTATGCATCGTTGAACCCGCGCTTTACAGTAACGGACATTATCGGTGAAGCACTCGATATTCACAACATGGCCGGATCGCGTCAAGAGCGGAAGAAACGGGTTGAGGAATTGCTTGATATGGTTGGGCTTAACCCGGACCATGCTACCCGTTACCCGCATGAGTTCTCCGGTGGTCAACGTCAGCGGATCGGGATCGCCCGTGCACTGGCGGTAAATCCGAAGTTTATTATTTGTGACGAGCCGATCTCAGCGCTTGACGTATCGATCCAGGCTCAGGTCGTTAACCTGCTGGAAGATCTGCAGAATCGTCTCGGACTTACTTATCTATTCATTGCCCATGACTTATCTATGGTTAAGCATATTAGTGATCGGGTTGCCGTAATGTATCTTGGCCGGATTGTAGAGTTGGCAGAAAGTGAAGAATTGTATGCCAATCCGATCCATCCTTATACGAAGATGCTCTTATCGGCTATTCCGATTCCGGACCCTGAGGTTGAAGCGAATAAGAAGCGGATTATCCATGAAGACGGCGATAATGGCCCGATTCAATCTGCTAATGGGGCCTCCGGCGGTGGTGGAATGTATGATCTGGAGAACTCCGAGCTTGTGGAAGTTTCGAAAGGCCATTTTGTTTCCATGCCGAACAAGGGTTAATCGAACAGCAATCATGAATGGAATGAAACTCTCACCTGATATGACGTAGGTGGGAGTTTTATTTTAGGTTGAAGGATGCACTTTATCGATAGCATATGATATATTTTTAAGGGATCAAGAGTAGAACGGGGGATATGACCTGATGAATATTGTGCAAGAGCCACTGGCGTTAAATAAACCGCTCTCAGAGGCTTATCTGAATCATTTTTCGAGCGTACAGCAATTATATCAATATGATGCCATGAATGAAGCAAGCTGGAAGGAAAGGCTGGAATGGCTTCATGAATCAGAGCATTTGCGCCTTCCGCGCGGGCAAGTCGTTGAGAGATTGCGTGAATATAATCTGCTACATAATCCGCATGAGGCCGTATCTCGTTCTCTGGATACTTTGGAGAAGCCGGATGCTGCCATAATCGTTGGTGGACAGCAGAGCGGCCTGTTCACAGGTCCGCTGCTTGTCATCTATAAAGCAGCGACGATTATCAAAGCAGCGCAGCATGCTGCGAAGCAATTGAATCATCCGGTTGTTCCGGTGTTCTGGATCGCAGGCGAGGACCATGATTGGGATGAAGTGAATCATACCTATGTCTTGTCTGCGGATCTATCGGTTGCACGGATCCGTGTTGCACGGGAGACAGAGCAGCGTTTGCCTGTCAGCATGAATGCCATCGCCAGAGAAGAGTGGGAGCAGGCGATCTCAGAGTTGGAGCAGCTGCTGCCTGATACCGAGTTCAGACCCGGGCTGTTGGAACTGCTTAGCCAAGTGTCGGAGGGCTCACCTACATTAAGCGATGCTTTTGCCAAGCTGCTGGGAACCTGGTTTGGCAAATACGGATTGGTGCTGCTTGATTCGGCTGATCCGGCTCTGAGACAGCTTGAGTCGCCGATCTTTGAGAGAATGATCGACGAGAATGACCGGTTAGGAGCAGCTTATCGTGCCGCAGCTGATCTCTGTCAATCCCTTGGCTATCAGGCACAAGCTGATGTTGCCGCGGATGGAGCTAACCTGTTCTATATTCATGAAGGAGAACGTCTTTTGCTGTTCAAGCATGATGGAAGATTTAGAGATCGTAAAGGGAAAGTGCACTTCACAGCGGACGAGCTGAAGTCAGAGCTTGGTCGCCATCCTGAACGGTTCAGCAACAATGTGCTGACCAGACCGCTGATGCAGGATAGCCTGCTGCCGGTACTTGGGGTGGTGCTAGGAACGGGTGAAATCGCCTATTGGGCCTTAACCGGATCGGCATTTAAGGCGTTTGGGTTAAAAATGCCTTTGCTGCTTAACCGGGAGTCTTTTACAGTCATAGAAGGAACGCTTCATAAGCATATGGATAAATACAATTTGAGCTGGGCTGATGTGAGCGATCATAAAGTCTTTGCACAGAAAAAGGAGCATTGGTTGGCTGAGCAGGATTCCTTGCATCTGGATGAACGCTTTGAACAGATCAAGGCTGCCTTTACGGAACTGTACGATCCCTTGATCGAACAGCTCGGGGGAATTCAAGCAGGCTTGCTTAAGCTGGGGGCTGCCAATCGGGAGAAGATCGTCGAGCAGATGGAATATTTGCGCGGCCGGGCCAAAGATGCGCTTGGCAAGGCTAACTCAGCAGGGCTTCGGCATTTCGATCGAATCGAATTATCGCTCTTTCCACAACATAAGCCGCAGGAGCGGGTCTACAATATTTTCTACTATCTGAACCGTTATGGAAATGAATGGCTCGATCACCTGTTGGAAATTCCTTATGATATTTCCGGGGAGCATCGTATCATCTATTTATAGTGTTGGACCGGATACCGCATGGCTTGTTTTGAGGGACTATACTAGCCAAGGAGGAAATGGGATGAACAAAGCAGTTGAAAATAGCATGATTGCAGATTTGCGGCTTGCTCCTGAAGGCCATTTGAAAATCGATTGGGTAGAGGCTCATATGCCTGTGCTTTCACGGATTCGCAAGCAGTTTGAAGCAGAGCAGCCTTTCAAGGGACTGAAGGTATCCATATCTCTTCATCTTGAGGCGAAAACCGCTTATTTGGCTAAAGTAGTGCAGGCTGGTGGTGCAGAAGTGACGATTACCGGCAGCAATCCGCTCTCTACGCAGGACGATGTGTGTGCTGCCCTGGTGGAGGATGGCATTACGGTGTATGCCAAATATAATCCGGAGCCTGCGGAGTATAAGCAATTGTTGATTCGCGCGCTGGAGACGAAGCCGGACTTGATTATCGATGACGGTGGAGACCTGGTGACCATCCTCCATTCGGAACGCCCCGATCTGCTTGAGAACATACGCGGTGGTGCGGAGGAGACAACGACAGGTATTTTGCGTTTGAAAGCGATGGATAAGGAAGGGCAGTTAAAATTCCCGATGGTCGCCGTCAATGACGCTTATTGCAAATACTTGTTCGATAATCGCTACGGAACAGGCCAATCCGTATGGGATGGCATCAACCGGACGACCAATCTGGTCGTAGCCGGCAAGACGGTTGTCGTCGTTGGTTATGGCTGGTGCGGCAAGGGCGTAGCGATGCGTGCCAAGGGGCTTGGAGCGAATGTGATCGTCACTGAAGTAGATGCGATCAGAGCGGTGGAAGCCCATATGGACGGATTCCGGGTGATGCCGATGACAGAAGCGGCCAAGATAGGCGACTTCTTCGTAACTGTCACGGGGAACCGGGACGTGATCCGGGGCGAACACTACGATGTAATGAAGGATGGAGCAATCCTGTCCAATGCGGGACATTTTGATGTGGAAGTGAACAAGCCGGAGCTAGCGGCGCGTTCCATCTCGATCAGAACTGTGCGTCGCAACATTGAGGAATATCATTTGAAGGACGGACGGAAATTTTATCTCCTTGCGGAGGGGCGGTTGGTGAACCTCGCTGCAGGAGACGGACATCCGGCGGAAATCATGGATATGACCTTTGCTCTGCAGGCGCTATCGCTTAAGTATGTAAATGAGCAGTACGAGCGGATCGGCAAGACGGTCGTTAATGTGCCGTATGAGTTGGATGAGCAGGTGGCCCGCTTCAAGTTAGAGAGTCTGGGCGTTAACATCGATACTCTGACAGATGAGCAGCGTACTTATCTGGATAGCTGGCAGGAGCACTAAGCCAAGCCGACTAAAGGATATCTCCTTATAAGATGTTGCCAAGCAATATGCTGAAAATAATACCAATTTCCCCTAGAAAGCAGGCTTCGAGGTTGGATAACCTTGAAGCTTGTTCTTTTTTTGGCTGTTTTCATCAATTGAATTTCCAAATATTTTTTTTGCTTTTAGCAGGAATTTTCCTTAATATGTTGAATATAACCTTCATTGTGGTGTAAAGTGGTGTAATGTGGGGGAAAGAGGTTAGGGGTGAGCGAAGCCGATGTTTATGGGGGAATTCCAACATAGCATTGATGAGAAGGGCCGTATTATCATTCCGGCTAAGTTTCGCGATCTTCTGGGGACCTCTTTTGTTGTTACCCGTGGTCTTGATCAGTGTCTCTTTGTGTATCCCGTAACAGAATGGGAACTGCTGGAGCAGAAGCTCAAGACTTTACCACTAATGAAATCCGATGCTCGCGCGTTTACTCGCTTCTTCTTCTCTGGAGCTACCGAATGTGAATGGGATAAACAGGGAAGGGTAAACATACCAAGCAACCTGAGGCAATATGCGAAGCTGGAGAAAGAGTGCGTGGTGCTGGGGGTGTCGAATCGCGTTGAGATTTGGAGCCGCTCGACATGGGAACAGTACTTTGAGCAGTCGGAAGAATCTTTTAATGAAATCGCCGAGAAACTGGTCGACTTCAATTTCGACCTGTAAGGAAATTCAAAAAGTATTTTAAGTAATTTAAAGTATTTTATCTACTAAATGAGATGTTCGAAAAGTCCAGTTTTCAGCACCAAGAAGGTTGGATGAAGCTAGGGATTGAGAAGCGGAGCGTACGTTTGGGTACGAGAGCATCGGAAAGCCCGGGTGAATTCAAGATTCGATGTCGAATAGACTTTCAGTGCTGCTTCGTGATCAAAAGTGGACTTTTGAATGACCTCAAAAACAGTCTGGAGGGCTGCAGTCTTGTTCCATCACATCACGGTATTAAAGGCAGAAGCGACAGAAGGGCTGAGCATTAAGCCAGGCGGTATATATGTAGATTGTACGCTGGGTGGCGGAGGTCACAGCTCAGTCATTTTGTCACAGCTCAGTGAAGGCGGCAGATTGATCGCTTTCGATCAGGATGATTGGGCACATGAAAACGCCAAAGAGGTGCTTGCTCCCTATCGGGATCGCCTTACTTTGGTGAAGAGTAATTTTCGTCATTTGCAAGAGAAGCTGCTGGAGCTTGATTTTGTTCCAAGGCAGGATGGTTTGCCACAGGTAGACGGTATTTTGTTCGATCTGGGGGTATCTTCCCCGCAGTTTGATGAAGGCGAACGTGGGTTCAGCTATAATGCTGACGCGCCGCTGGATATGCGGATGGATCAGTCCGCTGCACTTACGGCTCGCGATATCATCAACGATTGGCCTGAGAAGGAGATTGCACGGATTCTGTTCCAATACGGCGAAGAGAAATTCTCGCGCAGAATTGCCAAGGTTATCGTAGACCAACGTAAAACCTCTCCAATTGAGACGACGGGTGAACTGGTCGAACTCATCAAGGCAGGCATTCCGGCAGCAGCGCGAAGAACCGGAGGCCACCCGGCCAAGCGAAGCTTTCAGGCGCTGCGTATCGCGGTAAATGATGAGCTGGGAGCGTTTGAAGAAGGGCTGCATGCGGCAGTTCGTTGCCTGGCTCCAGGAGGCAGGGTTTCCGTTATTACCTTCCACTCCTTGGAGGACCGGATCTGCAAGCAGATTTTTGTCAGTTATGTAGAGAAATGCACTTGTCCTCCGGATTTCCCAATGTGTGTATGCGGGGGCCAAGGACAGTTGAAATTGATAAACCGGAAGCCCATCGTTCCCTCTGAGGAAGAGTTGGCGCTTAATTCCAGAGCACGTTCAGCCAAGCTGCGCGTGGCGGAGAAATTGCAATCCATAGAAACAGCAGGGGGAAAGTGAGATGGCGTATACACGTGGAAATCTAGCAGTAAAAGAGAAGGCAACGGCACGTGGACAGAATCCGCGCTACCGTGAGACAACAAAGGTAGTAACTCGCAGGTCACCGCTTCCCATTCGTGAGAAGCTGCTGTATATGGTGACGATTCTTTTCTGCGTCGGCATCATGGGTGGATTGCTATGGCAAAATTCGCAATTGTATGATATTAAACGGCAAGCTTTTAATCTAAACACAGAGATTCAAAATATTAATGTTCAGGTGAAGGAACTGTCGATCCAGAAGGAGAAGCTGGAGGAACGAATTCCTGAAGAAGCAGCCAAGCTAGGGTATGTTGAGCCGGTAAATGAAGGCGTCCATGTTCAAGTACCGAATTCGACGACAACGGAGAATCAGGATACGGATGTTGCAACTGTTCGATAAATTGAGTATTAAGAGGTTTTTATTATGATCAAAAGAATAAAGCTTCGTACACTGCTGATAGGGGGAATCATTACCCTCTTTTTTGCTGTCTTGATGCTCAGAGTGTTCTGGGTACAGGTTGTAGAAAATAATTTCTGGCAAAGTTATGCCGAAAATCAATGGTCTAAGAAGAAGGTGCTCACTGCCACCCGGGGGACAATTACCGACCGGAATGGCGATGTGCTGGCTGTTGATGCTCCAGCTTATACTGTCGCGGTGAATCCGCAAATTATTAATAAATACGAATTGCAGGAGGAGGTCGTACAGGGGTTACATCAACTGCTTAACAAGGATGAGGGTGAATTAAGAAAACTTGTAAATGCCAAGAGAGAGAATGGCGGCTTCTATTCGCAGCGTGAAGTAAGAAATGAAGGATGGAAGATTGATCAGGAGCTTCGGGATCAGGTTGAGAAGTTCTCGGACGAATTGAAGGAAAAGCATAAAATTCCGGATTCAGGTATCTTGCTGCTGAAAGAGAGCAAACGCTATTATCCTAAAAATAGTCTTGCAGCGCATGTGCTTGGTTATACGAATCGTGAAGAAAAGGCGGTATCCGGGATTGAGGCTGCCTTTGACGAAGAGCTGACGGGGCAAGATGGAGCCATTGAATATAAGAGCGATGGCCGTGGGATTGAGATCCCGAAAGCGAGCGAAGTTTACACCCCGGCAAAAGATGGCAAAGATATTCGGTTAACAATTGATGATACAATACAGTATTATATTGAGGACGCGATGACAGAGGCATTCAACCAGCTGAGGCCGATCAGTATGACGGTGATTGCCGCTGATCCGAAGACGATGGAGATTCTGGGAATGGCGAATCTGCCAAGCTATGATCCCAATGAATACTGGGTAGATGTAGACCAGAAAAATTTTTATAATCATGCGATCAAATCGGTCTATGAGCCTGGCTCGACCTTTAAGATTGTAACTTTGGCGGCTACGGTACAGGAGGGCCTGTTCAATCCGAACGGTTATTATATGTCAGGCAGCATCCGCGTACCTGGACAGACCATTCATGATGTCAGACGTTCGGGCTGGGGCAGCATCTCATACATGGAAGGGGTTAAGCGTTCCAGTAACGTCGCCTTCGTCAAGCTGGGTTATGAAATGCTGGGTCCTGATCTGATGAAGCAGTATGTTGATAATTTCGGCTTCGGACAAGCTACGGGAATCGAGCTTCCGGGAGAGGCGAAGGGCGTCGTATCACCGGAGCAGCAGGCAGACTACGCGGCGATGACTTATGGTCACGGTAAATTGCTGGTTACTCCTTTACAGCAGGTGGCTGCAGTGGCGGCCATTGCTAACGGAGGAAAGCTGATGACACCGCATATCGTCAAGTCCATTACGGATCCGCTGACAGGTGAGACAACGGTCACGCAGCCAGAGGTTGTTAAGCAAGTTATTTCCCAGGAAAGTGCGAAGAAAACCGGTGAATATTTGGAGCAGGTCGTCTCGGATTTGAAGATCGGTAGTGGGCGTCATGCTTATATCGACGGGTATCGGGTTGCAGGCAAGACCGGCACTGCAGTGAAGGTTATTAACGGGAAATATGATTACAAGAAGCAGGTTTTATCCTTTATCGGATATGCGCCAGTGGATGATCCGAAAATAGCGATGCTGGTGGTTATCGATGAGCCGCAGGATTCTGATCTGGGCGGTGGAACGGCGGCTGCGCCAATCTTTAAGAAGATTATGAATCAGACATTGCAATATTTAGGCGTGCCTAAGAAATTTGACACCAAGACTACGTCGGATAATGCGAATAACGGAATCAAGGCTCCGGATTTAAAAGGCTTGTCCGTTCAGGAGGCCAAGAATAAGCTTGCCGGTCTGGGCATCAACTATGCAACGCTTGGCAAAGGCACAAAGATTGTCTCGCAATTTCCAAAAGCCGGTGCCATATTAAAGACAGGCCAACATATGTATTTACTGTCAGAGGAAGGGGATAAAGTAAACATCCCGAGTCTGAAAGGCCAGTCTCTGAGGGATGCAATGGAGCTGCTCTCTGCTATAGGTGTGGAAGTGAATATAGAAGGTGAAGGTTATGTTGTCTCTCAAACTCTGACGAAGGAGAATGGCAAGAGGCGAATCGATCTTGTACTTGAGCCTCCGATCAAGGAAGGTGAGGAATCGGGGCAAGATGAGCAGAACGATGAAGCTGCTCGGGAGGAGAATCCCGATGAGAGCTCGGGTTCTTCTCCATAGCTTGTTCTAACCCCTGTTTGTCCTGAATATTTATGATATGAAACCAATTAATGCTCAGGATGAAACAGGGGGGCCGCTTTCTATGAAAATCTCCAGGCTTACGATAAGAAGAAGACTGTTCGTGCTGCTGTTTATGCTATGTGTGCTATTCATGGCTCTTGTTGCCCGGCTAGCTTATGTACAATTGGGCAAGGGGGCGGAATTGTCGGCGAAGGCAGAGGATTCCTGGCGGCGCAATATTCCTTATTCCGCGAAGCGAGGCGAGATTAGTGATCGCAATGGGAATGTGCTCGCTTATAATGTTACGACTCCTACGGTTATGGCCATCCCTGTGCAGGTGAAATCACCGGAGACGACAGCGCATAGTTTGGCGCCGCTGCTCGGGATGAGCGAGGAAGCTGTGCTTAAAGTAATCACTAAGAAAGAATCCATAGTCAGGCTACAGCCCGGGGGTCGCAAAATTACGATGGAAAAGGCACAGGAAATTCGTGATTTGGATCTGCCGGGTATTGTTGTTGCCGAAGATAATAAAAGATATTATCCTTATGGAGGACTTGCCGCGCATATACTGGGCTTCACCGGAGGATACAATCAAGGTTTGACGGGGCTGGAGAGTAAATATGACAGTGAACTTAGCGGGATGAATGGCAGTGTATCTTATTTGTCCGATGCCGGTGGACGGTTAATGCCTGGCTCATCAGAGGTCTACGTGGAGCCTAAGGATGGACTGAATCTGCAGCTGACTATTGATAAGTCGATTCAGAGTATTATAGAACGCGAGCTTGATCAAGCGATGGCTAGGCTAAATGCTGACTCCGCATTGACGATTGCGATGAATCCGAAAACAGGCGAGATTTTGGGTATGGCAGCGAGACCCGGATATGATCCGGCCACCTATCAGGATGTTGATCCTCAGGTGTACAATCGGAATCTCCCAATCTGGATGACTTATGAACCGGGTTCTACCTTTAAGATCATTACGCTGGCGGCGGCTTTGCAGGAACAGAAGGTGGATCTTCAGCATGATCATTTCTATGATCCTGGCTTTGCCAAGGTCGGAGGAGCTACATTGCGCTGCTGGAAGAAGGGTGGACACGGGAGCCAGACCTTCCTGCAGGTTGTCGAGAATTCCTGCAACCCTGGGTTTGTTGCTCTGGGGCAGCGGCTTGGCAAGGAGTCTTTATTTAAGTATATTAAGGATTTTGGATTTGGCAGCAAGACTGGAATCGATCTCAGTGGTGAAGAGAATGGCATTCTGTTCAAACTGTCCCAAGTCGGTCCGGTAGAGCTGGCAACTACGTCCTTTGGCCAAGGGGTGTCGGTGACGCCGATCCAACAGATCACCGCCGTGTCGGCAGCGATTAACGGAGGCAAGCTATTCAAGCCTTACGTGGCCAAATCATGGACGAATCCGGATACCGGACAGATCGTCGATGTTACAGAGCCGCAGCTTGTCCGTCAGGTGATCTCTGAGGAAACTTCACAGAAGGTGCGGGCCGCGCTTGAGAGTGTGGTAGCGAACGGCACAGGCGGCAATGCATTCATCGATGGATACCGCGTTGGAGGGAAGACGGGGACAGCTCAGAAGGTAGTTAACGGACGTTATTCCGCGAATGAGCATATCGTGTCATTTATCGGGTTTGCCCCGGCGGATGATCCGCAAATCGTCGTATATACAGCGGTGGACAATCCGCAGGGAATTCAGTTCGGCGGCGTGGTAGCAGCGCCTATCGTGCGCAATATCCTTGCCGATGCGCTTGACTATTTGAAGATTCCGCCGCGCAAGGATCAGGTTGCGAAGAAGTATAAATACGGCGAGACGCCGGTTGTTACGGTTCCTGATCTGATCGGCTACACAGCGCAGGATATCTATGAAGATATGAACATGAATTTCAATTTGGTGAAATCAGGAGCGGGTTCTATCGTTATCAATCAGGCGCCCAAAGCGGGTACAAGAGTGGATAAGGGCTCAACAATCCGCATTTATATGGGAAGCGAGGCTGAGGCCGAACAAGAGCTTGAGCACGATCATGAGCATGAGTAGCCAAAGGCAAGAAGATATGGACGTGAAAGAAAGATGTACCGTCAACTTATCATTTCAGTGAAATAATATCCTGAATTGAATTTGTTTTGGCGATACTATAAATATCGGTAAGATTTTGACGGAGGGGTCCTATATGCTGCTTAAAGATTTAGCATCTTATTTAATAGCTTCGGAAATTTCGGGAGATGAGAACGCCAATTGTCAGGGAATCTGCTTTGATTCCAGACAAGTGAAGCCCGGCGATTTGTTTCTCTGTCTGCCGGGACATACCGTTGACGGCCATCAATATGCGAAGCAAGCCGCTGAGCAGGGGGCCAGTGCGCTGGTCGTACAGCGCTTCCTGGAAGAGGTTCCGCTGCCGCAGCTTAAAGTGAAGGACAGCCGTCTCGCTATGGCGGTACTCGGCAATGTATTTTTCAATTATCCCAGCAATCATTTGAAAGCCATCGGTATTACGGGAACGAACGGGAAAACAACAACAACCTATTTGGTTGAGCAGATTTTGCTGGATCAAGGCAACAAGCCGGGGTTAATCGGTACGATCGAGCGCCGCTTTGATGGCAAGGCAGTCCCTATGCCGCGGACGACTCCGGAAGCGCTGGACTTGCAGCACTACCTGCACGAAATGGTGCAAGGAGGCGCGTCTCATTGCGTAATGGAGGTATCCTCGCATGCGCTTGAACAGGGCAGGGTCAAAGGGACGCATTTCCGCACTGCGGTGTTCACTAACCTGACTCAGGATCATCTTGATTACCATGAGACGATGGAGGCCTACAAAGCAGCAAAGGGCTTGTTCTTCTCCCGCCTTGGCAACGAGTATCCGCAAGATCCGGCTGAACGGAGTTATGCGGTGTTGAATGCGGATGATGCAGCTTCTGATTATTTTGCGAAGCTGACTTCAGCAGAGACGATTACGTATGGGGTGGACCATCGAGCAGATGTCAGAGCCTCGAATATCTCCGTGACAGCGCGGGGAACCAGCTTCCATGTAGAGACTTTCCGCGGCAGTGCAGACATCGCATTGCGTATGGTCGGCAAGTTCAATGTATATAATGCCCTGGCTGCTATCGCAACAACTCTATTGGAAGATATTCCGCTTGAGAGCATCAAACAGAGTCTGGAATCGATCAAGGGGGTTGAAGGCCGGGTTGAAGCTGTAGACGAGGGCCAGCCTTTTGCGGTTATTGTGGATTATGCTCATACTCCGGACGGTCTGGAGAACGTACTGCGCACGGTCAATGAATTTGCCAAGGGCCGGGTGATATGCGTGTTCGGCTGCGGTGGAGATCGCGATCGGAAGAAGCGTCCGATCATGGGCAAGATCGCAGCGAAGTATGGAGATCACGTTATTATCACATCGGATAATCCGCGGACGGAGGACCCGGCATTGATCTTGAAAGATATTGAGGCAGGGCTTATCGAGGACAATATTCCGCTAGAACGTTACGAGCTCAGCGTAGACCGCCATGCCGCGATTCAAAAGGCTATTGAAATGGCAAGCCGTGACGATGTAGTATTGATTGCGGGGAAAGGACATGAGACCTATCAGATCATTGGTAAGGAAGTACATGATTTTGATGATCGTCTTGTAGCCAAAGAAGCGATAAGGGGTTTAGTAAAGTGATAAAAAGAAAATTAGCGGACATTGCCGCCATGTGCGGCGGACAGGTGGCTAATGTCGAAGATAACAACCTAATCATTCATGGAGTAATTACTGACTCCAGACATATTCAGCAGGGATGCCTGTTCGTACCCTTGTCTGGCGAGAGATTCGACGGGCACGCCTTCGTTGCAGACAGTCTGGCGAGCGGGGCAGGAGCCGCGCTGTGGGAACGCTCTAAGGGCAACCCTCCAGGACCGGCTGTTCTGGTCGACGACGCCCTTGAAGCGATGCAGCTCCTCGCTAAGAGCTATCTAGCAGCCGTAGGTGCTAAGGTAGTCGGAATTACCGGCAGCAACGGGAAGACAACGACAAAGGACCTGCTGTATGCCCTGCTGGCTACTACTTACAAGGTGCATAAGACGGGCGGCAATTATAACAATCATATTGGAATGCCGCTTACTATCCTGGCCATGCCGGAGGATACCGAGGTGGCTGTGCTCGAGATGGGCATGAGCGGTCGTTATGAAATCGAGTTTCTTTCAAAGCTCGCGGAACCGGAGGTGGCGATCGTCACCAATATCGGTGAATCGCATTTGGAGCAGCTCGGTTCCCGTCTAGAGATTGCCCGTGCCAAGTTGGAGATTCTGTCGGGAATGAAGACGGGCGGCTTGTTCGTATACAATGGCGATGAACCGCTAATTACGGAGGTGCTGGCTGATCCGAATACACCAAAACCGGAGCAGCTGCATACACTGACTTTTGGTGTAAATGGAAATGATGATATTTATCCGAGCGGAATCATGTTCCTGGAGCAGGGTACCCTGTTCACCCCAAATGTCGGGGAGACACCGCTTGAGCTGCCGCTTCTTGGCGAGCATAATGTTGTAAATTGCCTCGCGGCACTTGCGGTTGCCAGGCATTATGGCGTGGCGGAGGCCGATATGAAGGAAGGCCTTAAGCACGCGGAGCTAACTGGGATGCGGATTGAAATTGTTAAAGGCGCAAACGGGGTAACGATCCTGAACGATGCCTATAACGCGAGCCCTACTTCTATGAGAGCGGCTGTGAATGTGCTGCACAAGATGAAGGGATGTCGGAATAAAATCGCCATACTCGGGGATATGCTTGAGCTCGGAGAAGATGAAGTGCAGTTCCATCAAGAAGTAGGCGAGTATTTAACAACAGAAAATACGGATTTGTTGTTTACTTTTGGGCGCCTGGGCAAGGAAATTGCTGTTGGGGCGAAGAAACATCTCGCTCTGGACAATATTTATGCATACGATGATAAAAGCGAGCTTATTCATAAGTTAATCAGTGTACTGCATCCGAAAGATGTGGTACTGGTGAAGGCCTCACGCGGAATGAAGCTGGAAGAAGTCGTCGAAGCGGTCAAACATAGCAAATTACATCAATAATTACCGGCGAGAGGAGGGTGATCCCATGGATTACGGACTTATCTTATTAACGATTGGAGTATCTTTCATTTTGGCTGTCATATCAGCCCCTCTATTAATACCTTTATTGCGGCGGATGAAATTCGGTCAGCAAATTCGTGTAGAAGGGCCGCAGAGTCATCAGAAGAAAGCGGGCACGCCTACAATGGGCGGGGTCGTCATTATATTAGCTTTTACGATTGCCTATTTAAAATTCTCTGTAGTGAACACGGACTTCTACGTCTTGCTGGTGGCTACGCTCGGCTTTGGGCTGGTAGGGTTTCTGGATGATTACATTAAAATTGTATTCAAACGATCCCTGGGACTGACACCTAAGCAGAAGCTATTTGGTCAACTGCTATTCGCCGGTATTATTACTGCATTGCTTGTATCGGAAGGACATAGCACAGCGATTGGCATCCCAGGAACGGGCTTTGCCTTTGATTTGGGACCATGGTTCTACTATCCATTTATTATTGTGATGATGCTGGCGATCAGCAACGCGGTCAACTTCACGGATGGCCTCGACGGCCTTCTGTCCGGCGTCAGCGGCATTGCTTTCGGTGCATATGCGATTATCGCCATGCAGGCTACCTCCATGGTAGCAGCAGTCTGCGCAGCGGCTATGATCGGGGCAGTGATTGGATTTCTAGTGTTCAACGCGCACCCGGCCAAGGTATTTATGGGCGATACGGGCTCGCTTGGCATCGGCGGAGCGATTGCCGGAATCGCGATCGTGACGAAGAGTGAATTGCTATTTTTAGTCATCGGCGGCGTCTTCGTGATTGAGATGCTGTCGGTCGTCTTGCAGGTAATCTCTTTCAAGACACGCGGTAAAAGAATTTTCAAAATGAGCCCGATCCATCACCATTTCGAGCTGTCAGGCTGGTCGGAGTGGCGTGTTGTCACGACATTTTGGGCGGTCGGCCTCGTGCTAGCTGTCGTTGGACTTTATTTGAACAAGGGGTTGTAGAGATGAAACATCCAGAACAATATCGGGGACGACAAGTTGTCGTCCTCGGTTTAGCAAAAAGCGGTGTGCAGGTTGCCAAGACCCTCCATCATTATGGAGCCATAGTTACAGTCAATGATAGGAAGACGCGAGAAGAAAGTCCCGAAGCTTCTGAACTGGAGGCTTTGGGAATTTCTGTTGTATGCGGAGGACATCCGGAAGGACTGATCTCTCCATCCGTGGAGCTTGTGGTGAAGAACCCGGGCATTCCATACAGCGCTCCGCCTGTTATTCAGGCGCTGGAGCTTGGTATCGATGTGGTAACTGAGGTAGAGGTAGCCTATCATCTTAGTCAAGCGCCGATCATCGGCATAACCGGTTCGAATGGGAAGACGACGACGACAACCTGGATCGGCAAGATGCTGGATGCCGCTGGGCTGCATCCGATTGTAGCGGGAAATATCGGCACTCCGCTCTGTGAAGCTGCCGAGCAGGCTGCGGCGGAGAATTGGCTGGTAGCTGAGCTTAGCAGCTTCCAGCTAAAGGGCACCGAGGACTTTAAGCCCAAGGTAGGTGTGCTGCTTAATGTGGCCGAGACGCATCTTGATTATCATGGCTCCATGGAGGATTATGTCGCTTCCAAGACGAAGCTGTTCGCTAATCAGACAGCGGATGACATCGCTGTCGTAAATTGGGATGACCCCGTCTGCCGCGAGCTGGTCCCTCACTTGAAGGCAAGATTGATTCCGTTCTCGATGACGGAGGAATTAAGAACGGAGGGGGTATTCGTTACGCCGTCTTATATTGCCGGAGTCGAGGATGAATTGGAGCGGACTGTAGTATACCGTGATAAGGAGGGCCATATCAGTCCGATCATTACCGTGGAAGAGATCGGCTTGCCCGGCCGCTTCAACGTGGAGGATGCGCTGGCTGCGATCGCCGCTTCCATTGCCGCTGGAGCGGAATCCGAGCGGCTTGCTGAGCCTTTGCGCACATTCAAAGGCGTAGAGCATCGGCTTGAATTTGTGGAAGTGAAGCATGGCGTAACCTATTACAATAACTCTAAAGCGACGAATGGCAAAGCGACGATCATGGCGCTTGGCGCCCTGAATAAACCGATCGTCTTGATCGCTGGCGGTCTTGACCGCGGTTCTGATTATATGGAACTGCTGTCATCCTTTGAGAAAAACGTAAAAGCGGTGGTCGCGCTTGGACAGACGAAGGAAAAAATCGCCAAGGTCGCACAGCTTGCAGGTCTAACCGATATCGTCATTGTCGATAATGTTGACAGTGCCGCCTCCACGCTGAGGAAGGCGATATCCGAGGCTGCAGAGCTTGCTGATCCTGGAGATATTGTCTTATTATCGCCAGCTTGCGCAAGCTGGGACATGTTCAGTTCCTATGAAGAGCGTGGACGCATTTTTAAAGAGGCGGTGCATACCCTTTAAGTAGGGGGGTGGAAAAGCCCCTACTTTCCTTAAAAAGGTGGCTGCCACGATGAATAAGAGCCGAAAGGCGCCGGATTTCTGGCTACTAGCCAGTATTTTATCCTTGCTGACGATCGGAATTGTAATGGTATATAGCGCGGGCTCTGTGCTCGGTTTTCATGATTACGGCGATTCCTTTTATTTTGTGAAGCGCCAGGCATTATTTGCTGTTCTTGGCCTGGTGGCCATGTTCTTTACGATGAACTTTGATTATCGCTTGTTGAAGAGGTATGCCAAAATAGGGCTGATCATCTGTTTCGCCCTGCTGGTCATCGTATTGATTCCGGGAATTGGCGTAGTCAGAGGCGGAGCAAGGAGCTGGTTAGGCATCAGCTCGTTTGGTATTCAGCCCTCTGAGTTTATGAAGCTGGGCATGATTCTCTTTCTGTCCTATTGGCTCAGTAAGGAGGATTATAGAATCACTCAGTTTGCGAGAGGCCTGTTGCCTCCGCTCGGCATTATTGGTTTGGCCTTTGGCATGATTATGCTGCAGCCGGATCTGGGCACCGGCACGGTAATGCTGGGAGCCTCGATGTTAATCGTATTTACGGCTGGCGCGAGAATCAAACATCTGGTCGGACTGGCAGCCGTAGGCGCTGTGGGTTTTGTAGGTCTTATTCTGGCCGCTCCTTACCGATTGGCGCGAATTACGGCATTCCTTGATCCATGGTCCGACCCTCTTGGAGCAGGCTATCAGATTATTCAGTCCCTGTACGCGATTGGTCCCGGCGGCCTGGCCGGCTTGGGGCTGGGGATGAGCAGACAGAAATACAGCTATGTTCCGGAGCCACAGACGGACTTTATTTTTTCAATCCTGGCGGAGGAACTTGGCTTCATCGGTGGACTGCTCGTTCTGATGTTGTTCCTGATTCTGATCTGGCGAGGCATGAGAGTCGCGATGACGATTGATGATACGTTTGGCAGTTTGCTAGCGGTCGGGATCGTTGGTATGGTAGGAGTGCAGGTTGTGATTAATATCGGTGTAGTAATCGGCCTTATGCCGGTTACAGGCATCACTTTGCCGCTGATAAGTTACGGTGGCTCATCGTTGACCTTAATGCTTACAGCCCTAGGCATTTTACTTAATTTATCCCGTTTTGCGAGGTGAAGGTATGCGCGTCGTATTAACCGGCGGTGGTACGGGAGGACATATCTACCCGGCACTTGCCGTTGCTAATCAATGTGCTCTTGAGGAGCCTAACTCTGAATTTCTATACATCGGCGGACAGAAAGGTTTGGAGAGTTCGATCGTGCCGAAGGCGGATATCGCTTTTAAGTCGATTGAGATCACAGGCTTTCGCCGTAAATTATCTTTTGAAAATGTGAAAACCGTCATGCGCTTCCTAAAAGGCGTTCAACAATCCAAGCAGATGCTGCGTGAGTTCAAACCGGATGTTGTGATCGGCACAGGTGGATATGTATGCGGTCCGGTCGTATATGCGGCCGCGAAGCTAGGCATTCCATCGATGATCCATGAGCAGAATGCAGTTCCGGGATTGACGAATCGCTTTTTGAGCAAGTATGTAGATACCGTAGCCGTAAGCTTCGAGGAATCAGTGTCCTTGTTCCCGGGAAGCAAGCATGTCATCTATACAGGAAATCCGCGTGCGACTACGGTCGTATCAGCGAATAAGAATAAGGGGTATGAATCATTGGGCGTGTCCAAGGACCGTCCAATTGTGGTGCTCGTGGGCGGAAGTCAAGGAGCGAGAGCCATCAATGAGGCGATGGTGCAAATGGCCGCAGAATTGAATAAATTGCCCGACATTACCTTCGTCTATGTAACAGGCAACAACTATTACGAACCAACGCTGAAATCGATTAAGGGCAAGCTGGGCAGTCTGCCTGGTAATTTATTGATTCTCCCTTATATTCACAATATGCCGGAGGTGCTTGCAGCAACCTCTCTGATCGTTAACCGGGCCGGAGCTTCCTTCCTGGCGGAGATTACTTCGCTTGGCTTACCTTCTATCCTGATTCCTTCGCCGAATGTGACGAACAACCATCAGGAGAAGAACGCCAGATCCCTGGAGAAAGCTGGGGCGGCCGAAGTGATCCTGGAGCCGGAGCTGACCGGCCAAGGATTGTTCGAAGGCATCAGGCGGATTATGAAGGATGCCAACTTGCATACGGCGATGTCTGCCGCATCACGCGGCCTTGGCAAGCCGGATTCGGCACAATTGATTGTGGCCGAGATGAAGAGGTTGTCAAGCAAACGGGCAAAGGCCTAGAAACGGACCCTTGCACGGAATGTAACAGCCATCCGAGACGAGCCTGTCAGCAGCGAACTGGGCGATTGTCACACTCTAGAGCAGAAAGGCATAAGATACCCTATACATCGTGACAATCGTTAGAAGAAAGTTCAAAAAGTCCACCTGCTATAGCCTTCTCGCTGCTGAAAAACGGACTTTTTTGAACACTCGCTTAATGCGACCGTACAGGAGGGAGCGTTCTTGGCAAGTTCAGCTTGGCTGCAGGCAGTGTCTGGTGTCCATGGCAATTCATACGCCTGGGACGAAAGGGTTGCCGATAAGGTCGGCCCATGTGCAGGATCAAAGGGGGACTATAGGATGCAGCAATGGCTCATGGAATTATCGCAGCTTGATGTCGGAGAGATCCTGCCGGACGAACCCATGTCCAGATATACGACATGGAAGATTGGCGGCCCAGCAGATGCCCTGATCATTCCTGAAAATGCAGAACAATTAGCCTGTCTTATGACCACACTGCACCAGCAGCAGATTCCCTGGATGATGATCGGCAAGGGCTCCAATATGCTTGTCTCTGATAAGGGCATCCGCGGCGCGGTGATCAAGCTCGGGAAGGAATTCGAAGAGATCCGGTTTAATGGCAATGAAGCCTGGGCCGGAGGCGGCGCTTCTTTCGTCCGATTGAGCATTATGGCAGGCAAGCAGGGCTTGACTGGTCTGGAATTCGCAGGAGGCATTCCCGGCACGGTGGGAGGAGCTGTCTACATGAACGCTGGCGCTCACGGGTCTGATTTGTCACGCATTTTCAAATCCGCTGAAATTGTTCTGGAGACAGGTGAATTGGTGACCTGCAATGCGGAGGATATGAGGTTCTCTTACCGCCATTCTAAACTGCAGGAGCAACCTGGCATTGTCATACGTGCCTGCCTTGAGCTTAAGGAAGGTGACCGTCTAGAAATTGCGGCCGCGATGGCTGCGTATAAAGACCGTCGCCGGAAGACCCAGCCGTTGCAGCAACCGTGCGCGGGCAGTGTATTCCGCAATCCGCCGGGTGATTATTCCGCTAGGCTGATTGAGGCGGCGGGATTAAAGGGACTGCGTGTAGGCGGGGCCGAAGTATCCAGGCTGCATGCCAATTTCATCATCAATACCGGGCAAGCAACAGCAGGGGACGTTCTTTCGCTTATGGAGCAGATTAAAGACACCATCGCCTCGAAATATGGGGTTCGATTGGTGCCTGAGGTATTCTTCGTGGGCGAACGGTAAACTCGGAGGTGATACATTGGACAAATTGGTGATCGAAGGCGGGAGGCCCTTGTCGGGATCCATACGTATCCATGGAGCGAAAAATGCCGCACTGCCTATAATGGCTGCCAGCCTGATGTGTGAGGGTCAGGTGCAGCTTCGCAATGTCCCTCGTCTGCTCGATATTGATGTGATGCTCGGCATACTGAGCCGACTGGGATGTGTAGCAGTTCAGCAAGGTGATACCGTTAACCTTGACACCAGTGGCGCCAATTCCAGCCATGTGCCGGAAGACTTGATGAAGCAAATGAGATCGTCTATTTTCCTCATGGGTCCTTTGCTGGCTCGATTCGGTGAGGTTTGCATCTATCAGCCCGGAGGGTGCGCGATTGGGGAAAGAAAGATAGATTTGCATTTACGGGGGCTTGCGGCGCTCGGAGCAAAAATTGAAGAGAATGATCATCAAATATGGTGCAGGGCCGCCAGGTTGATTGGCAATGATATTCATCTGGACTTCCCCAGCGTCGGGGCGACGGAGAATATTATGATGGCCGCAGCGCTTGCGGAAGGAACATCCGTCATTACCAATGCTGCACGAGAACCTGAAATTCAGGATCTGCAGCGCTTCTTGAATATGATGGGGGCTAACATTATCGGCGCCGGAACAGACACGATAACGATTCAGGGGGTTGCTTCCCTCGAGCCTTGCGAGTATGAGATTATCCCTGACCGGATTGTCGCAGGAACCGCGTTAATCGCGGCGGCGGCAACGCGGGGAAGCATAACGGTGACACACAGCAATCCTGCCCATTTAACATCACTAATTCATGTGCTGCGCCGCTCTGGTGTTCAAATAGGTGCAGACAATGATATAATATCCGTGAGCAGCAATGGAAGGCCCAAAGCGGTTGAGAAGATCACTACTTCTCCCTATCCTTCCTTTCCGACGGATCTTCAGTCACAGGTGATGGTGCTGCTGTCTCTTGCGGATGGACTTAGCCTGATGAAAGAGACGGTCTTCGAAGGCAGGCTCAGGCATGTCGATGAACTAGTGCGGATGGGAGCCGATATTTCGGTCGATCTGAATACGGCATTCATACGCGGTGTACCCAGATTATACGGAGCGACAGTGGAAGCGACCGATCTGCGAGCAGGTGCCGCATTGGTCATTGCCGGTCTTGCCGCACAGGGCAAGACGGTGGTGGAACAGATTCACCATATCGATCGTGGATACGAACACATTGAGCAGATGTTTGGGCGGCTGGGGGGCGTTATGCGCCGGGAAAATACCGCGCTGAAACAATTGGACCTAGCTTAATAGATTTGGTGCCTGGATTCCCCTCCTGTGGAGGGGATATAAGGCTTTGGTACTGAAAACGGGCCTTGTTGAACATGTCATTGAAAGTTGTCTGCATTTGGAAACCTTAGCTTATGGTAGTATCGCAATGATGTTTATACTAAGAATAGTATTTTACGGAGAAAGAAAATATGATATTAAAAGTAAATGTGCCTATTCTTAAAGAGCCGAGACCGAAAAAGAAAAGCAGCCGTAAAATTATGGTGATTCTCATTTTTTTGTTTATTGCCATCCTAAGCGTCCTTTTTTTTCGCTCCTCATTAAGTAAAATCTCGGACATCAAGTTTCAAGGCAATATATTTGCGACTGAGAAAGAGATGCTGAGTATCAGCGGCCTTGAGCTCGGTGCGCCTTTCTTCGGGACAAGCTCTGACAAGATTGAAGCAAGGCTGGCCGAGCTTCCGTCAATCGAGACGGCCACGGTTAAGAAGTCGTTCCCCGGAACTATAACAATCACGATCAAGGAGTACCCTCTGGCCGCCTATCAGTTAATTTCGGATGGCTCGCTCAAGGGCTTCCTGGCGAATGGGACTGTTATCGAGCTGAAGAATGGGACGATGCCGATGGAGAAGCCCATATTGACGGGGTGGAAGTCCGATGATCCTAATCTAGGCAAGCTATGCACGGCATTGGCGCAAATTCCGGACTCGCTGACTTCGGATATTTCCGAGATTACGCCCTCGCCAACACTGTCTTATCCTGACCGGATCAAGATTTATACCAGATCTCATTTTGAGGTGATATCGGCGATCTCGCTGCTGCCGGCCAAGGTTGAATATATGAATATGATTCTGGAAGTTCAGGACCCTGGGACATTAACAATGCTGGAGGCCGATTCCTATGTACCTTACAGCCAGGATGCAAGCCAGGACGGCAGTGAAAATGATACTACTCATCAGTGACGATCAATGGTAAAATACATTTTATGGACAAGTTTCCTTTCTCCTTCTTTTTTCTTTATGTTTTTGCATCATTGGCGATTGCGATAAGCCGCGTGTATAGTATTTGTATAGGCGGGTTTGCATTCGTCCTGCTTGTAAAACTTGGAGAACAAAAAATTTGTAGAAAAAAGAGGGAAAGGTTAACTGACGTTGAATTATTTAGAGAGTATATTTTTCATGCTATTATATTTATTTGGAAATAGGAGGTGCCAAGGGCTTGAGCAACAATGACATCATTGTTAGTTTGGACATCGGTACATCCAAAGTTCGTGCTATTATAGGGGAAATTAATAATGGATCCTTTAATATTATTGGGGTTGGATCTGCCGACTCGGAAGGTATTCGCAAAGGTGCGATTGTAGATATTGACCAGACCGTACAATCGATTCGCAGTGCTGTGGATCACGCGGAACGGATGGTAGGTATTCAAATATCAGAAGTATACGTCGGCATTTCGGGTAACCATATCGGACTCCAAACGAGCCATGGAGTAGTAGCCGTACAAAATGAAGACCGGGAAATCGGTGAGGAAGATATTGAGCGTGTTCTTAAGGCAGCGGAAGTGATTGCTCTGCCGCCGGAGCGGGAGATTATCGATGTAGTCGCCAAACAATATGTAGTTGACGGTCTGGAAGAAATTAAAGATCCACGTGGAATGATTGGCGTTCGCCTTGAGGTAGAAGCTACGATTATTACCGGTAGCAAGACAGCGATACATAATTTGCTTCGCTGTGTCGAGAAGGCGGGACTGAAAATTCACGATCTAGTATTGCTGTCCCTGGGGGCCGGTCAACTTGCTTTATCCAAAGACGAGAAAACGATGGGCTCTGTGCTGGTAGACATCGGTGCCGGGTCCACAACGATCGCTGTGTTTGAAGGCGGCACGATCGTTGCGACATCCACGCTTCCGATTGGGGGAGAATTTATAACAAATGATATTGCTTACGGACTCCGCACACTGACGGATCAGGCGGAGAAGGTTAAGCTGAAGTACGGTTGTGCCTCGATTGAAGATGCCGCGCCAGACATCACGTTTAAAGTAACGAGGATCGGCAGCAATGTGGACAAGGAATTCACACAGGAGGATCTTGCCGCGATCGCCGAGCCTAGGGTACAAGAAATTTTTCAATTAATTCGTGATGAAGTAAGGCGACTCGGATATAGCGATATGCCCGGAGGATACATTCTTACGGGTGGCACGTCATCGATGCCAGGCTTGCTAAAGGTTGCTCAGGACGAATTGTCGACCTCTGTGCGGATTGCTGTACCCGATTATATCGGTGTTCGGGATCCAGGCTTTACGGGTGGTGTCGGAATTCTCTATAAAGTCATCAAGAATATTCGCATTCGCAGCAATGCAAGCCCTAAGAAAGTTACAAACCGCACTAAACCTGTATCCGCGCAGGAAGCAACACGGAAGACAGGGATTATGGAACGTTTGAAAAACCTATTTAGTGAATTCATATAATTGGTTCAGAGGATTGGACGAGCCATCCATGCACAATGAGGGGGAGATGGAAGAGTATGTTAGAATTTGATTTTGAAATGGAGAGCTTGGCTCAAATTAAAGTCATCGGTGTAGGCGGCGGCGGCAGCAACGCTGTGAACCGAATGATCGAGAATGGAGTGCAGGGCGTAGAATTCATTACTGTGAATACGGACGCCCAAGCCTTGCATTTGGCTAAATCCGAGCATAAATTGCAGATTGGGGATAAGCTGACGCGTGGTCTTGGCGCTGGAGCCAACCCGGAAGTAGGCAAAAAGGCTGCGGAAGAATCCCGTGATTTGATTGCTAATACTTTGAAGGGCGCCGATATGGTGTTCGTTACAGCGGGGATGGGCGGAGGTACCGGTACTGGTGCAGCTCCTGTGATCGCTGAGATTGCCAAGGAGTGCGGCGCACTGACCGTTGGCGTCGTGACTCGTCCGTTTACCTTCGAAGGACGCAAGCGTTCCTCGCATGCTGAGACGGGAATCGAAGCTTTAAAAGAGAAGGTAGACACGCTGATCGTTATTCCAAACGACCGCCTTCTCGAGATCGTCGACAAGAAGACTCCAATGCTGGAAGCGTTCCGCGAGGCTGATAATGTATTGCGTCAAGCGGTACAGGGCATCTCTGACCTGATCGCTGTACCAGGCTTGATCAACCTTGACTTCGCTGACGTGAAGACGATTATGACGGAGCGTGGATCAGCGCTGATGGGGATCGGTCTGGCTACAGGCGAGAACCGTGCGGCTGAAGCTGCGCGCAAGGCGATTATGAGCCCGCTGCTGGAAACCTCAATCGAGGGCGCCCGTGGCGTTATTATGAATATTACAGGCGGTTCCAACCTGTCCCTGTATGAGGTTAATGAAGCGGCCGAGATCGTTATCTCTGCTTCAGATCCAGAAGTGAATATGATCTTTGGTGCTATTATCGATGAAAGCTTGAAGGAAGAGATTAAAGTAACGGTTATCGCAACAGGCTTCGAGAGCAAACCTGCTGCGAATCCGGGACGCGTGAATCCGGCCGGCAATGTCTCTGAGGTGCAGGAGAACCGTTCGAACAATGCGCTTCGTCCATTCGGACACCAGAACAACTCGGATCAATTGGATATTCCGACATTCCTTCGCAATCGCTCCCGCAAGGAGTAGCTAACCTGAATAATAAGTCTTCCCCAAAGACCTTATCCCTTTTTAAAGTGGATAGGGTCTTTTTTTATTTTCATTCTATAGATGTCGAACTAAAAAGATCAAGGTAAGAGTCAAAAGGCTTCGATATTCAATTAAGAAGAGAAGCTTTAATTATCGAAACTTGGTAACGTATATAAAACCGCCTCTTTTATTGCTGTGTCGCGGCAAAATCTAGCGGATCGATGGGCTCGACAAAATTAGTGCGAACTTTCATTCAATTTTAGACAGACTTCACAGATAGATGCCTATATACTGTTAACCATCTACGTGTTGGAGGTGCTCATTACAGCTTCTGAATGTACGTTATTGCACTGCACTTTCTGACTTATCTCATAGTGTCTAAAGCTACTTTTATGAACAACCTCTTCAAATAGGGAGCTCATAAAGGGCGGTCTTCAGATCGAAGCTTATTCTTTCAATTATGCGTTTTCCGGAACGCTTCAGCCGGATTGAGCTTGGGCCTGCAAGAGCTGACTTGATGAACTGCTTTAGTAGATGGGGAATGGGCAGGTGAAGGGGACTGGTTGTATACATCGATTTAATATTTTTGCTCAATCTGCTAATCGATGCGAGTCTGCTTCTCGTCACTGCCTGGATGAGAAAACAAAAAATCGTGTTCTGGCGGCTCGCGGCTTCGGCTGCATTTGGGGCTGCTTATGTCGTTATGATGTTCTTGCCGGAACTATCATTTCTCTATACCTTCCTGGTGAAGTTTCTATTCTCGGTCGTTATGTTATGGATTGCCTTCGGCTTCGTAAGCTTGCAATCCTATTTGCGAAATTTGGGGGCCTTCTACATGGTCAATTTCGCAGCAGCCGGGGGAATATTGGGAATTCACTATTTGCTGCAAAGCTATGGTGAGGTGTTCAATGGGATTTGGTACTCCGCTTCAGGGGGACTTAGCTTCTCGCTGAAGGTAGGAACGTTATTCATGATTATCGCCTTCATCGCGGTGTTGCTGTGGTTCCGAGGAGTGATGTCCGCTCGCCGCAGATTGGAACGGATCGATACCTGTCTAGCGGAAGTCGCTGTAAGAATTGATGATGTAACGATTCGTTGCACAGGGCTGATCGATACCGGCAACCAGCTTAATGACCCCTTTAGTCGTCTGCCGGTTATGGTGATGGAGACCTCGCTCTGGGAGCAATATTTGCCGGACACATCGGGCAGCAGATGGAGTATGGAGAATGCGGACAACCTTATTCTCACCTGGAGTGATGATGAAGCGTTCTTATGGCGTGATCGATTGCGTCTTATCCCTTATCGTGCAGTTGGCAAAGGGACACAGTTTATGATCGCATTGAAGCCCGATGAAGTCTGTGTGATTACAGAGGGGAACAAGGTTATAACGACCCGGGTTCTTATTGGTCTGGACGGAGGAGTTCTATCTTCCGACGGGGTGTACCGGGCGATCATTCATCCGGCACTAACGGAAGGCAAGGAAAGCGGTGAAAGTCCGGTTAAGGCGGCAGGGCCGGATGATAGGAGGACGAATTCTGCCGGCTAAAACAGGAACGGTACATGGGAGGATCAGGAACATGCGTGTAAAGTGGAAGTTGATCTTGCAGCTGCAGTACTATCGGATGTTATTTATACTAGGACTCAAGAGTGAAGAAATCTATTACATCGGTGGAAGCGAAGCTCTGCCACCTCCATTGACGCGTGAGGAAGAGGAGTACTTATTGGAACGTCTCCCTTCAGGGGATTCGGCGATTAGATCGATGCTGATCGAACGCAACCTGCGGCTTGTTGTCTATATTGCCAGAAAGTTTGAGAATACAGGTATTAACATTGAAGATCTTGTCTCGATCGGGGCGATTGGATTAATCAAAGCGGTCAATACGTTTGATCCAGAGAAGAAGATAAAGCTAGCTACCTATGCCTCTCGCTGTATTGAGAATGAAATATTAATGTATTTGCGCCGCAATAGCAAGATCCGTACGGAGGTGTCTTTCGATGAACCGCTGAATATCGACTGGGACGGCAACGAGCTGCTCTTGTCGGATGTGCTCGGTACGGAGAATGATACGATCTATCGAAACATCGAAGAGCAGGTAGACCGCAAGCTGCTTCATAAGGCGCTTGATAAACTGAGCGACCGGGAGAGGATGATTATGGAGCTGAGATTTGGTCTGGTAGATGGCGATGAGAAGACGCAGAAGGATGTTGCTGATCTTTTGGGCATCTCCCAGTCCTATATTTCGAGGCTGGAGAAGCGCATTATTAAGCGGCTGCGTAAGGAATTTAACAAAATGGTATAGCTCAAAGGGGGCATCCCGAGGTTAAGCTTCTCCTTCCGGAGGAGGAATAAAAATACAGTCCAAGGAGATACTTATCATTAATGTTTCTCCTTGGGAGGTAAGACACGATGACCCGTAACAAAGTCGAGATTTGCGGTGTGGATACCGCAAAATTGCCCGTTCTAACCAACGCGGAAATGCGTGAATTGTTCCACTCTTTACAGCAGGATCACGTAAGATCAGCCAGAGAAAAGTTAGTGAATGGCAACCTCAGACTCGTGCTGAGTGTCATCCAGCGTTTCAACAATCGGGGGGAGTATGTAGACGATCTGTTTCAAGTCGGCTGCATCGGACTTATGAAAGCCATCGATAATTTTGATTTATCGCAGAACGTCAAATTCTCAACCTATGCTGTGCCGATGATTATCGGTGAGATTCGCCGCTATCTGCGCGACAACAATCCGATCCGTGTATCGCGCAGCCTGCGTGACATCGCCTACAAGGCGCTGCAGATGCGGGATAGCCTAACGAACCAGAATTCACGTGAACCGACGATATTTGAAATATCCGAAGCACTCGGATTACCTAAGGAAGATGTTGTGTTTGCACTTGATGCGATTCAGGACCCCGTCTCATTGTTCGAGCCCATCTATCATGATGGGGGCGACCCGATCTATGTGATGGACCAGATTAGCGACGATCGGAACAAGGATGTATCATGGATTGAGGAGATCGCCCTGCGCGAAGCGATGCAGCGGCTAGGCAATCGCGAGAAGATGATTCTGTCGATGCGCTTCTTTGAAGGCAAGACACAGATGGAGGTAGCTGATGAGATCGGAATCTCACAGGCCCAAGTATCGAGACTGGAGAAATCCGCCATCTTACAAATGCAGAAGCATGTAAAGTCTTAACTTATGTAATAAGACCCCTGTTGTACAAGGGGTCTTTTCTATTTTGCGGCTTGTACATCATTATGGGCAGTGCTTTTCTGCACGTCCGGCTCATATGATATAGGAGCGAGAGGCTGTGGCGAGGGGGCGCAGGCAGTATGGAAAATGTAGTGAGGGCGAGTATGAAGATCTCCGACTTTCAGACGAAGGAAGTTATCAATGTGATTGACGGGAAGAGACTGGGTCATATTAGTGACCTGGAGCTTGATCTTCGCCAGGGGATCATTGAGGCGATCGTAATCCCTGTTAACACGAAGTTCATGGGCATATTCGGAGGAGGCGCCGATCTTGTTATTCCATGGAAGAACATCGTCAAGATCGGGGCGGATGTCGTATTGGTGAAAATGGATGAATTGCGAGAGCCTAAAGTTCAACAGCAGTATGAGACAACCGTCTATATCGAACGGGACGGAAGAGCCGAGCGCCGCAGCTAACCGCTGCGGCTTTGTTTTGAGCCGGGGAGTGTCTAATTATGTTACACTGTAATAGTCTAATAGTGTGCGTGTATCAAAAAGCCGGTTTTCAGCACCGAGAAGGTTGGATAAAGCCAGGGGCAGAGGAACGGAGCGTACGTAGTTTGTACGAGAGTACCGGAAGGCCCGGCTGAATTCAAGATTCGATGTCGAATAAGCTATCGGCATTACATCGAGATCAAAGGCGGTTTTTTGAATAACCTCTAAATATGGGTATGAGATGAGTGAGGGGATGAATGATGGAACCATATATCAGCAACGATAATGGACAACAACCCGAGAGATACGAGCTGCATTCCTGGCAGCTCAGGATGCCCGATTTGAGCGCGGGCTTTAGCGGAAGACACGGCGGGGTAAGTAAAGCCCCTTATGATAGTCTTAATTTGGCCCTTCACGTTAATGACGATCCGGAGGCGGTCCTGCAGAACCGGAGCTTACTTGCCGAATCGCTTGGATTTGAAGCGGAGTCTTGGACCTGTGGGCAGCAGGTGCATGGGAATCGAGTGGCTGTGGTGCGCGCAGACGATCGTGGGAAGGGCTATCGAGACCTGGCAGGTGCCTTGCAGGATTGTGACGGACTCGTTACAAATGTCCCAGGAATTCTTTTGACGTCTTTTTATGCAGACTGTGTTCCGCTATATTTTATCGATCCCGTCAAGCGGGCTGTGGCGCTTGCCCATGCAGGCTGGAAGGGAACGGTATTGCGTATTGCTGAAGCCGTGATCGGCACGATGAAGAGTGAGTTCGGCTCTGCTGTGAACGATATTCATGCGGCTATTGGTCCCAGCATTGGGGAATGCTGTTACGAGGTTGATGACGTGGTAATGGCCAGGGTCAGGGAGACGCTTGGAGAGATCGGGGCGTCCGGATTGATTACAGATGTGGCCCATACATCACAAAATGAAGGAAAGTTCATGCTGAACTTGAAAGAATTGAATCGAATCATTATGATAAAAGCAGGAATATTGCCGACTCATATCGAATGTACATCATGGTGTACGAGCTGTCATCATGATAAATTCTTTTCTTATCGCAAGGATCAAGGGATAACGGGGAGAATGGCGAGTTGGATTGGCATGAAAGAGAGGTGATCCTTTCTTGTCACTTCAAGATCGGATACAGCATGTAGAAGAACGCATCAAAGCGGCCTGCGACCGCAGTGGACACAACCGCAACGACGTAAATATCGTCGCCGTAACCAAATATGTGTCAGTTGAGATGACACAAACCGTGCTTGACCATGGGATTCTCCATATTGGAGAGAATCGTCCGCAGAATGCGATCCCCAAATGGGAAGCCCTGCAAGGCCGGGGAACATGGCATTTTATCGGCCACCTGCAAAGCAGAAAGGTTAAGGATGTCGTAGGCAAATTTAAATATATCCATTCTTTGGACCGGATTTCGCTGGCAGAGGAAGTGGACAAGCGGGCGGCAGCAAGCGGCATAGAAGTGCTCGCTTTTGTACAAGTGAATGTATCAGGAGAATCTACTAAGCAAGGGCTTGAACCTGGCGAGGTCGAGGCTTTTCTGCAGGAAATGGAAAGATATCCTCACATTAAGGTCATCGGGCTTATGACGATGGCTCCTGTTGAGGAAGATCCGGAACTGACCCGGCCCGTATTTCGCAGGCTTCGTGAATTGCGCGATGAGCTTAATACTAAGAAGGTTACACGTGAGCCGATGACTGAACTATCGATGGGAATGTCAGGTGATTTTGAAATAGCGATTGAAGAGGGAGCAACCTGGGTACGCCTCGGTACTATTTTAGTGGGGAAAGGGGAGGAAGAATAATGGGAGTTATGAATCGATTTATGAATTTCTTAGGACTCCAGGAAGAAGAAGAAATTGTGGAACGCGAAGGAATTTCTCAGTTGGAAGAGCCTGAGTATGAAACCCCCAGCTTTGAAACCCGTAAGAATCAGAGAGGAAATAACGTGGTTAGCATCCATTCGCAAAAAAATGTGAAAATGGTACTGTATGAACCAAGATCTTATGACGAAGCGCAGGAAATTGCCGATCATTTGCGGTCTCACCGCTCTGTCGTTGTTAATTTGCAGCGCGTCCGTAACGATCAGGCCATGCGGATCATCGATTTTCTCAGTGGTACCATCTATGCCTTGAGCGGCAGTATTTCAAAGATAGGCGGCAATATTTTCTTGTGTACGCCAGATACTGTTGAAATTCAGGGAGCGATTACTGAGATACTATCTGAGGAAATAGACTATAACAGAATAACGAGGTGATGACAGCTTGTCTTCAGTAGCAATCAATAACGTTGTATGGATAGCGTATAATATTTATTTCACTATGATTTTTGTGTACATTTTGATGTCCTGGCTTCCTAATGCTCGTGATAGCTTTATCGGTGAATTGCTGGGGAAATTAGTAGAGCCGTTCCTGGCTCCTTTCCGCAGATTTATTCCCCCGATTATGGGGATGATTGATATTTCCCCGATTGTTGCCTTGTTTGTGCTTCGTCTGGCGGCCGTAGGACTAACCAGTGTACTCAACTATGTGTTCGTTGGGTAGTGGCGCCAATGAAGATCGAAGTTTATGAGCATTTCAAGCCAGAGGAGCGCCAATTTGTCGATCGCGCCTCCGAATGGGTCGTTAATGCCGGGGAATACCATGAAGTCAAGCTGACTGACTTTTTGGATCCGCGGCAATGTTTTATATTGGAGTCATTGGCCAATCGCCATCCGGATGTCGCTGTGCGGATAGATGGCGGCTATGAAGGCGCGGAGAGGTGCCGCGCCTTCATAGCTCCGGATTATAGGGAGCTGGAGCATGAGCCAATGAAGATGAAGGTGCTTAACATCACTTCAGGCGATCAGAAATTTATAACCCTGCAGCATGGTGATTACCTGGGCGCTATCCTTGGTCTGGGACTTAAACGGGATAAAATCGGGGATATCCAGGTGCATGAAGACGGCTGTCAGGTCGTCGTAACGGAAGAGATCGTCGACTATCTTGATCTTCATTTGCGCCAGGTGCACCGGATTGGAGTTATGACTGAAGTGATGGATCTGTCAGCGCTAAAGCCCGTGAATGCTGAACTGCAGGAGATGGATCTGACCGTTGCTTCATTGCGTCTCGATGGAATCGTCAGTGATGTATTTCGTTTGAGCCGCAGTAAAATACTGGTGCCCATCAAGGCTGGCCGCTGCCGGGTGAACTGGAAGACCGAGGAGGATCCTTCGGCTCCTTTAAAGGCCGGCGATATTGTCGCGCTGCAAGGATTTGGCCGTTTCAAAGTATTGGAGGCAGACGGAGTGACAAAAAAAGGCAGACTTCGTGTGAAAATTGGCAAATTTGTGTGACTCGCTAGCAGGAGATCGGGGATTGTTGTCGAAATTGTCTAAACCCAGAAAATGATTTGTCCGATTGTATATTATATAAAGCAAGCGTCTTTCCGAAGAGGAAGGGATCGAATTCTATAGGAGGTGCGGTTATGCCATTAACACCGCTGGATATACATAACAAGGAGTTTTCCAGACGGATTCGCGGTTATGATGAGGATGAAGTTAATGAATTTCTGGATCAGGTCATTAAAGATTATGAAATTGTAATTAGAGAGAATAAAGAGCTTCACAACCAGCTGCTCTCGATGCAAGATAAGCTTAATCATTTTGCCAACATCGAGGAGACGCTGAGCAAGACGATTATCGTCGCTCAGGAAGCGGCCGATGAAGTGAAGAATAATGCCAAGAAGGAATCGCAGCTTATCGTGAAGGAAGCGGAGAAGAACGCTGACCGGATCGTGAATGAAGCATTGGCGAAGTCTCGCAGGATCGCAATGGAAGTAGAAGAGCTGAAGAAGCAGGCCTCCATCTATCGGGCAAGATTCCGCACTCTGGTAGAAGCTCAACTCGATCTGTTAAGCGGGGATGGTTGGGATACGTTAGAGACTCGCGAGCTGGAACGTTCATATGAAGGTGAACGGGAGCGAGAGCGTGAACGTGAAGCCAAGGAAATCTACTAGGAGTCGTTCAGTTGAATCTGCGTATTCTGTATGCCTGGCAGGTTGACATCCGAATGACAATAAGTTATATATAATATCATATTGTGCAGCTGCTGCACACCAATTGAATCAGACATTTGATGATGGGAACAAGTACGTTGCGTATTTGATCTGCAGAGAGTTGGCGTAGGCTGAGAGCCAATGTTCAGGACGCAGGCGGAATATCCTCCCGGAGAAGCAGGGCTGAAGTAGAATTTTAGAAAGTAAGCCTTTGCCGGCGGTCGGCCGTTATACCGAACCCATATGCATGTATGGAGCTGAGTGTCATAGGCCCGGGCGCAGGAAGGAATTCGTGCGAACGTTGGCATTATGGAACAAGGGTGGTAACGCGAGATAGAGTCTCGTCCCTTTTTGGGGCGGGGCTTTTTTTTATTTTCCATGAAGAAGGGAAGAAAGATTACGATGCAAAAAGTAGATGTCAAAGAAGGAGCGCGCAATCGCGATTTGCGCATCTTGAATAAGTGGACGAAGGAGGATACGTTCAAGCGAAGTATCGAAAATCGTGCTGACCGCCCAAACTATGTTTTGTTCGAGGGGCCTCCCACCGCAAATGGACTGCCGCATATTGGTCATGTGCTCGGACGGGTTATCAAGGACTTTATCGGCAGATATCAGACGATGAAGGGATACCGCGTCGTTCGTAAAGCGGGCTGGGATACACACGGACTGCCGGTCGAGCTTGGCGTGGAGAAGGAGCTTGGCATTTCCGGCAAGCAGGAGATCGAAAATTATGGTGTCGAGGAATTTGTGAAGAAATGTAAGGATAGCGTGTTCGGCTATGAGAAGCAATGGCGCGAATTTACCGAAGCTATCGCTTATTGGACCGATCTGGATCATCCATACATTACGCTGGAAAATAACTATATCGAGAGCGTGTGGAATATCCTGGCCACGATTCACGAGAAAGGCTTGCTCTACCGGGGACATCGCGTCAGCCCTTATTGCCCTTGCTGTCAGACGACACTGAGCTCCCATGAAGTGGCCCAAGGCTATGAGGATGTAAAGGATCTGAGCGCCACAGCCAAATTCAAGCTGGATGACAGTGGTGATTATGTGCTCGCTTGGACGACAACGCCATGGACTTTGCCAGCACATGTTGCTCTGGCGGTGAATCCCGAGATGGAATATGTACGGGTGCAGCAGGAGGATGGAGTATATATTGTTGCCAAGAACCTCGTAGAGAAAGTCATGAAAGGCGACTACAGTATTGTATCAAGCCTTAAGGGAAGCGATTTGGTGGGAAAAACCTATACACCGCCATTCTCTTATATTCAGGCTGACAAAATCAATGTCATCGTCGGTGCTTCTTATGTTACCGATACTAGCGGTACAGGTATCGTCCACATGGCTCCCGCTCACGGTGAGGATGACTATCGGACCTGCCGTGAGAACGGTATTAGCTTCGTTAGTGTAGTGAACGGTCAGGGACGTTACACAGATACCGTGAGCGATTTCGCCGGACGCTTCGTTAAGGATTGTGATCTGGATATCGTCAAAACCCTGTCAGAGAAAGGGCTGCTCTACAGCAAGGAGAAGTATGAGCACAGCTACCCGTTCTGCTGGCGCTGTAAATCCCCATTGCTCTATTATGCGATGGAGAGCTGGTTCATTGAGACGACCGCGGTCAAAGATCAGCTGATCGCTAATAACAACACGGTGCAATGGTATCCTGAGCATATCCGTGACGGGCGCTTCGGCAAATTCCTCGAGGAATTGGTCGATTGGAATATCAGCCGCAACCGTTATTGGGGAACGCCGCTGAATGTTTGGGTCTGCCCGGATTGTGGCGGTCAATTTGCTCCGCATAGTCTTGCTGAACTGCGTGCTCATGCCGTGGGGCAAGTTAGCGAGAACCTGGAGCTTCATAAGCCATATGTGGATGAAGTGAAGGTAAGCTGCCCGCATTGTCAAGGCGGCGTTATGGAACGGACATCGGAAGTTATTGACGTTTGGTTCGACAGCGGCTCCATGCCATTTGCCCAGCATCATTATCCGTTTGAAAATGAGGAGACTTTCGCCAGCCAATTCCCGGCGGATATGATCTGTGAAGGCATTGACCAGACGCGTGGCTGGTTCTACAGCCTGTTGGCCGTGTCGACCCTGTTCACCGGCAAAGCGCCGTATAAATCAGTCATCGCTACAGGGCTTGTCCTTGATGAAAATGGCTTGAAGATGTCGAAATCGAAGGGGAATGTGATTAATCCTTGGGAGATCATTAATGAGCTGGGGACAGATGCTTTCCGCTGGTCGCTGCTGTCCGATAGCGCACCATGGAATAATAAGCGCTTCTCCAAAGGGATTGTAGCCGAAGCCAAGTCCAAAGTGGTGGATACGCTTGTTAATACCCATGCATTCCTGACTCTTTATGCCGGTATTGATGGATACAAGCCGGAGGAGCATCTTTACCGTCCGTCCAGCAACAAGCTGGATCGCTGGGTTCTGTCCAGATTGAACAGCTTGATTCGTCTCGTGGACAAAGGGGTTGCCGTTAACGATTTTGTGAATACGTCAAAAGCGATTGAAAACTTCATCGATGAGCTTAGCAACTGGTATATCCGCCGCTCGCGCGATCGCTTCTGGGGCAGCGGACTCGGGGAAGACAAATTGTCGGCTTATCAGACTTTGACTCATGTGCTGTTGACCTTGTCCAAGCTGATGGCTCCATTCACACCGATGCTGGCTGAGGACATCTTCACAAATCTGGGCGGTGGAGAGAGCGTGCATCTTGCTGATTATCCAGCTTGTGACGAAGCGATGATCGATGAGGCGCTGGAGCAGGATATGGAGACCGCGCGGCAGATCGTCGAGTTGGCACGTAACGTCCGCAATGAGACGGGGATCAAGACGCGTCAACCGCTTTCTAGCTTGATTGTTTCTATAAATCGTGATTTCGCGCTTGCCGAGTACGAAGAGATCATCAAAGATGAGATCAATGTGAAGCAGATCGAAGTTGAGCATAGCGACAGCGGATTTGTTGACTTTACACTTAAGATGAATCTCCGCGTTGCCGGCAAGAAATATGGCAAGAACATCGGCTTCCTGCAGAATCATCTTAAGAATCTGGCTGCTGATCAGACGCGTCAGATCGTTACGGATGGTTATATGAATATTACTTCTCCTGAAGGTGAGGAGCTTCATATTACTTCCGAGGAATTGCTTGTCGAGAAGCAAGCGAAATCAGGTTTTGCTTCTGCATCAGGCTATGGGTTGACCGTAGCGCTAAACACGGACATTACTGCAGAACTTGAGCAAGAGGGATGGGTACGCGAGGTTGTACGTGCTGTTCAGGATACACGGAAGAAGCTGGACCTGCCGATTGAGAAGAGAGTTCATTTGACGCTGGATGTGGATGATGAGCTGAAGGCAGCGATCGTCGCTTTTGAACATGTGCTTCGTGGGAATGTATTGATCACCGATGTGTCGTTCGGCAAGCCGGCGGGGTCGGAGACGATTGAACTGGGTACGAAGACCATCGGAGTTCACATCGAATCCTAAAATTCCAAAGGCGGAATTTTGAACTTCCTAGTTCAATAAAGGTTCAAACATTCCGGTTTTCAGCACCGAGAAGGTTGGATGAAGCTAGGGGTAGAGGAGCGGAG